>CAZSMB010000032.1:7446-23516 GCA_964607625.1 uncultured Sphingopyxis sp. | reverse complement strand
CAATTGGTACGCCCCCTATCGCCACGGCGTCCCCCCGGTCGCCTATATTCCTTAGGGTCAGCTCAACCCTGGCTCGCCAGCGGCGACCCCGGCTCGACGGTGAAGGAGGCCAGCCGGCTAAGCTGCCCGCTGTGGTCGCTGACCTTGTCCACCTTCATCACGTCGGTCCGCCAGGACGTCGGTGTGACCGTGAAGGCATGATAACCGCGCTGGCCATTTGCAAAGAGCAGGTTTGGGTTGCGCGCGATAATCGGCCGGAAATCGGGCTTGCGGATCTTCACGTCCCGCCCGTCGCCCAGCGAACTGATCGAAGTACAGACAAACTCGGTCGCAACCTGGTTACGATCGGGCTCTTCGTCGTTCGCCGGGACATAGCCGACAATATTCTGGTGCACGTCGCCCGTCGCGATAATGACGTTGGAAAGATTCCTGTCTTTGATCGCCCGCACCAGACGCCGACGTGATTCGGGATAGCCAAGCCAGCTGTCGGGCGCGGTACCGATATCGCCGTTCTCGTCGATCCGGTCGTAGGGCATGACGACGACCTGCTGTGCGATCAGGTTCCAGCCGCGCGCCGGATCCAGTCCGTCGGCAAGCCACGTCTGTTGCCGGTCGCCCAAAATCTGCCCCATCTCGAACGTCTTTGGATCGCGGCAATTTACCTCACCCTTCGTAGCGCAAATCTGGTCGTCGCGATATTGGCGCGTATCGAGCAGATGGACGCGCAGCAGGCTGCCGTAATCAAGGCGGCGATACATCTGAATAGCACCATTTTTCGGGAATTGCGCGCGACGCACCGGCATATTTTCGTACCATGCCTGCATCGCCGCAAAGCGGCGGACCAGGAAAATTTCCGGGTCGGTTCCGTCCTGATCCCTGTCCCCGGCCCAGTTATTGTCGACCTCGTGGTCGTCGTACGTCATCAAAAATGCGGCCGAAGCATGCGCCGCCTGCAAATCGGGATCGAGTTTGTAGAGCGCATAGCGCATCCGGTAGTCGTCGAGCCGCACGGGCTCGGGCCCGACATGCTCGCGGATCACCGGGATCTCGCCCCGCCTTCCCGGCGCTCCTTCGTAGATATAGTCGCCATAATGGAAAATGGCGTCGAAATCGTCGCCCGCCATATAGCGGTATGCCGTGTAAAAGCCGTGCTCGTAATTCTGGCATCCGGCCACGCCGATGCGCAGGCGATCGATTGCCGCCATCGCAAGCGGCGCGGTGCGAACCCTGCCGATCGGGCTTGCATGGCCATCGATGCGGAAACGGTACCAATAGGGACGCGCGGGATCGAGCCCGGCGAGTTCGACATGGACACTGTGTCCGAGTTCGGGAAGCGCATCGGCAACCCCGCGACGGACGATATTCCGGAACCGGGCGTCGTCGGAAACTTCCCACGCGACGGGGTAGATCGCAGCCGGCATCCCGCTTCCCGGCCGCAACGGATGCGGCGCGAGGCGCGTCCATATGACGAAGCCGTCCGGCCAGGGGTCACCCGAAGCCACCCCCAGTGTAAAAGGATAATCGGCGAGCGGCGCAGCGAAGGCGGGCACGCTTGTCACCGTGCTGAGGCCGAGAAAGCCCATCGCTTGCAGCATATGTCGACGTTCGAACTCCATGGCGGGAATCCTTGGGAAGAGGGTGATCAGAGGCGGAAGTTGGCGCGCAGGAACCAGCTGTTCCCGACTTCGAGCCCGGCGCGGTAATATTCGGCGTCGGCGCCGGTATTGCGCTGGCGGTTGGCGCCGAAGATGTTGCGCCCCTCGAGGCGAAGCTGGAGCCGGGGCGTGACCGCCCATCGGATTGTCAGGTCGACTGTCGTGAAAGGCTCGATATAGATATTCTGCCAAGGATTGGCGGCATATTCCTCGAGATAGCGTCCCTGGTGGTTCATTGCGAGGCGCAGTTCGGACCCGCCGCCAAGATCATAGAACAGGGCGGCATTGGCCGCGACTTCGGCCTGATATTGCAAGCGGTCTGTTTTGCGCAGTTCGTCGTTGTAAAGATAGGCCGACTTGCCTTTCACCCACAGCAGATTGAACGACGCGCCAAACCGGTCGAGGAACGGCGCAACGTTGCCGAAGCTGTTGTTGATTACACCCAGTTCGACGCCCTTGTAGCTCGTGCTCTCGCCGTTGATCGGCTGTGACACCTGCCACTCCTGGCCGTCGATCATTTGGGTCGTCGCGACCGTCAGGATATCATCCTTGATGTCCTTGTAGAAACCGGTGAGCGTGACCATGCCGTTTCCACGGTTGAAGAAATATTCAAGGCCAAGATCGAGGTTGGTCGCCCGTCGCGGCTTGATCAGCGGATTGCCGCGGGTGATCGTCAATTCGGTCGGATCGACCTGCTCCACCGTCGCGATCATTTCGGGATTCGGACGGCCAAGCGTCTGGCTCGCCGCCGCTTTCAACCGCAAGGCGTCGCTGACGAAAATATTGGCGGTCGCATAAGGAAGCAGGTGGGTATCTTGTCCGGTGTAGCGAACCTGGTCCGGCTGGAGTTCGCCGTCGAGCACCTGTGCCATATCGGCGGTGAATTCGGCGCGATCGAGCCGCACCCCCAGGTCGAGCCGAAATGCGTCCGACGTGTAGTTGCCGTTGACATAGGCAGCCGCAATCGTCTCGCGATAATGGTAGTCGTTGATCCGAGAGTTGCGGTCCGACGTCGCCGTATCGACCGGAATCGTCGGGACGACATCATTCCAGAATGTTTCCTGATCGAGCCACAGGGCCGGGTGACTGTATCCCGGGGTGCCGAAGTCAGGAACGAAACTCAACCCCTCTAGCGTCACCGTGCCGGTCACATAGTTGGTCGAACTATTATCGCGCTCGAGATCGAGATCGCGAAAGGAACCGCCGAAGCCGACACCGAAGCCGCGATCGTCCTTGCGGTTGTTGAAGCCATAGTCGAGCCGCGCTTCATAGATGTCCTCGCGTGCAACCCGGCTGTCCCGATAGAGTGTGCCGGTCGAATAGTTGGCGGGATCGAGATAGGCGTCGCCATTATCGAGGACGAACGGCTGGTCCTTGTTGGCAAGGTCGTAGGTCAACCGAGTGCCGGGATTGTAGACGAAGGCCACGAATGGCCGCACCGAGCGGAACCACGCATGGCTGTAACCCCCGCCGAGCGACAGGTGGCCGCGGTCCCCGATATCGGCCTCGTTGAGCCATTGCAGGCCCCACTGATCGCGTTCGAAGCTGTTGTATCGCCACTGGGTATCGGCCGCGCGCACGCGCATCGTGCCGGTAGTCGCGGTCTGGTCCTGCGCCTGGTCGAGACTGTAGACGCGATTGGTGTTCCGTGTTTCCTGTTCGTCGGAGAAATAGGCGAAGCCGAACAGGCTGGACCGCAGGCGGTCGCTCGGGCGATATTCGAGGCGAGCCGTGCCGCCATATTTGGTGAACTTGTTGGTATAATTATGCGAAACGAAACTATTGGGGGCCGCGAAACCGTTCCAGTCGTCGCTCTCCGGCGTGGTCGTCTTGCCGGCGTCATTATAATAGAGGCGGTTGGTGACGGCATCGTTCGTCTGGGTGCGCGGACGCACTTCATAAATGCCGGTCAGCACGAGCCCCCATTCCTCATTTGCCCCGAAACGTGGGGCAAACATGATGCTGACCGAAGGACCGAAAGGCGAATCCTTGCTGTCACCGGCGCTGTTGGTGTCCGGCACGTCCATATAGCTCGTATAGCTGACCCCTGCGGTCGCGCTGAGCAACGAACGCGACCTGTCAAAGGCGCTTGCCGTCACGATATCGATCAGTCCGCCAAGCGCGCCCGCGTCGAGATCCGGAGCCAGGGTTTTATAGGCACGCAACTGCTGCACCGCCTCGCCTGGAATGACCTGCAGATTGACCTTGCGCGTGCCTTCGCCGAGGTCTCCAGTCGTGGCGATCGCAAGGCCGTTGAGCGTCACCGGAATAAAATCCGGATGCGTGCCCCGGATCGACGCAAACTGACCGATATCGTCGTTATAGATTGTCGTGACGCCCGTAATCCGGCGAAGCGATTCGGCGATCGTGATATCGGGCAGCGACCCGATCTCGTCACGCGATAGCGTATCCACGATAGCCGTCGTTTCGCGGCGCGCGTCGATCTCTTCCAGATTCTGGAATGCGGAACCACTGACGACGATCTCCCCGTCGTGCGGCGCATCGGTTGCTTCGACCGCAAGAGCCGGCGACGCGATGAACGCAGCAACCGACGTGCCGGAAGCGAGCAGGCGAGCGCCCGCACGGCGCACGCGAACAGCATGATGGAGGATGTGCATATTTGCCCCTTGAATGTCGTGACCCCGCGGACCGGATTCGATGTCCGCGAGCGGCGCGCTACGCACACCGCGTTTCACGAGCGGGACCGATTGACGACTCTTCGAAGGCTAAGAAATGACGGGAATAAGTCAGATGATAATATCTATCCCATGCTACGTCGTTCCCGCGGGACACCGACGGCGGCATATGCGCGCATATTCGAACGCGGAAAAGTCGGGTCGCGACGACCGGCTATTCGACAGGCACCGATTGCAGTTGGGCATTGTCGATGTGCCATCGCAATTGCTCGGGGCTCGCACCGTCGATGTCGTTCACCCGGCGCAAAACATAATAGCCCTTGAAACGCTGGCGTTGCCCCGATGAGAGCGTCGCATCGACCGTAACAGGCACGTTGACATAGAGCGAGCCCGCCGCGCCTTCGACATCCCCCGGCGGGCCCACCGTGACCCGCGTCGACTGTGTGTTCCCAAAGCCGGTCCGGAATTCTTCAAAGCTCTGGCCGGGCCTGCCGTCGGCACCCCATTGTGCCCAGGCCGTCCCGAAATCCCGCGCATCGAGCGCGGCATAATATCGCCCTATGACATCGAGCGCCGCCTGGCGGCTGCCCGCCCGAACCCGGCATGCCTCGACATGCCCCGCATCGTCGCCAAGGAGCGCGCAGCTTCGCGCAATCTCGTCCTCGATCATCGCGCAGCTGTTGGCGGCATTGCAGGGCGGCCGCGTTGCCGGCGATACGCGAAGGCACGCCTGGACGAGACGGTTGACGCTGTCTGCCCCACGCTCGGCAGCACAGGACCGCGGCGACGGATCAGCGGCGCCGCCGCGCCCGGCGACGCGCGCCTCTTGACCGGTCACCGCCGAAGTCGGGGAGGATCGAGCAAGCGGGCCTTTCCCCGCCCCGTCGGCGCGCTGCTCCGCAACATGCCGCGGCCCCCGTTGCTCGTCCGGTTCATGGCAGGCCGCGAGCAGAAGCAGCGGAATGACCGATAGGGCAAAGGCAGGATTCTGCGGCATGGCGACAGTACGCGCCGCGCCTCCGCGCTGTTCCGCCACGCCCGGCCTTTGCTCCAACTTTACGCAGATCATCCGCCGAGGGCGTGGCTGCGCGGGGGGTCTGCGCTACCGCGGTAGGCTGACCCCCGATCCCGCCTAGCCGCTTCGAGTTCGGTCACCGCCTTCCCGATCGCGCCCAGCAGCATGCCGGCCGACCCGACGATGAACATCAGGATCGCGGCGTGATGCCAAGCGGAAAAGCGATCGAGGAACAGGATGGAGCCGACGAAGAACAGCATGTTGCCGACAAGGCCGAGCCCAAGATGGATATAGGGGTAATTTCGCACGAAGCTTTTGAACATGGGTCTCCCGATGTCCGGCAGGTAGGCCGGACAGGCTTTGCAATTAGGGAAGGCGTGCCCCGGGGGCACACGCCGCGACGATGCGGCGGGCGCCCGCCGGCCGACCTATTCCGCCTTGAACACACCGCACGCGATGCGCGCACCGCTGTCGCCCGACGGGTCGGTCTTCTGGTCGTCGGCCCCGGCATGAATGACGATCGCCGACCCGTCGCTGTCGAGCAGGCCTGCGAAGGTCGCGCCCTTCAGCTGATAGGAAAGCGTGCCGCGTCCATCCTCGCCCACGACGAGGTTCGGCATATCGCCGGCATGCTGCCCGGCGGGGTCTTCGAGGCCGTGTTTCGCCTGAGTCGGGTTCCAGTGGCCGCCGGCGGTTTCGAACTTCGGCGCGTCGCATTTTCCAGCCGTATGCACGTGCGCGCCATGCTTTCCGGCGGGCAGGCCCTCTACGGCAAGGGACACCGCGACGCCTCCGTCGGCGGCGGTCGCCGTGGCCCGGCCCGCGGGCTTGCCGTCGGCGGTCTGCAACATCGCGACCGTTCTTTGCGGCGCGGCAACCTCTCCCGGCATCGCGCCGGTTGCGGTGGCGTCAGCCGATTGCGCAGCGGCCATATCGTCGTTTGCGGCGTCCGGCGAGCCGCAACCGGCGAGCAGCAGCGACGCGGCAGCGGACATCAGGTACAGACTCTTCATCTCAAGCTCCCGTTTGGTTTCAGACAGTCCATCAACCGCCCAATCGAAACGACGTTCCCGCAAGCTTCGGTCCACAGCTTGGACCGGAAATTATATTCCGGGGTCGGCAGCGCCGCATCGCCGTATCGGAACGGCGTGCGTCGCGCCGCCGATGGGATCAGCTCAGTTTTTTGGCCGCCGCGGAGCCGAGAACCAGAAACAGGACGACGAGGGCCAAGCCGACGAAGAACAGAATCTTCGCGATACCGGCGGCGGCGCCGGCGACGCCCGAAAATCCCAGGATCGCCGCAACAAGGGCGATGGCGGCAAATATCAATGCCCATTTGAACATGACGTCTTCCTTTCAAGTCGCCGGGCGCGGAGGGGCATCGTCGATGCTCCTGCACCCGGCATGGCTTTGAACGAACGATCCCTGTCGATCGTTCCGCACGGCAACGCCGGCGGATCCACCCTCCCGGTCCCGGTGGAACCGGTGCAGGGTTCCGATCCTAGCCCGAGAAGAGCTCGAACGGCGCCCACAGCGCCGGCTGGTCGATCCCTGGTTCGCCATCCGATCCCTTGCGTACGGACATGATCGCATCGCGCAGCGCGTCGGCCGGTGCCTTGCCGATGCGCAGCCCCCTCACCGTACCGACGGACAGCCGGCGCGCGACGTCATCGCGAACGACCCAGTGGCTCGCCATCACCTGGCCGCTGCCGGCCAGGAAAAAACCCTGGACAAGGCCCGAAAGCTGGGGCCGGTCGGCCCCGGACGCTCCGGCGCTGTTGCACGCCGACAGGATCACCAGTTGCGCCGGCAGGCTGAGCGCGCCGATCTCGCTGGGCTTCAGGAGCCCGTCGTCGCCGTCCTTCGGCGTCAGCAGCAGCGCTGGCTCGTCGAGCCCGTCGAATTCGCCGGGCAACAAACCATGAGTCGCGAACGCGAGGATCGATCCGGGTTGGACTCGCGCGGCCCGAAGGCCCGCTTTGGTCGCGCGATCGCCGATCAGCAGATGCGCGCCTTCGCTGCCCAATGCCTTTGCAAGCGCGCCCAGTTCGCGCTCCGCATCGGGCAGGTCGGGCAGGTCGTCGATCGCGCGCGCGGCGCTGCCGGAGCGCATCGCGAGTGCCGTTCCGACGCGCCGGCCCTCGACCCCGCCAAGCGCGACGAGCGCGCCGGCCGCGTCGCTGGCGCCTTCGCGGCTTGCCCCATTGGGCGCCCGAATCATCCGCTCGATCGCCATGCGGTCGATCAGGAACTCGCCTGCCGGACCACCAGGCATAAGCATTCCGAACGGCAAGGCGTCGAGCGAGCCGTTGGCAACCACGGCCAGCGTCTTCATCCCGTGCAACGAAGCGGTGGCGTCGCCCGGGAACAATAGCTCGTACAGCGCCCCGGCCGCAGCGGCGTCGAAATCGTCCCCACCGTCGATCGCGGCGCGCAACCGGGCCACAAGCCCATCCACGCCCGCACCGTCGGCGACCAGATATTGCGTGGCCCGCGCGCCGCTCGCCAGCGTCGCCAGCCACGCATCGCCAATATCGGTAAACATCGCCGACGCGGTAGCCGGCGGGGTCGCTTCAGTGAACTGCGCCAGGGTCGACGGCGCGAAAAACAGCCGTGCCCGCTGGTCGGCGCGCAGCGAGGCGTCGAGCGCCGCGATCGCCCGGCGATTGGCGTCGAGATCACGGGTGACGGCGGACAGGTCGAAGGCGCCATCGGGACGCATCAGATTGGCGTCGAGCCGCGCCTCGATCCCCTGCCGTTCCGCAAGCAGTTGGCGGCGCTTGCCAACGGCTTCGGCAAAGGCCGGCTCGGACGTGGCGGCTCGTTCGCTTTCGACGATCGCGAGCGCGTCGTCGAGGCTGGTTCGCGCGGCCCATTGCTGCGCCTCGAAGGCATCCCCGACGGCGCCGTGCCGGGCGAACAGCTCGGCGAGCCAGCCATAGGCAGGCCGCTGGCGCTCGGCTTGCGCCGATCCGCGAGCGAGATTGGCGTTCAGCGTCAGCGACCTGAACAGGGCGCGCGCGCGCGCGATCAGGTCGGCTTCAGCGACCGTGCCGGCGCGGTCCTGCACCCGCAACAGCATCGCGCGGGCCAGCAACAGGTCGGGATGGTCGGGCGGCAGCATCCGATTGCGCAGCGAGACCGCCTGTTCCGCCGCGCTTTCGGCGACGGGCCAGTCGGCGTTGGCAAACGCCGCCTTTGCCAGGTTGTCGCGGGCATTGGCGCGGTCGCGATGCCCATCGGGCAGGCGCGCATCGCGAATCTCGAGCAGATCGCGGGCCAACGGCTCCGCTTCCGCGGCGCGGCCGCTGTTCAACAAGGCGATCAGCCGCGTGTCGCGGGCGACCAGCGCGCGATCGCTCTGGGCGCCGAGCTGGGCGTCGATGATCGGAGTCGCGGCATCGAGGAAAGCGATGGCATCGGCATCGCGCCCCGCGCGGATCAGGGCCTGCGCGAACTGAACGCGCATCGCCGCGCTGTTCTGGTTGGGGCCGCCGTTCGCCCGTTCGGTCAGCTCATAGGCGCGGCGGATCATCGGCATCGCGTCGTGCGGACGGTTCACGCGCAGCAGGATCGCGCCGAGATTGGCATAGAGATTGGCCATCATCGGATGGTCGGCGCCAATCGCGCCGCCAACGCGGGCGATCGCATCGCGCGCGGTGGCAACCGCCTCTTCGGTACGGCCGGCCGAATAGAGATAGACGACGCGATTGGCATTCCAGATCGCAACATCCGACGGAACGGGATCGAGCGTCAGGGCGATATCGATCGCCTGGCCGTTGCGCGCCAGCGCGTCGTCGAGCCGACCATGCTCGAGATAGGAGGCCGCAAGGTTGGACAGGTTGGTCGCATAGTCGCGCTCGTTCCGTCCGTTCGGATAGGCCTCATAGTCGGCAATCAGCCGCTCGTTGATCGCGAGCGCCGCGTCATGCTCCCCCTTGAAATTGAGGATATAGGCGCGGGTGCTCAACGCGTTGCGCCAGCTGCCGCGATAGGCGGCCTCGCCCTCCAGCACCGGAAGGACGCGGTCGACGATACCGAGCGCAGCGTCCATGTCGCCTGCCACCGCCAGCGCCATCCCGACATAGAGTTCGCGGGCCGCGATTTCCGGATGGCGCGGCGGATACAGGCGTCGCGCTTCGGCGAACGCCCGGTCGGCAAGCGCGCGATAGCCTGCCGGATCGGCGTCGGGTTCGGCCGCGTCGAACTGCGCGATCAGATCGTCGAGTCGCGTGCGGTCGACCGGCGCCTGCTGGGCGTGACAGACGACGCTGCACGACAGCGCCGCCGCCAACAGCCCTGCCCGCGCCGCGCGGTACGATGCCCTCTTCATCATTCGCCCCTCCCAAAGCCGGAACCCTAGTCGACCACCAGATAATATTGCGCCATGCCGCCCCCGCCGTTGACGAGTTCGATCCGGTAGCGCTGCGTGAAAACGGGGGTGAAGCGACAGTCGCCGACATGCGCCGGCGATCGATCGCAAACCACCTGGCCCGCACCGTCAAAGATTTTCAGCCGCAAATTCTTCTGCGGACGCGATGTGGCCGCGACCGTCGCCGCCTCGCCCGACAGGAACAGCTGGTCCAGACTCCTTGCCGCGCCGGGCGCAAGCGTGCCGCGGACATAGCCGGGACCTAGAGCCCGGCCCCGAACCGGCGGATCGATGTCGGGCACCGCGCTTCGCCAGCGCGCCACCGGATCGGCCGCTTGATCGTCGATGGCGCGGGGGTTGCGGCGATCGATCCGGTGCAGGGCTTTGGCGAGCGCGTCGGTGTCGCGTGCCTCGAACGCCGCGTCGGCCGCCGCCATGTCCCGCGCCAGCCCACCTGCAAGAGAGGCTGGCGCGGGAGGCACCGCCGGAGCGCGAGGCACCGCGCAGCCCGCAAGCAGCATCAGCGACAGTCCCAGACCGAGCGAAGCGGTGTCCTTCATCATGCCTCCCTTGCCTTCACGACGAATGTCGCGCCCCGTTCGGATGGCGCCACGGCGATGGACAGATCGTGGCGTTCGGCGATCGCCTTTGCGAGGGCGAGGCCCAGCCCGCTGCCGGGGGAACCGGCGGCATCGCCCGGACTGCGATAGAAGCGGCGAAAGACCTTCTCGCGATCGGCTTCGCCTATCCCCGGCCCGTCGTCGGCGACGGTCAGCACCGGCCCGGCGGCAAGCGACAAGTGTACCGAACCGCCGCTCGGCACATATTTGAACGCATTGTCGAGCAGGTTGGTGACAAGCTGGGTAAGCTGCATCTCCTCTCCATCGAAGCGGATGCCGGGTGCGATGTCCCAGGTAAACAGATGGCCCGATTCCTCGGCGCTGTCGGCATAGAGCTCGCATATCCGGGTCGCCATTTCGCTGAGATCGAAGCGTTTCAGGCCATGACGGTCGCCTTGCCGCGCCTTGCTCGCCGCTATGTCGAGCAACGATTCGAGCATCGCGACGAGCCGCTTGATGTCGGCACGGCCTTCGAGCAGCCGCGTGGCGACCGCTTCTCCCGGATCGGCCGCCAGCGCCTTGGTCAAGCGGCCGTCGAGATGCATCAGCGGGGTGCGGATTTCGTGCGCGATCTGGTCGGATGTGTCGCGATAGGCCTCCACCAACCGTTTC
Source organism: uncultured Sphingopyxis sp. (assembly GCA_964607625.1). Lineage (GTDB taxonomy): Bacteria > Pseudomonadota > Alphaproteobacteria > Sphingomonadales > Sphingomonadaceae > Sphingopyxis. The sequence goes on along the minus strand of CAZSMB010000032.1, from coordinate 12,606 downwards.
TGCCGCACGAGCGCGGCGGCGCTATGATCGGTCAGTTCATCGATTTCGTCGCTACGTCCGCGGGGCCGCATCGCGATCAGGCGGTCGTCGTCGGATTCGCGAAAGGCATCGTTGATCCGCTGAATCCGCCAGTGCAACCGCCCGGCGGCCAGCTTGCCGAGAGCGCCGACAAGGAGCACGAACAGCGCCCCGCCCCCCAGAAACACGATGGCGACATGCTGGCGCAGCGCGCCATTGTCCGCCGTTTCCCGGGCCACGAGCAGCCGGAGATCGGGCGCGAGCCGGGTCGCCCGCGCATAGGCGCTCGTGCCTTCGCCGACCGTGATCGTCCCGCTTTCCGAAACCGAGGGGTCGAGTTCGGGCCAGCGACGAATATCGCCCGCCAGCACGGCGCCGCCGGCATCGGTGAGCATATAATGCGGCGCGCTGCCATCGCGCGGGGTGATCGCAAGCCGGTCGGCGATCCGCCGCTTCAGTTCGTCGGGGCCGCTCGTCGCGTGGATGTCCGCCAGCCCGGCAAGATCGACATCCACCGCCTTGCGCGCCGATGCGTCAAGCGTCGACCGGATCGTCTGGTCGGTCATCGCCCACAACCCCACGACCAGCACGATCGAAAACAGGATCGCGGCGGCGACGAGGCGGGAAAAGATGGAGCGGCGCGAAGCGATCGCTACCTCCCGTCCAGCAGGCGATAGCCCGAGCCCCAGATGGTTTCGAGCGCCGGAGATTTGAACCCGTCCTCCAGCTTGCGCCGCATCCGGCCTACATTGACGTCGACGACGTTGGTTTGCGGGTCGAAGGATATGTTCCAGACATCCTGCAACAGCATCTCGCGCGTCACGACCTCGCCCGCATTTTCCATGAAATAGCGAAACAGTTCGAATTCGCGCGGGCTGAGCGACAGGTGACGGTTGTCGCGGAATGCCGTGCGCGCCTTCACATGGCATTCGAAGGCCCCATAGAGGATGACGGCGCTATGTTCGCGGCCCACCGCGCGGCGGTGTAGCGCGCGCAGCCGCGCGAGCAGTTCCTGCGCCTCGAAAGGCTTGGCGAGATAATCATCGGCGCCGGCGTCGAGACCTTCGGCGCGGTCGGTGGTCCGGCCGAGCGCCGAAAGCATCAGGACCGGGGTCCCGACCCCGCTTTCGCGCAGCCGCTTCAGGATCGTCAGCCCGTCGAGGTCGCCGAGCATGCGGTCGAGGATGATGACGTCGAATTTCTCCATCCCCGCGCGCAGCAGGCCGCCCGACCCGCTGTTTTCCCACACGACGATATCGCCGCGCCCCGCGGCCATTTCCTGGACCTCGCTCGCGGCGCGTTGATCATCCTCGACATAAAGGATTTTCAGCGTTTCCATGATGTTGGCGCAATCATCCCCCCGGATATGCGACCCCGGCCCTTGTGGCATAGCCGCCGGGCCGGGGCAAGCCGGGTTCTCAGCCAAGGTCTTCGACCGACACCCAACCCTGGGTCCCGTAGCCGTCCTTCACTTCGATGAACAGGCCGTTGCGATTTCCGGTGGGAACCACATCTGTCCCGGCGCGCAGCGAACGAACCGACGCGCCATCGGCGGCGGGGGTCGCCCGCATCACCGTGTCGATCGCAACGGTTGCCTCGGGCGTGGCAGATGCCGCCGGCGCCGCGGCCCGGGCGACCGGCAACGATGCAAGCGTGGCGCCCTGCGCCGACACCGCGTTGAACGCCTTGACGAAGGCTTCGACGAGCATCTTGCCATCCTTGCTCGCGCCATAGCCTGCCGCGTTCGCACCGGCGGTCCATCCATCGTTGCCGCCGAAGCTGATCGACGTCTTGCGCACCTCGCCGGTGCCGGTAACGACCGCCTGGCCGGTCGCCGGGCTCAACAGCTTGATCCCGGCCGCGACGCGCTTCTTCTTGCCGCCCAGACCGCCGAACATGCCGAGCAGGGCGCCGCCGACCGGAACCTTGGACACGATGCTTCCCGCCGCGCCCGAGCGGACCAGCCCCTCGACAGCGGCCGATTTCGCCATCTCGACCGATTTGTCGACCTCTTCGGAATCGCCGGCCACGACATTCATCAGGAAGTCGGCGGGCGTGCCGGCTGCCGCGTTGTGCGGCGTGAAGCATCCCGATTCGATCGCGAGCGAATTGATCAGCTCGCGCGGCGAGCCCAGACCATAGTCCGACCAGCCCTGCGTATCGCCTTCCACTACCGCGATCGTTCCATAGCTGCGATCGCATTTGTTGAGCGTGACCTCGTCCTTTTCCGCCGCGACGGCGGGTGTCGCGATGCCGGCGAAAAGCGCGGTCGTGGTCAGCGCAATAATCGACTTGTTCATGTGGCCCTCCCATGTCTGTGCCGGGAATGACCATGCCGTGCACGCTCGCCCCGGCCCACACACCAAGCCCGTCATCGAGATGACAAAGCCCGTTAGGGACGCCTCCCGCCCCTATTTTTGCGGAAAGGTGACGAGTCCGCCGAGCAGGGCTTCGGCTTTCAGCCGCTGGGCGTCGCGGTCGATTCCGCCGCGCACCGCGCTTGCCGGAGCGGAGGCCATCGGCATTCCGTCGGTCGGGGCGTCGCCCGGCACCGGCACGGACCACCGTCCCCATTCGCCGCCTTCCCCGGACGAAGCGATCAGCGCGCCAGGCGCCGTCGCATAGGGATTGTTATTCACCGTCGGTTGCGCGCGGAAGGTCGCGGCGCCCTGTATCGCGTTGCTCGACGCGACCCGCACCGAATAGGTGATGCCGGCATGCGTTGCGCCGTCACCCGCCAGGAAACCCTGCACATAGGTGCCGCGCGCGACGCTCGCCCCCGCGCTCGTGCTGGTCGCCAGATTTTCGTTGAAGCGCATGCCCCCGGCCCCGTCGTCGCGGATTGCCATCGACGGATCCGCGACACCGCCGCTGCTCGCAAAGCTATACGTCTCGCCCTCGAACGACAGACGCCCTTCCAGCCCGGCCTCCAGCGTCGCAAAATCGACGGCGAAATTGCCCGCAAAGCTGCCGGTGCCGGGCCGCGCATTGGACTGCGTCGGAGTGGTGGCACCGATCAGATCGTAGGTGACGAGCCCGCTGACCGGAAGGTTGACCGCCGGCGCGCCCCAGAATGTATGCCAGGACTGGCCGGGATAGGCGGTCGCGGTGAAGGATTGGCCCGTCCCGCCGCGATAGCCGACGGGAACATTAGCGATCCGCGACCAGCCGATGCGGCCCTGATCGCCTCCCTTTTCGACGGTACTTGCCGAATTTGGCGTGTAGGCCACGGCCGCGAACGAAGCGGTCGCGTCGGTGAGCAGGCCGTCGGTCACGGTCATGCTCGTCGCGCTCCCCTGACCACCGCCACCCGCGCCCTGGAACGCGAACACATTGCCCGCGGCCCCGGTCGGCGCCACGCCGTCGCTGGCGGCCAGAACCGGATCGCCACCGTCGCCATTCCCGCTCCCCGCGTCTCCGGTGGCGGCGAAGGCCACGGTGCCCTGGATGCGTTCGGCGGACCGGAAATTGGGACTGTCGACGGTCTGGTACGTCATGCCGAGCCGCTCTTCCGAACCGCCGAAGCCGCCGTAGAAGAGGATCAGGCAATTGTCGCTCGAACAGGCGTCGCCGCTGCCGGTCATCTTGCCGTTCATGTTGAACACGGGGTTGACGGTGAACGTGTCGACCAGCGCGCCGGTATCGCGCCCTTCCGAGGCGAAATCATAGCGGACGTCGCCGCCGTCTTCGGGCATGACGATCGTGCCGTCGAACCCATAGGCGAGCGATGAGGGACCGAAGCCGATCGTCAGATTGGCATCGAAACTGCCCGGCGCAGCACGGCCCGACGAAAAGACAGGCCGGGTCGCCGCGAGCACTTCATAATCGATCGTGCCGCTGGTCGGCAGCGGTGCGGCGACGGGCGCCGTCACGACCCACGGCACGCCGCCGCTGGATGCAGCGTTGACGGTGCCGCCGCGGAATCGCGCCGCGCCGTCGATATAGCGACCGACAACCACCGCTGCATCGCCGCCGACATCGACCGCCTCCGCGGTGCCGATGGCGAGGTCGCCGGCATCGGTCAGTACCCCGTTCGCATCGAGTTGCGGCGTTGCCGAGGCCTGATAGGATACGCCGGCGTTTACCGCATAGGCCCGCGCGCCGCTGACGCCACTGGGGAAACCGCCCGCATAGGCCGGATTATCGGGCGTGTCCGGCCCGCCGCTATTGCCGGGCAGTCCGGCGAACTGGTCGGGATCGCTCCCCGTTTCGAGCCAGGCGAGATAATCGGTCAGGAACTGGAGCGTCGCGCCGGAAAGCTGGTCGTCGAGAATGCCCGTCCGGTCGAGCGCGGCGAGGTAGGTTTCGACCTGTTCGGGGGTCAGCGCGCCATATTCGGACGGAACGCCGCCGCCGAGCAGGAAGGCGTAATAGGCCTGCACCGCCTGTAGCCAACCGGCATAGACCGGCAGCCGGGCATAATCCGCTGGATCGCCGCCGCTCGCGAGGAAGGCGTAATAATCGCCGAAAAAGGCATCGAGATCGCCATGCGCCGCAAAGCCGCCGGCAGCGTTCAGGGCGGCGAGATAGGCCGCGACCTGTTCCTGCGTCAACGCGCCATAGGCACCGGGGAGCCCGCCGCCGGCGAGATAGGCGTAATAGGCGTTCAACGCCGCGACATAGCCGTCGTACACCGGCAGCTCGGCGTATTTCGCCGGGTCTCCGCCGCCCGCCAGATAGGCGTAATAGGGCGCGAAGAATCCGTCGAGATCGGCAAAGGCCGACAGGCCGCCAGCGGTGTTGAGCGCCGCGAGATAGGCGCGAACCTGCGCCGGTGTCAGCGCGCCGTAATCCGCCGGCAGGCCGCCGCTGGCGAGGAACGCATAATAGGCGTTCAGCGCGGAAACATAATCGGCATAGACCGGCAAGCCGCTGAACCCGTTGGGCGATCCGCCCCCGGCGATCCACGCGAAATAGGCATCGAGCAGGCCGGCATTGTCGCCGAGCAGGTCGGCAAGCTGGCCCGACGCGGCGATCGCGTCGATATAGGCCTGAAGCGTCGCCAGTGTCTGCGCATCGTAATCGGCGGGCAATCCGCCACCCGCCAGAAAGGCGGCATAGGCGTTTAGCGCCGCGGCAAAGGCGGAATAATCGGGCGGGACCGGCAGCCCGGCATATTGATCGGGATTGCCGCCGCCCGCG
>CAZSMB010000032.1:0-7346 GCA_964607625.1 uncultured Sphingopyxis sp. | reverse complement strand
ATAATCGGGCGGGACCGGCAGCCCGGCATATTGATCGGGATTGCCGCCGCCCGCGACGAAGGCGAAATATCCGGCATAGAAGTCGGAAAGATCCGCGAGGAAGGACGCGCTGGCCCCCGCGCGGTCGAGCGCGGCGAGATAGGCGCGCACCTGCGCCTGGGTCAGCGCACCATAGGCCGACGGCACCCCGCCGTTTTCCAGATAGTCGTAATAGGCCGAGAGCGCCTGGGCATAGCCCGCGAAAATATTGGCATTGAGGCCCGCAAAGGCGTCGGCCTGTCCTCCGCCCTGGACGAACGCAAGATAGGCCGCAAAGAAATCGGCCCGCTCGCCGAGGAAGCGGTCGAGTGCGCCCGCCGACTGGAGTTGCGCGATGAAGCCCTGCAACTGCGCGATGTCGGCGCCGTCATAGGCCGAGGGCAGATTGCCTGCGGCCAGCCATGCGAAATAGGCGTCGAGCCTGCCCGCATAGCCGGCAAACACATTCGCGGGCAGGCCGGCGAACGCGTCGGGCGCGCCGCCGCCGCGCAACCAGTCGAGATAGGCGGTGAAGAAGGCCGCTTGATCGCCGGCGACCGTGGCGAGCAAGCCGGTACGCGACAGGGTTTCGAGATACGCCCGCAGCGTCGCGGCATCGAGCGCGCCGTAGTCGCCGGGCAACCGGCCGCTTGCGAGCCAGGCGTAATAGTCGCCAAGGGCCGCGCGATATTGCCCGGCAAAGGCCAGGCCGCCGCTTGCCAGATAGGCGTCGAGCAGGGCGCGATCGCTCGCGCCGAGCTGCTGTGCCAGGCCGCTGTCGGCGAGGAACGCGACGTAGCGCCCGATCGTGTCGGCGCTCGCCCCGGTGAAATCGGCGGGATCGCCGCCGGCGCGAACGAACGCGAAATAGGCCTGGGTCAGGTTCACGAAGCGACCGGCGAACAGGTCGGGATTCCCGCCGTCCTTCAGAAAGGCCAGATAGGCGTCTGCCAACAGGCGATCGCTGGTGCCGAGCCGGGCGAGCGCGCCCGTCCGCTCGCTATAGGCCAGGAAGGCCGCGATATCGCCCAAGCGCGCATCGCCGAAGCTCGACGGCGCCGCGCCCGAGCGCAGCAGGTCGAGATAATCGGTCAGGAAGCCGGCATAGGCGGACAGGAATCCGGCCCCCGATCCGCCCCCGGCAAGCCACGCCAGATAGGTTCGCACGATGTCGGCCTGCGCTTCGGGGAAAGGCGCGCCGCCAAAGGCCTGCGCCACACCGCCCGCGTTCGCGACCAGCAGCGCCAGATCGCTGCTCGGGAAGGTTTCGATCGACGGATTGGCCGCTGCCGCATCGACGCGGCGCGCCGCCGCCAATATGTCGCTCGACGCGCCCGCCGCCGCGAGCGCATCGCCGAGCGTCACCGGCAGTCCGTTCGCCGCGGCCGCAACCGGTCCGCCTTCGGCCATCGCCGCGACATCCGCCCGCGACGCGCCGGGCGTCGGCTGGGCGCCGTTGGCGACCGTCTGTTCGGGGCGCTTGCCGGGCGCAAAAGCGAACATTTCGCCGGCATCGAACCGGCGCGCTTCGCCGGCGCGCCCGACAGTCGCCCGTCCGGTCATCACATGGCCACGGCCGGTGCCGTCCGCCGCGACGCTGAAACTCGCCGCCGATCCGCGTCCCGTGACGCGTCCTTCGACGCCATCGGGCATTCGCACCGTCGTTTCATCCTCACCACCCGCGACGGTCAGGGTTCCGGCATAAAGATCGACCGAGCCATCGGCGTTGATCCGGTAATCCGCCGCGTCGAGCACCGACACCGTCGCTCCGCTATCGAGCCGCACCTGCCTGAGCCCATCGAGTTGATGGACCCGCTCTCCGATCGAGAGCGCCCGGTCGCCTTTCGACGAGAACAGCACGTCGGCGGCGAGCGCGGGCATTGCGAGCGACACGCTCGAGGCGCTGACCATCAGCGCGGTGCCGAGGCGAAGTTTGTGATTGACGGTCATGGCGTGGTCTCTCCCCAGGGATCAGGCGGATCAGAATTCGAGGCGAAGGCCGGCCGAAACGGTCCAGCGATCATAGTCGTAGAGCGCGATGTTGCTCCAGTTACGCGTCCAGGTCGCGCGCGGCTGAAAGAAGAGGTTGTCGGTCAGCGCGACCTTCACCCCCGCCGTCAGGTCGATGCGTTCATCGTGACGCTTCGTCAGGAACAGGGGATCGGGCTGGTCGTACCGACGCAGATCGAAGGCCGCGCCGGCAACGATCGCCACGCGGCCGGCGACCGGAAATTCGCCGCCGACATTGGCCGCCGCAAACCAGTTGGATTCGGCATCGCCGGCCTGCCGGCGGGTTTCCTCCTTGCCGCCGGTCAGGTTCGCGGCGACCGATCGCGTGACATATCCGATACCCACGGCATAACGATCGGCATCGCGCAGCGGCGCGCCGTCATAGTCGAGCCGGCTCCACTGCGCCGACAGCGTCAACGCGCGCCCGCCGTCCAGCGTCCGCGTATATTGTGCGATCGCGCCATAGGAGGTGCGATACCCATCGTGGCCAAGCCAGAATTTCTGGACCTGCCCCGACAGGGACAGCACGTCGCGGTCCGCAAAGCTGTGGGCATAGCCGGCGGTGCCGGTGAGCGCGGCCTGGTCGAAGGCGCGGCTGTCGAAATTGTCACGCCAGTTGGCGAGCGCGCTGGCGAACAGGCGGTCCTGCCGTCCGATTGCGGTCACGGCCGAAACGCCGCCCTGGATCTCGTAAAATTCGTCATCCTGTGCAACCGCGCCCGGACCGAGCGTGCCGGGGCCGAGAAAGCTGAACAGCGGAATGACGATCGTGGTCAGGTCCGTCGCCGCGTTGACATTGCTGTCGTGCCCGATACGGGCGTCGACGAAACCCGAGATATCGGACCCGCCACCCGCGATCTGTTTATCGAACTGGCGTACGAAGCCGGTGAAGCGCTGGCGCACCGGATCGGGCAGGCTGGGGTCGTCGACGACCGTCGCGAACTCCTGCCGCGCGGTATCGATATCGCCGGCGAGCGCATAGGCGCGGGCGAGCTCGGCCCGCGCCAGGGCATTGTCCGGCTGGACCGCCAGCACCCGCTGAAAGGCGAGGACCGCTTCGCCATAATGACCGGCATCGAGCGCGGCGATGCCCAGGCGATAGTCGAAGTCGGGATCGCCCGCGCGCTCGCCGGTTTGTGCGGCAAGCTGGCCATAGCCCGCAGCGCCGGACTGTTCTTGCGCCTGCCCGTCGGTGGCGCCGAGCGACGCCGCCAGTCCCAGTGCAATCGCCGCGCCGCTGCTCCAAAATCGTGTCGTCATGCCCCACCCATCGATCATTGCGTCACAATCGATCTATGGCCGGCGACGTGCCTTTGTCGTTTGACGATAGTCGTCCTAATGATGACAAAGGCTGACAGGCCCTGCCGATACGACACCCCGGCGCCGGCAGAAGGGACGAGCACGGCTGCGACGGAATTTTTCGCCAGCCCGTTCGCTACGTGCAACTTTTTCGCCGCAACCGCGAATAATCGGTGTTAGGATATCGTGCGCGGCGCCCGCGAACGGCCCGGGCTGGAAGGATGGCAGATGACGAACCGGAAAAAGATTGGATTATCGCTCGGCCTCGGCCTGTTGCTGGCATCGGTCCCGATGCAGGGCATGGCGGCTTTGCAACAGGGCGCCAAGGCACCGGACTTCACGCTAAACGCCGCGCAGGGCGGAAAGCCGTTCAGCCTGTCGCTGAAACAGGTGCTGGGCAAGGGGCCGGTCGTCCTCTATTTCTTCCCGGCCGCCTTTACGCCCGGCTGCACGATCGAGGCGCATCTGTTTGCCGAAGCGACCAGCGACTTCAACAAGCTGGGTGCGCGCGTCATCGGCGTCACCGCCGGCAACATCGACCGCGTCGCCGAATTTTCAAAGTCCGAATGCCGCGACAAGTTCGCCGTCGCCGCCGACCCGGGCGCAAAGGTCGCCGTCAAATATGATACGGTCATGCAGGGCGCGGGCAACCGCATGCTGTCCGACCGGACATCCTTCGTAATCGCGCCCGACGGGACGATCCTGTTGAGCTACACCGACCGCAAACCGCAGGCGCATATCGAAAAGACGATGGCCGCGGTGCGCGCCTGGAAGGCCACGCACCGCTAGAGCCGGTCGCTTTCGGATAGCGCGCCGCGCAGGCGGATCAGGTCGGTTCCCAGCCGGTCGATCTCGTCGGCGCTGCGCGACCCCGCGACGATCGACGCCGACAGGCAGAAGCCCGGATCTATGTCGACGAGTCCGGTCGCCACGGTGACGACGCCGCGATGCGCAAAGCCTTCGTCGATGGCGAAGCCACGCGACGACGCGTCCTTTACCTGCCGCACATAGGTGTCGAAGGCGAGCTGTGCCTGCCAGCGCACCGGTGCAAAGCGCCGCGCGAGTTCGAGGTCGTCGACCGCTTGCGCCGCAGCGATCGCCCGCCCGGCGGCTCCGCCGCCAAGCGGCTGGCGCTGGTCGTCGGCGAGACGCAGCCGCATCCCGGCGTCGCTTTCGGCGTGCGCGGCGAGCTGCATCCGCTCGCGCGAAACGATTTTCCACAGCCCCACCGCCGCCTCCGACCGCTGTGCAAAGCGCGCCATCGACGGCCGCGCGAGCGCGACCAGTCGCGCCGTGCCGTCCCCGCGCAACAGGGCGGCCTCCCGCCAGGGGGACGCGAGCCGGTACGTCTTCGCCCCGGCCTCGCGTTCGAGCGCGCCCTCGCCCACCAGCGTTCTGAGCAGGTTGAGGCAGCTCGATGGGCTGAGCCCCACGATCCGCGCGACGTCCGACAGCGACAGCGGACCCGCATCGCCGAGCACGCGGAGAATGGCGAAAGCTTGGGACACGGAGCGGACGGGGCCAGTCATACGTCTCCTCTATTTTCATATATATGAAAAATCAATTCTCAATGTTGAAATGATGCAGAGCTCCCCCTATCGCGTTATCGATTGATTCGACGGGAGAGTGCCCATGGGCAAATGTCTGGACGGCAAGGTGGTCGCGATCACCGGCGCGGGACGCGGAATCGGACGCGAACTGGCGCTGCATTGCGCCGCCGAAGGCGCGGCGGTGGTGGTCAACGATCCCGGGGTGGCGCAGGCGGGCGACGGCGGCGATGTGGCCCCGGCCGAGACGACTGCCAGCGACATCATCGCGGCGGGCGGCAAGGCCATCGCCAATTTCGGCAATGTCGCCGATCCGAAAGAGGCGGCGAGCATCATCGAGGATGCGGTGGCCCAATTCGGCCGTATCGATGCGGTGGTGAACAATGCCGGCATCCTGCGCGACACCATCTGGCACAAGATGAGCTATGAGGACTGGAAGAGCGTTATCGAGGTCAACCTGACCGGCGTCTTCAACGTCTCGAAGGCCGCGACGCCCTATTTCCGTGAACAGCAGTCGGGCAGCTTCATCCACTTCACCTCGACCAGCGGGCTGATCGGCAACATCGGCCAGGCCAATTATTCGGCCGCGAAGCTGGGCGTCGTCGCGCTGTCGCAGTCGATCGCGCTCGACATGGCGCGCGTCGGGGTACGCTCGAACTGCATCGCGCCCTTCGCCTGGAGCCGCATGACCAGCTCGATCCCCGCGACGACCCCCGCCGAGCAGGAGCGGGTCAAGCGGCTCCAGGAAATGTCGGCCGAAAAGATCGCGCCGCTCGTCGCCTATCTCGCCTCCGATCTGTCGCAGGATGTGACGAACCAGATCTTCAGCGTGCGCAAGAATGAAATCCTGCTCTTCTCGAAACCGCGTCCGGTGCGCTCGATGGCGAAGCTCGAGGGCTGGAGCGCCGAGGCGATCGCCGACGAGCTGATCCCCGCCTTCCGCCCCAGCTTCGCGCGCGCCGACGAGGTATCGGCGCATGTCTTTCCCTACGATCCGATTTGAGGAACAGGCCATGAGCAACCCCGGCATGGACGCCGACGTCTTCGACCAGTTCATCGAGCAGCTCGAACGCTATGTGCGCGAGCGCCTTCTCCCCGCCGAAAAGGAGATCATCGAAAGCGACGCGATTCCCGACGATATCCTGTCCGAGATGCGCGACATGGGCCTGTTCGGCCTGACGATCCCGGAGGAATATGGCGGCGCGGGGATGAACGTCAGCCAGTATATCAGGACGATCCACACGCTCAGCTATGCGATGCCGGCGTTCCGATCGATCATCTCGATCAACATCGGCATGTTCACATCCGCGCTCAAGAATGGCGGGACCGAGGCGCAGAAGGCCGAGTGGCTGCCACGCGTCGCGGCGGGCGAGATCGCCTGCTTCGGGCTGACCGAGCCCGGATCGGGATCGGATTCGGCGGGGCTCCAGACGACCGCGACGCAGACCGACAACGGCTGGGTGCTGAACGGCACCAAACGCTACATCACCAACTCGCCCTTCGCGAAGGTCGGCCTGATCATGGCGCGGACGAGCAAGGAGAATCTGCCGAAGAACGCCCATGTCTCGGCCTTCATCGTTCCGATGGATGCCCCCGGCGTGTCGATCGGCAAGTCGGACAAGAAGATGGGCCAGTCGGGCAGCCACATCGCCGACGTGGTGATGGACGACGTCCGCGTCGGGGGCGAGGCGCTGCTCGGTGGCGAACTCGGCAAGGGGTTCGCCTATGCGATGATGAGCCTCGACAATGGCCGCATGTCGGTGGGAGCCGCCGCGACCGCCTATGCCCGCCGCGCGCTCGACAGCGCCGTGCGCTACGCGACCGAGCGCAAGGCGTTCGGCGAACCGATCGCCAATTTCCAGCTCATCCAGCAGATGCTCGCGCAGAGCGAGATCGACATCTACGCCGCCGAATGCATGATGGAGGACGTCACGCGCCGCGCCGACGCGGGCGAGACTGTCCTGCGCAAAGCCGCGGCGTTCAAGGTCTTCGCCAGCGAAATGTGCGGCCGCGTCGTCGACGCCTGCGTCCAGGTCTATGGCGGCGCGGGCTATCTCGCCGAATATGACGCCGAGCGTTTCTTTCGCGATGCGCGCATCTATCGCATCTACGAAGGCACGACCCAGATCCTGCAGCTCCAGATCGCGAAGCATATGCTGCGCGAGTTTGCGGCTGCGAACTGAGGATGGAAGCCCACTTTCCCATTTATCGTCCTCCCGGCGAAGGCCGGGATCTCGCCGTAGCGTTTGAATGCACCGGCGAGATCCCGGCCTTCGCCGGGATGACGAACGGGGGGCTTGGGTTCGATGTATAAGCTCCTCTCAGGCCTCTCCGTCATCGAGGCGTCGTCCTTCGTCGCCTCGCCCACCGCCGGGCTCTATCTCGCGCAGTTCGGCGCCGAGGTGATCCGCGTCGATCAGATCGGCGGCGGCCCCGATTTCCGGCGCTGGCCGGTCACCGCGGAGGACAACT
>CAZSMB010000031.1:12940-23562 GCA_964607625.1 uncultured Sphingopyxis sp. | reverse complement strand
CCGCTGCCGATCCAGCGCTGGGCGCCGTTCACCGAGGTGCCGATCAACGGAACGAGAAACAGGAGCGCGAGAAAGGTGATCGTTCCGTAGATGGCGAACCGTCGCGCTTGTGGCTTTGGCAGCATCGAAATGGCGAGCATCACCGGTACGCCGACCATGACCCACATCAGCTGCCGATAGAAATAATAGAGCGGATCGAGGCTTGCGGTCGAGGTCGACAGCTTTTGCGCCGCCACCGGCGATGCCGCTGCCACGGCGACCAGGCCGATCGCGATCAGCATCGACACGAGCAGCAACAGCACGCGGTCGATTTCCCAGAACCACAGGCCGAGCGGCGTCCGGTCGGCGCGACTGAGGCGCGGGCCGCGTCGTTTTGCGCTGCGCGTCGCTGCGATGATCGGCCGCTCGCTCGCCCTGTCCATATTGTCCATCCCCCCGCTCATGCCCGGAGCGCCTGCACCAGCGCCCGGAAGCGGTCGCCGCGGTCCTCATAATCCTTATATTGGTCGAACGAGGCGCAAGCCGGCGACAACAACACCACGTCGCCCGGCTGCACCGCCTTGGCGGCATGGGCGACGGCGGTATCCAGCGTAGCCGCACGATAGACGGGAATCGCATCGCCGATCTCCCGCGCGAACTCGTCCGTCGCCTCGCCGATCAGATAGGCGCGTTTGACATGGCCGAACCACGGGCGGCATGCGGCGAGCCCGTCGCCCTTTGCCTGCCCGCCCGCGATCCAGTGCAAACGCTGGTCCGGCGCCGGCGGGAACGCCGCCAGCGCCGGTGCAGCGGAAGCCGCATTGGTCGCCTTGCTGTCGTTATACCAGTTGGCGCCACGGGCTTCGCCGATCCATTCCATGCGGTGCGGCAGCGACGTGAAGGTCGCAAGTCCGCGTTCGATTTCGTCGTCGTCCAGGCCCAGCACGCGGCAAACGGCGATCGCGCAGACCGCGTTCTGCGCGTTGTGCGGGCCTTGCAGCGCGGGCCAGCGCGCCTGATCGGCGGGGTCGATATCCTTTGCCGAGACGCGGTAGAGGCGATGGTTGATGTGGCCCGCGATCATTTTCGATGGGTCGTCGTCGGCCGCGACGACCGCGACCTGATCGCGGTGCTGAAGGTTGAACAGTCGCGCCTTCGACGCGACATAGCCTTCGAACCCATCGTAGCGATCGAGATGGTCCGGTGTGATGTTGGTCAGCACCGCCACGTCGCACGCCAGGCTGTGCGTCAGGTCGATCTGATAGCTCGACAATTCGAGGACATAGACCCCGGCGCCCCGATCATTGGCGGCGAGGGGGTCGCGCGCGAGGATCGGCAGCCCGATATTGCCGCCCATCAGCGCGGGGAGGCCCGCGGTCTCGAGCATGTGGGTGACGAGCGCGGTCACGGTCGACTTGCCGTTGGTGCCCGTGATGCCCACGACCCGGTGCGGAGGCAGGTCGGCGCGCGCTTCAGCGAAAAGTTCGACATCGCCGATGACCGGCACATGCGCCTCGCGCGCGTGCGCGACGATCGGATGGCGGTTGAGCGGCACGCCAGGCGACACAACGACACCCGCGAAGCCGGTCAGGTCGATCTGGAGCGGGTCGCCGATATCGGCGCCGAGCGCCATCGCCTCGTCGCGGGCCGCTTCGCGGTCGTCCCAGGCCGTCACCCCCGCGCCGCTGGCGATCAGCGCCTCGCAGGCCGCAAGGCCCGAGCGCGCCAGTCCCAACACCGCATAGCGGCGACCGGCAAAGGCGCGCGAGGTGATCACCGCAGCTTCAGCGTCGCGAGCCCCGCGAGCGCCAGAACGATCGAGACGATCCAGAAACGGACGACGACCGTGGACTCGGGCCAGCCCAATTGTTCGAAATGGTGATGGATCGGCGCCATGCGGAATACGCGCTTGCCGGTGCGCTTGTACCAGAAGACCTGGATAATCACCGACAGCGCTTCGACCACGAACAGTCCACCGACGAGGACGAGCACCAGTTCATGCTGCGCCGTTACCGCCATGGTCGCCAGCGCACCACCGAGCGCAAGGCTGCCGGTGTCGCCCATGAACACCGCCGCGGGCGGCGCGTTGAACCACAGGAACGCCAGACATGCGCCGATAATCGCCGCCGCGAAGATCGCAAGCTCGCCGGCGCCGGGGACGTGCGGAATGCCCAGATATCCGGCGAACTTCACATTGCCCGACAGATAGACGATCACCAGAAAGGTCAGGCTGGCGATCATCACCGGAAAGGTCGCAAGCCCATCGAGCCCGTCGGTCAGGTTCACCGCATTGCCGAACCCGACGATGAGCACCATCGCAAAGACATAATAGAGCGGGCCGAGCGGAATGTAGACATCGCTGAAAAAGGGCAGATAAAGGTCCGTACCAGTGCGCGAAACGATCAGCAGCACCGCGATGCCCGCGATCACGAATTCGATCAGCAGGCGCACCCGGCCCGGGATGCCGCGATGGCTTGCCTTGGTCACCTTGTCGAGATCGTCCATGAAGCCGACCGCGGCAAAACCGCCGGTGACGAACAGGCAGGCCCAGACGAAGCGGTTGGACAGATCCATCCACAGCAGCGCCGAAATCATCAGCGAGATCAGGATCATCAGCCCGCCCATCGTCGGCGTGCCCTTTTTCGCGAGGTGGCTCTGCGGGCCGTCGTCGCGGATCGGCTGCCCCTTCCCTTGCCGCAGGCGCAGCATCAGGATGAAGCGGGGGCCGATCCACAGCCCGATGATCAGCGCGGTGGCTACCGCCGCCCCCGAGCGAAAACTCAGGTAGCGGATGAGATTGAGCGCCCCCGGAAAGCCAAGCCATTCCGCCAGCCAATATAGCATCAATAGTCCCCATGGGTCAGCGCCGTCACAAGATGCGACAGGCCGACACTGTTCGATCCCTTGACCAGCACCACATCGCCGGGGCGGATCAGGTCTTTCAGCCGCGCGGTGGCGGCCGGATGCGCGGGCACATGCTCGAATTCGATGCGCCCCTCAAGCGCTTTGGCGAGCGGCGCCATCTCTTCGCCGACAAGCAGGGCGAATTGCACCCCCGCCGCGACGAGCGGAGCGGCAAGATCGGCGTGATAGGCCTCGCCATCGGGGCCGAGTTCTTTCATGCTTCCGAGAATCGCTATCTTGCGCGCGCCGGATTCGTCGCCAAGCTGGCCGATCGTCGCCGCCATCGATGCCGGGTTGGCATTGTAGCTTTCGTCGATGACGAGGATGTCGCCGCCCTCGACCGGTACGCGATGCCGTGCACCGCGCCCGGCGAGCCCGGCCATCTCGGCAAAGGCGAGCCCCGCGGCGGGCAAGTCGCCGCCGACCGCCTTCACCGCCGCCAGCACCGCCAGCGCGTTCGACACCCAATGCCGACCGCCTTGCGAAATGGTGAAACACAGCAGCGCGTCCTGCACCTGCGCGGTGACCAGCGAGCCGCCCTTGCCGTCGTTCAGCCAGTCGACCGCGCGCACGTCGGCGCCCTCGCCCAGGCCGAAGCTGACGACGTGCGCCGCATGCCGTTCCGCCTTTGCCCGAAGCCGCGCATAGTGCGGACTGTCAAAGGGGACGATCGCGGTTCCACCGGGCTCGAGCCCCTCGAAAATTTCGCCCTTGGCATCGGCAATCGCTTCTTCGCTGCCAAAGAATTCCATGTGGGCAGGGGCGATGGTGGTGACGATCGCGACATGCGGACGCACCATCCGGGTCAACGCGGCGAGTTCGCCAGCATGGTTCATGCCCATTTCGAACACGCCGAAATCGGCAGTCGAGGGCATGCGGGCAAGACTGAGCGGCACGCCGACATGATTGTTGTAGCTTTTGACCGAGCGGTGGGCCTTGCCGGGACGGAAGCGGTCGAGCGCCGCGAACAGCGCCTCCTTCGTGCCGGTCTTGCCCGCCGAGCCGGTTACCCCGACGATGCGGCCGTGGCTGCGGGCCCGCGATGCGGCGCCAAGCGCGTTCAGCGCCGCCGCGCTGTCCGCAACCCGGATGTGCGGAAAGTCGATCGCGGTTTCGCAGACGATGCCGGAGGCGCCCGCCGCGATCGCCTTGTCGATGAACCTGTGGCCATCGGTCGCCTCGCCCTTCATCGCGATGAAGAGGTCTCCCCCCGTCACTTCGCGGGAATCGAAGGCAACGCCTTGAACGGTGAAATCACCGCTCGCGGTCCCGCCAGTCGCGGCCGCGATCGCGCGGGCGGTCCACAGCGGGGTCACGCCGCCACCTCGCGCGCGATGCCGACATCGTCGAAGGGGATGACCCGCATGGCTTCACCCGCGCCGACGATCTGTCCCTGCTCGTGCCCCTTGCCGGCGATGCAGACGATATCGTCGGCCTGCGCCTCGGCGATGGCCGCCGCGATGGCCGCGCGGCGGTCGCCGATCACCCGCGCGTCGGGTGCGCCCTCGGCGATCGCGGCCCGAATCATCGCGGGATCCTCGCCGCGCGGATTATCGTCGGTGATGATCGCAACATCGGCCTTGGCGGCGGCTATCCGGCCCATCGGCGCCCGCTTGTCCCTGTCGCGGTCGCCCCCTGCACCGAAGACCAGGATCAGCCGGCCCGCGGCATGGGGGCGGAGCGCATCGAGCGCCGCTTCCAACCCGTCGGGGGTGTGGGCATAGTCGACATAGACCGGCGCCCCCGACCGGGCGATGGCCGCGCGTTCCAGGCGCCCGCGCACCGGCTGGAGACGCGCAAGATTGGCAAGGGTCTGCTGCGGATCGCCGCCGGTGACGATGACGAGTCCTGCAGCGACGAGCGCATTGGCCGCCTGATAAGCGCCGATCAGCGGCAGGTTGACGGTCATCGTCAAATCCCCCGCAGCGATGGTCAGCGCCTGGCCGAGCTGCGTCGGTGCGCGCGCGACAAGGCGCAGCCCGTCGGCACCGGTGCCGACGGTCATCAGCCTCAGCCCCCGAGCGTCGGCGACGTCGACGATCGCCGCCGACCGGGGATCGTCGGTCCATATGACGGCCGCGCCGCCATTCTCCACCACCTCGGCAAACAGGCGCAGTTTCGCGGCGAGATAGGCGTCCATCGTCCCGTGGTAGTCGAGGTGATCGTGGCTCAGATTGGTAAAGGCCGCCGCGCGCACCGGCAGACCTTCGGTGCGATATTGATCGAGCCCGTGACTGGACGCCTCGAACGCTGCGTGCGTCACGCCTTCGGCGGCGAGCCCCGACATGGTGCCCAGGAAGGTGACGATGTCAGGCGTCGTGAGCCCGGTCGACGTGCTGTCGTTCGACGTCGTGATGCCGAGCGTTCCGATCGATGCCGCGTGGAACCCGGCCATACGCCAGAGCTGGCGCGTCATTTCGACCGTCGACGTCTTGCCGTTGGTGCCGGTCACCGCGACGCACGTCGCCGGGAAACGGTGAAAGAAGCGCGCGGCGATATGCGCAAAGGCGCGGCGCGGATTGGCATCGGCGATATGCACCGCGCCGTCGACCCGCGCCTCGGGGCGGGCAACGACCGCGATCGCGCCCGCATCGACCGCGGCAGGAATGAAATCCTCGCCGTTGAATTTCTCGCCGGCAAACGCGCCGAAGATGGTCCCGGGCGCGACCTTGCGATGGTCGATCGCCAGGCCGGTGACCACGGGGTCGGCGTCTTTGGGTGCCGGAGCGTCGAGGAGCGCCGAGAGACGCATCAGTCCCCCTTCCCGCCCTTCCACAAGAGCGGGGTCAGTTCGGACACATCGACATCGCGGCTTTCGTCCGGAAAAACGCCCAGCATCGGCCCCGCGCGCATCACCACCTTCTTGACCACCGGCGCGACGGTGTAGCCCGCCGTTCGCTGCCCCGAACTGAAGGCGTTGCCCTTGGGCTCGTCGACCATCGCAAGGACGACATAGCGCGGATTGTCCATCGGGAATGCCGCCGCGAAGGTCGAGACGAGCGAATGGCGGCGATAGCCCCCGGCGCCGGGCTTTTCGGCGCTGCCCGTCTTGCCGCCGACCCGGAAACCCGGCGCGTCGGCGTTGCGGCCCGTGCCATCGGCGACGATCAGGCGGAGGAGCTGGCGCATCCGGGCGCTGGTCGACGCCTTGAACACCCGGCGCCCCTGCGGCGGAGCCTTGTCGCCCAGTTTGAGCAGGGTGGCCGGACGCCAGATCCCACCGTTGACGAGCGCGGCATAGGCGCTCGCCAAGTGCAACGGCGTCACCGCGATCCCGTGACCATAGCTGGTGGTCATGGTGGTGACCCGCCCCCAATCCTTTGGCCACAGCGGGAATGCCCGCTCTTTCAGCTCGATATGCGGACGCCCGTCAAATTCGAGATTGCGGAACAATTCCTCCATCTTTTCGCGACCCAGCTGGTCGGCAATCTGCGCCGTGACGATATTCGAGCTGTGGATCAGCGTTTCGGGGACGTTGAGCCAGCGCCCCATCATATGCGAGTCGCGAATATGAAAGCCGGCAATTGCGAGCGGCTTGGTGGCGTCGTAACGCTTTGCCATGCTGGTGACGACGCCGTTGTCGATCGCCGCACCGATCGACAAGGGCTTGAAGGTCGAACCAAGCTCATAGAGATTATAGGTCACCGCATTGCGGCGTGCCTCGGTATTGCCGGCAACCAGCTTGTTCGGATTGAACGTCGGCAGCGACGTCATCGCAAGCACTTCGCCCGTATGCACGTCGAGGATGATTCCCGCGCCGCCGATCGCCTCGAGATTCGTGACCGCATAGCTGAGTTCGCTTTCGAGCACGCCCTGCACGCGCGCATCGATCGACAGCGCCAGCGGCTGGCCGCGCGTCGCATCGTTGGTCAGCCGGTTGTCGAACGCCCCTTCGACCCCGGTGACGCCGTGCCCCTCGGAATTGGTGAAGCCCAGTACGTGCGCGGCAAGCGTGAACTGCGGATAAAGCCGCTCCTTCTCGCGCGGAAAATCGAAACCGACGTCGCCGATCGCATTCACCGCCGCGACCTGGTCGGGCAGCGCGCGCCGGCGGATATAGGTCGGACGCGGGCCGCTGACCTTTGCGAACAGCTCCGCGCGCGTCATGTCGGGAAAAATCTTCTGAAGTTCCCCAACCAGATATTGCGGCTTGTTGATCAGCTTTTCGGGAACAACGCGGATCGAATATCCATCGATCGTCCGAGCCAAAGGTACGCCGTTGCGATCGACGATGTCGGCGCGCGCCGGGACGAATGCGGCCGCGTTCGCGCCGCGTCCCGACGATGTGTCGAACATCGCGAAATAGAAGAGGCGCACCGACACCAGAAAAAAGGCCGCCATGAACAGCAGCATCAGGATCATCAGCCGCTGCTGCGCGGTCAGCAGAATCTGCTGTCGCACCCCCGCGGTTCGGATCCTGGCTGGACGGACGACCAGGGTATTCATCGGCGTTTACTGGCCTCCCGATGCTTCGGCGGCGGCGCTGCGCTTGAGTTCGGCGAGCGTCCGTTCCGACAGGAGCTGGTCCTCGATCATCTTGAGCTGCTCGCGGCGGCGGGTCGGCGCCATGCGCGGCGCGGCGTCGGAGCGGACGGCAGCGTTCGTTTCGGCTTGCGCCAGCACGACGGGCTTGGGCTCGGCCTTCGCCGCCCGCGGCGGCGCGGGCTCCGCCGCCGATGCCGTCGGAATGACAGTCGCCGGTTTCGGCGCCGTCGCCTGAGGCTGGGCGACCGGAGAGACCATCGCCATCAGCACCGGCGCAACATCGTTGGCGCCGCGCGCCCGCGGCAGTCGGTCGAGCGAGGCGAGTTGGCGTTCGTTCGCCAGATACTGATCGGCGTTCGGTGCCGAATAGCCGAAGCTCTCGACATTCCACTGTTCGAGCTGTCGCATGGAGGCGCGGACGGCGAGTTCGGATTCCAGATAGCGGATGTTGTCGCGCGCCTGCCCGATCCGCTTGTCGATCTGTGCCAGCTCGCTGCGCGTCGCGGCCACCTTGAGCGACACCGGATACAACATCATCGCAAAGATCAGTACGAGCAGCACCAGGCCGATTCCCTGGAGCTTGCGAGCCGCCATCAACATGACATCGCCTCCTTCATCGTCTTGCCGGCAGGCCAGGCGGGTGCGGACGTCCGCACCGCGCTGCGAAGCGTCGCGGAGCGGGCGCGCGGGTTGCGTGCCTCCTCCGCCTTGCCCGGGCGGACCTTGCGCGCCGGGGGATCGAAGGTTGCGGCCCGCGCCAGAGGGAGCGGCGCGGGCCGGTGGCGCGACGCGCGGGCATCACCCCCGCTCCGTTCGCGCAGGAAATTCTTCACGATCCTGTCCTCGGTGCTGTGAAAGCTGACCACCGCGAGGCGGCCGCCGGGGCGCAAGATGCGCTCGGCGGCACACAGCCCCGCGACCAGCTCGTCGAGTTCGCCATTGATGTGAATGCGGATCGCCTGAAAGCTCTTGGTCGCCGGATCCCTGGGGGCGCCCGGCGGATGCCGCAGCGCCTTGCGAATCACCGCGGCCAATTCGCCCGTGCGCGACAGCGGACGCGCCGCAACGATCGCGCGCGCGACCCGCCGCGATTGGCGCTCGTCGCCGTAGTGATACAGCACGTCGGCTATTTCGGCTTCATCGGCTCGGTTGAGCCAGTCGGCCGCGCTCTCGCCCGCCTGCGCCATCCGCATGTCGAGCGGGCCATCCGCCTGGAAGGAAAAGCCGCGGTCGGCCCGGTCGAGCTGCATCGACGACACGCCGATGTCGAAGACGATGCCGTCGACCGCCTCGATCCCGCGCTCGGCAAGCAGCCGGTCGATCTCGCCGAAGCGTCCCTGTACCAGCTTCAGGCGGCCATCGGCCTCTTCGACTAGTGCACGCCCCTCGCCGATCGCATCGGGGTCGCGGTCGCACGCGACCACCTCGGCGCCCGCGGCGAGCATCGCGCGCGTGTAGCCGCCGGCACCGAATGTCGCGTCGACGTGACGCTCGCCCGGCACGATGGCGAGCGCGGCGACGACTTCGTCGCGCAACACCGGATCGTGACGGGGATCGCGGGACAGGTCGCTCATTTGCGGCCCCGCCCTTTGGTCTCGGCCCAGTTGGCGGCAAGCCGCTGGAGCACGGGATCGGCGGCGGCGCATCCGGCCAGCGTCGGCAGCCACCAGATTTCGAAGCGGCGCCCCGATCCGACGAACGCCGTCGCGCCCGCCTCTCCGACGCGATCGCGTGCGGTGAAATTGGGCAGGAAGCGCCCGCTGTCGTCGAGTGTATAAGCCTCCGTATAGCTAAAGCGCTGCTTGAACGCCTCGTCCTCGTCAAAGTCGAGATTGCGCGCCAGCGCGGCCGCGCGGTCACGCTCGATCTCGTCCGAGAGGCGATCATATTGGTCGTGGCCATAAGCGACGAGACAGGGCAGCTTTTCGTGAAAACCGACCCAAAGCACGCGCTGGCCGTCCGCATTGAGGGGCACATTGTTGCGGAACTGCGAAGGGACGGCGACGCGCCCCTTGCCATCGATCGCGGCGAAGTTGGTGCCCGAGTATCGGCCGGGCGTCACAACCGCCATCGCTCTTGCCCCCGTTCTCGCGCCTCCGGGCAAAACTTCCCCGATCCGGGAATCGCAGGATTCCGGGCGAAATGACTCGGGTGGAGATTGCCCCTCTCCGATTCCTGCCTACCAAGTATAAATCGGGGTGGAAAGGGGAAAATTAGGGCAAGTTAGGGAATCTATCCCAAATTTATCTCAAAAACAGGAGAAACCTCTCCCTACGCGGGGCAAGGCAAGGTGAAACGCGCAAGCGAGTGGCGCGAAAGACCGGTCGAAAGTGGGAGCTGAGCGGCGCGTTCGAGCGCCGCGATCAGGTGGAGGAAATCCAGAGCGGCTGCAGAACGGCGCTGTCGCCCGGCTCGCCGCGCAGGCGTGCTCCGAGCCATACCATCGTGTCCGCCCGCCGCAGATGCTCGGCACCCGGCACCAGCGGGCGCCATAGCGGGGCGAACAGCAGATCGGCGTCGCCGACCAGCCAGGCCTCCCCGGCGCCGATCGTGCAATGCGCAATGCGCCGGTCGGCGAGCGCCGAGCATCCGGCAGGAAGCACCTCGAAGCGTCCTGCGCTGAACAAGCGCAATCGCGCACCGTCGACATCGACAGCTTGCGCCGTGCGCTCGCCCACCGGCGCCGGGCCGAGCGTGACGCCCCAATGGTCGAGCATGGGGGTCAGCAGGCTTGTCACGGGCGGGTTGCGCGGATCGCCGAGCGGGTACCGCACCGGCCATCCCGAGAGCGCGTCGGCAAGGATCACCGCCCGTCCGCCGCCGCGAACGAACGCGTCGATCGCAACCAGATCCGGCGCGGGAAGCGCACGCGGGTGCGCAACCAGCAGCGTCGCTCCTGCCGGAACCGCACGGTCCGTCAGGCTGTCGACTAGGTCCACAGGCCCCGACGCTTCGATCCGGGCCAGGGCGGGGTCTTCGGCGGCGCCCCGCGCGACCATCGCTGCCATGCCGCCCTGCCCCGCCCAGCGGAGCGGCAGCCCGGTCAGCATGACGACGGACGGCGGTCTGGCGCCAGCGCGCTCCGTATAGAGCGCCGACAATGCCAGGTGTCCGGCGGCGAACCAGACGAGCAGATATACGGCCGCGGCTGCCCAGCGAAGCATCGGCCCCCGGCAACCTTGCACGATCACGTCGGCAATCAGGGCGGCGACGGCCCCCGCCGCCGCGATGAGCACAAGCTGCCCCCACCCCGT
>CAZSMB010000031.1:0-12840 GCA_964607625.1 uncultured Sphingopyxis sp. | reverse complement strand
TCAGGGCGGCGACGGCCCCCGCCGCCGCGATGAGCACAAGCTGCCCCCACCCCGTTCGGCCCGATAACCAGAGCGCAAGCGTCGCCTGTCCGGCGAGTAAGAGCAGCAGCGCCATGCCCGCTGCCCCAAGCCGCGCCTTGCGAGCTTCGCCGCGCTGCCAGGCGGCCAGCAGGAGCAGCGGCAGCGCCAGCGTCGGCAATGCAAGCGCCGGATCGATGCGGCCCAGCAACGCCTGCCCGCCGATGCCCCATGCAAGGGTGAGCGCCAGCGCCGCTGTCGCGGCCGGGCGCAGCCCCGCAATCACTGACGCTTGGATTGGGATTGCGACTGGCGCGCGCGCTGCAATTCGGGGTCGGGCTCCAGGTCGGGAACGGTCGGCGTGGTTTGCGGCACCTTCACCGACATATCCTCATTCTCGTCCTTCGAGACCGGCTGGACGCCCAGTTCCTCGAGCGGCGCGCTCGCCGCCTTGGGCTGTTCGCTCGGCATTTTCACCTCGGTGGCCGTGGCCGCATCCTTGGCCGCATTTTCCCGTGCGCGGTCGCCGATCAGCCCCGCCAGCCCGACGAGCAGCAGCACCACTAGCAATCCGGCGATCCCGATCTGCAGGCGGCGCATCGTGTCGTTCGCCGGCGTGGCCGCCGGGGCCACCGTCGCCGATGCAGCTGTCGCCGTGTCGACCAGCTTCGCCTCCGCCCTCATGCCGTTGCCTCCGCCAGGCCCTTGCTGGCGAGCCATTCGCGATTGTAGAGCGTCGAAAGATAGCGGAACCCACTGTCGCACAGGATCGTCGCGATGCGCTTGCCGGGGCCGAGCTCGCGCGCGAGGGCCATTGCCCCGGCGACATTGATTCCCGACGACAGGCCGAGGCACAGACCTTCGGCGTCCAGCAGGCGGCGAACCACGGCCAGCCCTTCGGCGTCGGAAATGCGGAACTGCGTGTCGATAGGCGCACCGTCCAGGTTGGCGGTGATGCGGTTCTGGCCAATTCCTTCGGCGACGCTCGACCCTTCGGCCTTGAGTTCGCCGCACTTATAGTAATTATAGAGGCCCGCGCCGTGCGGATCGGTGAGCGCCACCGTGATGCCCGCATCCTTCGCCTTCAGGCCCAGCCCCGTCCCCGCGATCGTCCCGCCAGTCCCGGCGGCGCAGGTAAACCCGTCGATGCGCCCTTCCATCTGCGTCCATATCTCTTCGGCGGTGCCCATCACATGCGCCTTGCGATTGGCGATATTGTCGAACTGGTTCGCCCAGATCGCATTGTCGGTTTCCTCGGCGATCCGGCGCGAGGTGTGGACGAAATGCCCCGGATTGGCAAAGGGCGCAGGCGGAACAAGCACCAGTTCGGCACCGAGCGCGCGAATCGTCGCCATTTTTTCGGCGCTCTGGTTGTCGGGCATGACGATGATCGTCTTGTAACCCAGCGCATTGCCGACGAGCGCCAGTCCGATCCCGGTATTCCCTGCCGTCCCCTCGACGATCGTTCCGCCGGGACGCAGGCTCCCATTCGCTTCGGCGTCGCGGACGATATAGAGCGCGGCGCGATCCTTTACCGATCCGCCGGGGTTTGCATATTCGCACTTGCCCCAGATTTCACAGCCGGTTTCCTCGCTCGGCCCTTTGAGCAGCACCAGCGGCGTGTTGCCGATCAGCTTCAGGCTGTTTTCCGCAAT
The DNA here is from genome assembly GCA_964607625.1 of uncultured Sphingopyxis sp. GTDB lineage: Bacteria > Pseudomonadota > Alphaproteobacteria > Sphingomonadales > Sphingomonadaceae > Sphingopyxis. The sequence goes on along the minus strand of CAZSMB010000031.1, from coordinate 11,167 downwards.
GATCATGCCCACGATTTAGGACGCCGCCGAAGGCGCCGCAAGACAGCTTCGCTTGAACGTGCGATGGTGCGGCTATCCGAATGTCGGCGGCGGCGGCAAACCTCGCGGACGGTCAGGGGGCCAGCTTCTTGCGGTTGGCCCAATAGATCGACGTCGCCGCGGCATAGGCACCGACCTTTTCCCAAACGCTCTGGTCGATGGCGTCCACATCGACCCCGGCATCCTGGTAGGCAGTGATGATCGCCATGATCGCGTCATCGCCCATGTCGTTCGTAAGATCGGGGTTGGCGCCATTGATACCGAAATCGAGCGCCTTGTCGACGGGACTGGTCGACAGGCTGGCCTTTGCGATTTCGCCGGTCAGCCAATCGCGTGCGATCCGTGCGAGACCATAGTTGAAATAGGCTTCCTGCAACGGATCGCCAACGCCATGTTTCGATGCGCACCCTTTGGCAATCGTCGCGAGCTGTTCGAAGAGCGCGTCATGGACCCCGGCGTCCTCGCCGCCTGACATCGCAGCCCCCAGGCCGGACTTCAGGTCCGAGCCCGCCGTCGCGGAAATGCAGTCCAGCTTCGCACCGTCCTGCGCGAAGGCAGCGCCCGGCACCGATGCCAGAGCGAGCGCCGCGCCGAAAATCCACCTCTTGCCCATCGATTTCAATCCCCCTCGAAACGCTGCCGTCAGGACAGCATCGCCATCCCGCCATTCACATGGATCGTCTGTCCGGTCACATAGCCGGCCTCCTTCGATGCCAGATAGACAACCGCCGCGGCGATGTCGCTACCCTCGCCCATCCGGCCGGCCGGAATGCGCTGGTTCAGCGCCTCCCTTTGCGCGTCGGGCAGGACGTCGGTCATCGCGGTGGCGATAAAGCCGGGCGCGACGCAGTTCACGGTGACGTTGCGGCTCGCCAATTCCTGCGCCAGCGCCTTGGTCATGCCGGTGACGCCCGCCTTCGATGCGGCATAGTTCGCCTGCCCCGGATTGCCCGTGGCGCCGACGACGCTGGTGATCGACACGATACGCCCGAAACGCGCCTTCATCATCGGCTTGGCGGCGGCGCGCGCGAGGCGGAAATTGGCCTCGAGGTTGATGCGGATGACGTCGAGCCATTCCTCGTCCTTCATCCGCAGGATCAGATTGTCGCGCGTTACCCCCGCATTGTTGACGAGGATGTCGAGCTTGCCGCCCAGCGCTTCAACCGCCGAGGGGACGAGCGCATCGACCGCCGCTGCGTCGCCGAGATTGCACGGCAACGCGACATGATCGCCGCCGAGCGTATCGCGAAAGGCGCCGAGCTTCTCTGCGTTGGAACCCGAAACCGCGAGCCGCGCTCCCTGCGCCGCGAGCGCCTGCGCGATGGCCGAACCGATCCCGCCCGAAGCGCCGGTAACGAGGGCGGTCATGCCGGTGAGGTCGAACATGAAATGTCTCCTGATTTTTACCGGTTCACGCGGAGACGCGGAGACGCGGAGGGTTTATGGTCATTGACGATACGGCGCACGCCTTCCTTTAGCGTCGCACCACCGAAATTGACGAGCAGCCCAACCGATTGCCCGGTCAGGCGAAGATAGGTCAATAGTTGTTTGCCGTGAGCGGCGTTCAGGCGTTCGACCGATTTGATCTCCACCAGCAGGCGGCTATCGACCAGCAAATCGATACGAAAAGCCGCTTCGAATCGAGTCCCTTCAAAAAGGATATCGATCGGCTTTTGCCGATCAACCCGATATCCAAGGTCAACCAGCTTTCCGGCCAGGACGGTCTCATACACGCTTTCAAGTAGCCCCGGACCCAAATCCCGATGCAGCCGCAGGGATAAATCGAGCACGTCACCACTCACGACGTCTATATCCCGCACAATCCCTCCGCGTCTCCGCGTCTCCGCGTCTCCGCGTGAACCATTTTTGCGACATCTACGTCTCGGTGCGAATTTTCTAAAGCGCGCCGGTCAGCGCCTCGATATCGTCCATCGACATCAGGCTCACCGTTTCGACCTCGCCGCTCGCGCTGCGCTTGACCATCGGCGAGAGGACCTTGCCGCCGAATTCGACGAACTGCGTCACGCCGATCTCTTCCATCGCGCCGACGCTCTCGCGCCAGCGGACGCGGCCCGTGACCTGGCTGACGAGCAGGTCGCGGATTTCGGCGGCGTCGCTCACGGGTGCCGCGGTCACATTGGCGACCACGGGGACCAGCGGCGCGGCGGGCGGGTTGGCGGTCAGCGCCTCGGCCATCGCGTCGGCCGCGGCCTGCATCAGCGGGCAGTGAAAGGGCGCCGATACGGGGAGCAGCACGCCGCGCTTGATTCCATAATCCTTGACCATTGCGACCGCGCGCTCGACCGCGCCCTTGTGGCCCGAGATCACGACCTGCGACGGGTCATTGTCGTTTGCGACCGTGCACACCTCGCCCTCGGCCGCCGCGTCGGCCAGCTTTTGCGCGGTGTCGATATCGGCGCCGAGCAGCGCGGCCATCGCGCCGACGCCGACGGGCACCGCCGCCTGCATCGCCTGTCCGCGCGTCTTCAGGAGCCGCGCGGCCGTCGCGAGGTCGAAGGCGCCCCCGGCGCACAGCGCACTATATTCGCCAAGGCTGTGGCCCGCGACATAATCGGCCCTGGCGGCCAGCGTCACGCCGCCCTCTTTCTCGAGCACGCGCAGCGTCGCGACCGCGTTCGCCATGATCGCGGGCTGGGCATTTTCGGTGAGGGTGAGCTGGTCCTCGGGACCCTCGCTCATCAGCTTGAAGAGATGTTGGCCCAGCGCCTCGTCGACTTCCTGAAACACTTCGCGGGCGACCGGCGATGCGTCGGCGAGCGCCTTGCCCATGCCGACCGCCTGGCTGCCCTGACCTGGAAAGATGAATGCGCGCATAACCCTGTTCCTTATCGTCGCCCCCGCGAAGGCGGGGGCCGTTGGAATTTTAAACTTCATCGCCGGAACAGAGCCGACAACGGCCCCCGCCTTCGCGGGGGCGACGGAAAGGTTTCGCGCCTATTCGCTCACCCGGCGCGATGCAAGCCGAAGGGTACCACCTTGTTCGCGGCATCGTGTCCGATGTCGGCGCGGCCGAGCCAAGCGATGCCGGTGCGGGCACACCAGTCGCGCGCGATCTCTTCGGCGTCCATGCCGAAGGGGCGGTCGTTTTCGGGGACCGCGCTGACCCGGCCGAGACGAAGCCCCGTCAATCCGCGCGGACCGAGGCAGGTCGCCATGTGGAAAAAGGCGCGATCGAACGCATAGAGATATTCGCTGACCTCTTCGACCAAGAGGACGTGGCCGGCGAGATCGGGCTCGAGCGGCGTGCCGAGCAGCATCGACAGCGTCATCAGGTTGAACGCCACGTGGCGCGCGCCGTGCTCCAGCCCGGCTTCGCACGTCGCGGGATCGCGGGCGACGAGCCAGTCGAGCGCGCGGGCGATCGCCGTGTCGCCGCCCTCGCGCCGGACGTCGGCGACCATCGGGCCGTGCGCGACGTGATCGAAGCCCTCGCGATACAGGCAGGCGAGGATATTGCCCTGGTCCGAATAGCCGAGAAACGCCTTGCACCGTGCAACGTCGGTCATCGCGGCGACGGCCTCCCGCGCGATGCGGCAGGCGCCATAGCCGCCGCGCGCGAACCAGATCGCGTCGATGTCGGGGCGGTTCGCCATTTCGACGAGCGCCGCGAAGCGATGCCCCTCCTCGCCGGCGAAATGGCCGTGAACCGCGAAACATTGCTCGTCGAAAACCAGCTCCACCCCGGGATAGCCGAGCGCCGCGATGGCGCGCACCGCCTCGGCGTCGTCGGGCAATATGGGGGTCGAGGGGGCGACGATTCCGATGCGCATCAATTCCTTCTCCTTGCGGGAGAAGGATATGGAGCCTTGCCAGCTTGCTGGCTAGGCGGCGTTGGATGAGGGGGACCTCCGTCCGATTTCTGCCGCACCTCGCACCCCTCACCCAGCTATGACATAGGTGCTTCGCACCAAGTCTTCGCAACCCTCTCCCGACGGGAGAGGGAGTTGTTGCCTTCGACCGGCAGAGGCCATAACGCGCCGGCATGACCGAAAACAATTCCTATTTCTTTTGCGGTATCGGTGGATCGGGCATGCTGCCGCTGGCGATGATCGTCGCGGCGCGGGGCGCGCGGGTCGCCGGGTCGGATCGCAGCCGCGACCAGGGACGTTCGGCAGACAAGTTCGAGTGGCTCGAACGGCGCGGCATTGCGCTCTTCCCCCAGGATGGCAGCGGCCTCACGGCGGGCCAGACCCTCGTCGCATCCGCGGCGGTCGAGGACAGCGTGCCCGACGTCGCGGCCGCGAACGCGCTCGATCTGCCGCGCATGACGCGCGCCGACCTCAATGCCGCGCTGTTCAACGACGCGGCGCAGGCGATCGGCATCGGCGGCACCAGCGGCAAATCGACCGTCACCGGCATGATCGGCTGGATCCTCGAAAGCGCCGGCCGCGAGCCGACCGTGATGAACGGCGCGGTGATGCGCAATTTCGCGAGCGATGCCACGCCCTTTGCGAGCGCGCTCGTCGGCGATGCGGCGACCTATGTCAGCGAGGTCGACGAGAGCGACGGCTCGATCGCGCTCTACCAGCCCGATGTCGCGGTCGTCACCAACATCAGCCTCGACCACAAGAGCCTCGACGAGCTCCACCGGCTATTCGGCGAATTCGCCGGCAAGGCGCGGATCGCGATCATCAACGCCGACGACCGCGAATCGATGCCGCTGCTCGCTGGCGACAATGTGATGCGCTTCGGCTTCTCGGACGCCGCCGCCGTGCGCGGGACCGATTTCGACCCGCTGCCCGACGGTTGCCGCTTCACGGTCCATTTCGCGGGCGACCGGCACGAAGTCCGGCTGCGGATGCCGGGGCATCACAATGCGATGAACGCGCTCGCCGCGATCGCCGCGGCGCGTGCGGTTAACATCCCCGTGGCGCACTCGGCGGCGGCGCTCGCCGATTTCGCGGGGCTCGCGCGGCGCTATGAAATTCTCGGGCAGGCGGGCGGCGTGACCGTGATCGACGATTTCGCGCACAACCCGGACAAGGTTGCCGCGACACTCGCCGCGGTCGCCGAATTGCCCGGCCGCGCGCTGATCTTCTTTCAACCGCACGGCTATGGACCGCTTCGGCAGATGGGCAAGGAACTCGCAGCGGCCTTTGCCAGGGGACTGCGCACCGACGACATGCTGTTCGTGTGCGACCCCGTCTATTTCGGCGGCACCGTCGACCGCAGTATCGGCAGCGAGGCGCTGGTCGCCGACATCGTCGCCGGCGGCGGCGACGCCGTCCACTTGACGACCCGCGCGGCGTGCGGCGCGGCGATGCTCGACGAGGCAAAGCCGGGCGACCGCATCCTGATCCTCGGCGCGCGCGACGATACGCTGACCGAGTTCGGGCGCGAATTGCTGGAAAAGCTGCCCGGTTCCGCTTGATTTCGCCGCGCGACTCTGTATAGGCGCGGTCCATTCGGGGCGAGGCCACGTGCCTGTCGCCCCGTTTGCTTTGCACCGATAAGCAAAGCCGGACGACAGCCGGAGGGGCCTGCGATTGGCGCAGGTCAGCGATCGGCCAAATGAAGGAAGCGCAACCATGCCGTTTTACGAGCATGTCTTTATCGCGCGTCAGGACCTGAGCCAGGCTCAGGTCGATGCGCTGGCGGAAAATGTCGCCACGATCGTCACCGATCACAAGGGTTCGATCCACAAGACCGAAACCTGGGGCCTCAAGCAGCTCGCCTACAAGATCCAGAAGAACCGCAAGGGTCATTATGCGATGGTCTCGGTCGAAGCGCCGGGCGAAGCCATTGCCGAGATCGAGCGCCAGGCTGCGATCAACGAAGACATCATCCGCTGGATGACGATCCGCGTCGACGAACTCGAAAAGGGTCCGTCGGTGATGATGCGCAAGCAGGAACGCCGCGGCGGTCGCGGCCGCGACAGCGACAATTAAGGAGCAGCAATCATGGCACGACCCTTTTTCCGCCGCCGCAAGACCTGCCCCTTCAGCGCGAAGGACGCACCGGTCATCGATTACAAGGACGTCCGCCTGCTCCAGGGTTACCTGTCGGAGCGCGGCAAGATCGTCCCGTCGCGGATCACCGCGGTGTCCACCAAGAAGCAGCGTGAGCTGGCCCGCGCGATCAAGCGCGCGCGCCACATCGGCCTGCTCCCCTACATCGTGAAGTAAGGAGGGCAGCGACATGGAAATCATCCTGCTCGAACGTATCGAGAAACTGGGCGGTATCGGCGACGTCGTCACCGTCAAGAACGGCTTTGCCCGCAACTTCCTGTTGCCCAACAACAAGGCGCTGCGCGCGAACGAAGCCAATCGCAAGCTGTTCGAAGCGAACCGCGCGAAGATCGAGGCCGACAACGCCGAACGCCGTACCTCGGCCGAAGGCCGCGCCAAGGATTTCGACGGCCAGCAGATCATCCTGATCCGCCAGGCGTCGAACACCGGCCAGCTTTACGGTTCGGTTTCGGTGCGCGACATCGTCGACGCGCTCGCCGAGGATGGCGTGGAAAACGTCACCAAGGCGATGATCGAGCTCGAACGCCCGATCAAGTCGCTCGGCCTGTTCGACGTCAAGGTCAAGCTGCACCCCGAGGTTGCAGTGACCGTCAGCGTCAACGTCGCGCGTTCGCCCGACGAGGCCGAGATGCAGAAGGACGGCATCGACGTCATCGCCGCGATGTTCGAGGAAGAACAGGCGGCCATGGCCGCCGCGGCGCTCGAACCCGACAGCGAAGACGAATTCGAAGAGGGCACGCCCCCGTCGGAAGCCGCTGCCGAAGAGGCTCCCGCCGAGGGCGAGGCGAGCGAGGAAGACGAAGAGGCGTAAGCCGCTTCGCTTGCTTGCAGAGAAAAGAGAGGCCCCGGCGCAATGCTCCGGGGCCTTTTCTTATGCGCCGGCATTGCGTGAAGACGCACCGCGGCTGCATGTCGGCTTTGGGGTGGTAAGCGGACGTTGCATATCCGTCAGTCATCCCGGCGCAGGCCGGGATCTCGCCGGTGCATAAAACCGTTAGGGTGAGATCCCGGCCTTCGCCGGGACGACGTTGGCAAGGGACCACAACCCGTCGTTCACAGGCCTTCGTCATCCCGGACTCGATCCGGGATCCATTCTTCCAACGTTGCGCCTGGTGGACCCCGGATCAAGTCCGGGGTGACGGGGAAGGAGAGTCCCCCTTCGGTCGCTAGCCGACAAGTCTCTATTTCCGTTCGTGTCGAGCGAAGGCGAGACACCCATCGACGCGACGCCTATCCCCAGGGGCATCTCGACTCCGCTCGATGCGAACGAGTTAGGGAAGCGTGAGTGTCCGCAACCGGCCGAAAGCCGCCGCTCAATAGCCCATCAGGCTGAGCACCTCCTTGCGGCTGCGTTCGTCTTCGAGGAAGCATCCGAGCAGGCGGCTGGTGACCATGCCGACGCCGGGTGTGCGGACACCGCGGCCGGTCATGCAGCCATGCTGCGCGTCGATCACGACGGCGACGCCGTGGGGCTGGAGATTGTCCCAGATGCACTGGGCGACCTCCGCCGTCAGCCGCTCCTGGACCTGCAGGCGGCGGGCATAGCCGTTCAGGACGCGGGCGAGCTTCGATATGCCGACGACGCGGTCCCTGGGCAGATAGGCGATCGAGGCCTTTCCGGTGATCGGCGCCATATGATGTTCACAGTGCGACTGGAACGGAATGTCGCGCAGCAGAACGATCTCGTCATAGCCGCCGACCTCCTCGAAGGTGCGCGACAGATGCACCGACGGGTCCTCGCCATAGCCCTGGCAATATTCCTTCCACGCGCGCGCGACGCGCTTCGGCGTGTCGCGCAGCCCCTCGCGCGCCGGGTCGTCGCCGGCCCATTCGATCAACGTCCGGACCGCCGCCGCGACATGATCCGGAACGACGACCTTGCCGTCCGGTCCCACTTCGACATCCTGCGTCATGTCCCCGCCTTCACTGTTGCTTTCATGCCGCACATTTCGGCCCGCAAGGCCCGATGCGCAAGCCCGCGCCGGCAAGAAATTTCATGGCTCCGACAAGTTTACGTTGCGGAATCGGACCTTTTCCAGCCCTAGGACTCCCGCGATTTTTTGACTGCTTCGCTATCGAAACAAGTGACTTGACGCTTTCGTCAACTCGGCGCACCTTTAGGGCCTTACAGAGCTCGCTCAAGCGGGCCGTAATCCGGAGAGGCCGGCGTTTTCCCCGACGCCGGTGGGAGAGGACGATGACCAGCACGGCTGGCAAGAGGGATATCCCGTGGCACTCGGCCGTTTCGGCCCGGCGCCCTTTGCCATGCGTGGTCGAAGCCCCTCCCCTTACCACAAATTGACCATTTGGGCGGCCCCGCACCCGCGGGGTCGAAACAGGGAGGATATTGATGAAGTTCAACGCTCTGATCGGTTCGTCGATTCTCGCGATGACGGTGGCGACGCCGGCTTTCGCGCAGGACAGCGATGACACGGGACGGGACGCGTTCGGTGGCGAAATCGTCGTCACCGCGCAGCGCCAGTCGGAACGCCTGCAGGACGTGCCGATCGCGGTCAGCGCCTTCTCGTCGGAGGCGCTCGAGGCCCAGCAGATCAAGACCCCGTCGGATCTGCAGCTGACGCTGCCGAACGTCACCTTTACCAAGACCAACTTCACCGGCGCGAGCTTCACCATTCGCGGCATCGGCGACCTGTGCGTCGGCACGACCTGCGACAGCGCGACCGCGATCCACCTGAACGGCGATCCGCTGTTTTCGACCCGCCTGTTCGAAACCGAATTCTTCGACCTCGAACGCGTCGAAGTGCTGCGCGGCCCGCAGGGCACGCTGTTCGGCCGCAACGCGACCTCGGGCGTGGTCAACGTCATCACCGCAAAGCCCAGGCTCGGCGCGTTCGAAGCCTCGGCCGAAGCCGAATATGGCAATTATGATTCGATCAAGGGCAAGGCGATGGTCAACATCCCCCTTGGCGAGACCGCGGGCATCCGCGTCGCGGGCATCTACCTCAATCGCGACGGCTATACGAAGAACACCTATCTCGGCACGCGTATCGACGACCGCGATCTCTATTCGGTTCGCGGCTCGTTCCGCTGGGAGCCGACACCCGACACGACGATCGACTTGATGGGGTCCTATTTCCGCGAAAAGGACCATCGCACCCGCATCCAGAAACAACGGTGTCAGCGCGACCCGACCGGCATCCTCGGCTGTCTGAACACGCGGCTCGACAATTCGCCGTTCAACGGCAATGCGACCTTCACCGCGGCGCTGACGTCCAAGGAGTTCCTGGCGATCAGGGGCATTCCCAACGGGACCAACAACCCGCTAGGCATGGATTTCTCGTTGGGCAGCGTCTACGATTCCGACGTCTATGCCGATACGACGGTCCCGTCCGATCCGCGCGTCGTCAACACGGCCTACACCCCATCCTATTTCACCAGCGAACTGATCCTGCAGGGCCAGATCGAACATAATTTCGGCCCGGTGTCGTTGCAGGTTTCGGGGCAATATCAGAAGGTCAAGCTCGACGCGCAGCAGGATTACAACAGCAATATCGGCGACCGCTCGAAATATGCGACAGGACTGGGATGGCTGAAGACGGCTGCCGAAGGCGACCTCGACTTCGCCCTTCCCGGTCTCTCGAATTATCTCGCCCCCGTATATGCAGCGCTCACCCCGAACGGCCCGGACGGCGTACTCTGCACCTCGCTGTCCGACGACAGCGGGCTTGGCAGCTATGGCGGCAACAGCATCTGCTCGGACCAGTCGCTGCAGTTCGACCGCTCGAACCAGTATAATACGAGTTGGTCGACTGAAGCCATCCTGACCAGCGACCTCGACGGGCCGTTCAACTTCCTGCTCGGCGGCATCTATGCCGACTATCATCTGACCGAGAACAGCTATTATGTGAATGCCTTCCCGATCGACTATCTGGCTGGCGTTCTCGGCGCTTTCAGCTCCTATTCGGCGGGATTGCCGCCCTCCTTCCTCGGCACGCCCTTTTATCGCAACAACACCGACGACCTGAAGATCAAATCCTACGGCCTCTTCGGCGAAACCTATTTCGAAATGAGCGATCGGCTGAAACTGACCCTCGGCCTGCGCTACAATAACGATCGAAAGACGGTGGCCGCACGCAACACGCTGGCCGCCTTCCTGGTGCCTTTCGGCCAGACGGGGTCGGCATTCGATACTCCGTTCGGCGCATCCTACGACGCCGACCTGGCCACCAATCCCACCGTGGCCGGCGTTCCGGACGCAACCTGCGCCGACGATGTCTCGCCGCTCGGTGCTATAGGCTCGGTGGCCGGATGCGACGCCTTTCAGGTTCGCACGGTGAAGTTCAACGAATGGACCGGACGCGCGGTGGTCGATTTCAAGATCACGGAGGACAATCTCCTCTATGCCTCCTATTCGCGCGGCTATAAATCAGGCGGCATCAACCCGCCATTGGCCCCGGTCTTCACGGTGCCCGAATCCTTCGCGCCCGAGCAGGTCGATGCGTTCGAGATCGGCTCGAAGAACGCCTTCGGCAATGGCGCGCTGCAACTGAACCTGACCGCCTTCTATTACAAGTACAAGGACTTGCAGCTCAGCAAGATCGTCGCGCGCACCGCGGTCAACGACAATGTCGACGCCGACATCTACGGCCTCGAGGTCGAGGGCATGGTGCGGCCCGACCCCGACTGGGTGATCAACCTCGGGTTCAGCTATCTCCATACCAAGGTGTCGTCGGATAAGTTCACCAGCAATCCGCGTGACTTCGGCGGCGGACGCGAGGACGCGGTGATCATCAAGGATCTGACCAACGGCGCGAACTGCGCCGTCGGCTCGTCGTCGGGTAGCGTGGCGGGCGTGAATGCCTTTGTGAACACCGTCAATACCGTTATCAACGGCGGTATCGATCTCGACCAGAACGGCGCCTATAATGGCAACGACATTCGTCCGGGCGCCGGCCTGCAGGGAACAACCGGCTTCGGACCCAACAGCGGTATCGCATCGACGGGCGCATTCAGTGTTTGCGGCATCCTCGAAGCGGCGGCGAGCGGTGCCTTCGCCGCGGCCGGCCTCGACCCCGCGGCCTTTGGCGGCATCGACTATTATTCGGCCGGCATTCCGGTGAACATCAAGGGCAACAAGCTGCCGCAGGCGCCGAACTACAAGTTCAGCGCGGGCGTGC
>CAZSMB010000030.1:21548-23826 GCA_964607625.1 uncultured Sphingopyxis sp. | reverse complement strand
TCGCCAACTGGATGATCCCCGGCAAGATGATCAAGGGCATGGGCGGCGCGATGGACCTCGTCGCCGGGGTCAAGAAGATCATCGTCGTGATGGAGCATGTGTCGAAGAACGGCGATCCGAAATTCATCCCCGCCTGTACCCTGCCGCTGACGGGCAAGAATGTCGTCGACATGATCATCACCGACCTCGCGGTATTCAAGCGCGCCGATCACGACAGCCCGTTCCGCCTGATCGAACTCGCTCCGGGGGTGACGACCGACGAAGTCGCGGCTAAGACGACCGCTGAATATGAGGTCGCCATCTAATCACACATTCGCGCGGCGGGTTCTGCTTGGACTCGTCGCCGTCGTCGCGCTGGGATTCGCCGGCTGGTTCGGTTTGGGTGCATCCGGCGAAAGCCAGCCGCTGGCGAGCGTTCCCATCCCGCTGCGGGCGACCGACAACCTGCCCGACACGCCTGGAGAATGGCACGGCCGAATCGACTATCGCATGCTCGACCGGCAATTGACGGCGCTGTCGCAGCGCTCCGAAATGGCAGGCCTGGCAGTGGCCGTGGTCGAAGACGGCGACCTGCGTTTCGTCCGGACCTATGGCGTTGCGGATCGCGCGAGCGGGGCGCCGGTCACGCCGCACACGCTGTTTCGTTGGGCCTCTGCATCCAAGACGGCTACGGGGGCGCTTGCGGCCGCCCTGGCCAACGATGGCGCCTTGAATCTCGACCGCCCGATCGCCGACTGGCACACCTCGCTTCGCTTGCCAGGCGGTGCCGAAACGCGGGTCACCGTCGGGCAGTTGCTGGCGCAGCGCACGGGGCTGACCAAAAACGCCTATGACGAAAAGCTGGAGGCGGGCCAAAGCCCGGCCCTCCTGCGCGCCAGCCTTGCTTCGGCGCCGCTGCAATGCGAGCCGGGCACCTGTCACACCTATCAGAATATCGCCTTCGATACCGCCAGCGAGATCCTGTCGCAGGTCGCAAAGAAGCCCTTTGCCAACGCCGTCGAAGACAGGCTCTTCCGACCGCTCGGCATGATAAGCGCGCACTATGGAAAACAGGGCCTGACCGGCGCACACGACTGGGCGCGGCCGCACGCCCGGTGGGATTCGCATCCGTTAAAGGAGGCCTATTGGCGCGTTCCGGCCGCCGCTGGCGTCGAAAGTGACATCGTCGACTTCGCCACGTGGATGCAGGCGATGATGGGAAAACGCCCCGATGTTTTGCCCGAACACGCCTTGCAGATCGCCCATCGTCCGCGCGTCAAGACCGCGCGAGTCTATGGCGGCGCGCTGCGCCAGGCCAACAAGGACGCCGGCTATGGTCTCGGCTGGCGCAGCTTTACCTATGACGGTCATCGTCTGGAGGGCCACTCGGGCGCCGTGTCGGGCTATCGCTCGACGATGATCTTCGATCCGGCGACGCGGACCGGCGTGGTGGCGCTGTGGAACAGCGACTGGGGACGGCCGTTCCGTATCCCGTTCGCGGTGATCGACAATTACTATAAACGCAAGGATTCGCCTTGGCTCGACCTGGGCGACCTGCCTCCGGCCCACGGCCACCGGATAATTTCCGCGGCACCCGAAAAGATCGGATAGGCCCCCATGCGCCGCCTCGTCCATCACCGCCAACCGGACATCGAGCCATGTACGAACTGATCACCGCCAACCGCAATTATTCGAGCTGGTCGCTGCGCCCGTGGGTGCTGATGAAGGGGCTCGGCATCGCATTCGCCGATCGCATCGAGCCCTTCACCAAGCCGGTCAATTATGACGATTTCCGTCGCTTTTCGCCGACCGGACAGGTCCCGGCGCTGTTGCACGAGGGTCGCACGATCCATGATTCGCTCGGCATCGCGCTCTATCTCGCCGACCGGCACGACGGCGTCTGGCCGGCGGGTCCCGACGCGCGCGCCTGGGCGCAATGCGCGGTGTGCGAAATGCACAGCGGCTTTGCGGCGCTCCGCAACGATTGCACGATGAATGTCGGCGTGCGCGTGACGCCCAAGCCGATGTCGGCCGCGCTTGCGGCCAATGTTGCGCGCGTTCGTGAACTCTTCGAGCAAGGATTGTCGCGCTTCGGGGGGCCGTGGCTTGCCGGGGCGGATTTTGGCGCCGCCGACGCCTTCTTCGCGCCCGTCGCGTTTCGCATTCGCACCTATGGCCTCGACGTCGGTGCCGGACAGGTGTGGGTCGACCATATGCTCGCCCACCCTGCGATGAAAGAATGGGAACGCCAGGCGCTTGCCGAGGACTGGCGCGAGGAAAGCCACGAGGCCGAGCTCGC
>CAZSMB010000030.1:0-21448 GCA_964607625.1 uncultured Sphingopyxis sp. | reverse complement strand
CCGAAACCGTGCATGATATATTTGTGACTCGCCCATGCGACGCCCTCCATCGCGAAGACGGTGGCAAGCACGAGTGCGATGATGGCGAGTGTCGACATGGAATCATCATACGCGGGTTGCGAACCGGTGACCAGTTCTCCTCCCTCGTCATGCCGGGCTTGATCCGGCATCCATTGCCGCGGCCAATAGCTGGATCCCGGATCAAGTTCGGGATGACGACCGCCGGGCGTTCGCTTCCCCACGACCGAAAATTGCGTTTTGGATCGCCACTCGCTTGCAAAGTTGTCGCATCGGCTTAAGTGAGCGGCATGACCCGACCCCGCACCCTCTATGAAAAAATCTGGGACGCGCACGTCGTCGAACGGCGCCCCGACGGTACCTGCCTGATTTTCATCGACCGCCACCTCGTCCATGAAGTCACCAGTCCACAGGCATTCGCGGGGCTACGCGCCGCGGCGCGCACGGTGCGCCGCCCCGACCTGACGCTAGCGGTGCCCGACCACAATCTGCCGACGACGGCGCGCACGGATGCCGCGGGCAACAGGCTGCCGATCGCCGATCCAGAAAGCGCGGCACAGCTCGCCGCGCTCGAGAAGAATGCCCCCGATTTTGGCATCCGCTACATCGACGCAACCGCGCCCGAGCAGGGTATCGTCCACGTCGTCGGTCCCGAGCTCGGCTTTTCGCTGCCCGGCACGACGATCGTGTGCGGCGACAGCCACACCGCGTGCCACGGCGGCATCGGCGCGCTCGCCTTCGGCATCGGGACGAGCGAGGTCGAGCATGTGCTCGCGACCCAGACGTTGCTCCTCCAGCCCGCAAAGACGATGGAAGTGCGCGTCGAGGGGAAGGTTGGCCCCGGGGTCAGCGCGAAGGACATCATTCTCCACATCACCGGCACGATCGGCGCCGCGGGCGGCACCGGCCATGTGATCGAATATACCGGCAGCGCGATCCGCGCGCTGTCGATCGAGGGCCGGTTGACGATCAGCAATATGGCGATCGAGGGCGGTGCGCGCGCCGGCCTGATCGCGCCCGACGAGGTGACCTTCGACTATCTGAAGGGCCGTCCCTATGCACCGAAGGGTGCCGACTGGGATGCGGCGGTGGATTATTGGAAGAGCCTCGCCACCGATCCGGGCGCGACCTATGACAAGGTCGTCGTGATCGACGCCGCCGACATCGCGCCGAGCGTGACGTGGGGCACCAGTCCCGAGGATGTCGTGCCGATCACGGGCGTCGTTCCCGACCCGGCGAGCTTCGCCGACCCGTCGAAGCAGACCGCCGCCGCCAAGAGCCTCGCCTATATGGGGCTTGAGCCCGGCACGCGCATGCAGGATGTCGCAATCGAGAATATCTTCATCGGCAGCTGCACCAACAGCCGCATCGAGGACATGCGCGCCGCCGCCGCGGTCATCAAGGGCCGCAAGAAGGCGCCGGGTGTCAAATGGGCGATCGTCGTTCCCGGATCGGGGCTGGTCAAAGCCCAGGCCGAAGCCGAGGGGCTCGACCGCATCTTCATCGAGGCCGGGATCGAATGGCGCGAACCCGGCTGCTCGGCATGCCTCGCAATGAACCCCGACAAGGTGCCGGCGGGCGAACGCTGCGCCTCAACGAGCAACCGCAATTTCGTCGGTCGCCAGGGACCCGGCAGCCGCACCCACCTCGTCAGCCCCGCAATGGCGGCCGCGGCGGCGGTGACGGGCAGGCTGACCGACGTGCGGGAGTTGATGGGATGACCCCGCTGGAAAAAGTCGAAGGTCGCGCGATCCCGCTGGGCCTGAAGAATGTCGACACCGACGTCATCATTCCCGCGCACTGGCTGAAAACCGTCAGCCGCGAAGGGATGGGCAGAGGGGCGTTCGAGAGCCTGCGCGCCGATCCGGACAACCTGTTCGACCGACCCGAGAACAAGGGGGCACCGATCCTGATCGCGGGCGACAATTTCGGCTGCGGGTCGAGCCGCGAGCATGCCGCCTGGGCGCTCGGCGACCTCGGCATCCGCGTCGTGATCGCGCCGAGCTATTCGGATATCTTTTCCGGAAATGCAGTCAAGAACGGCATATTGCCGGTCGTCCTGCCGCAGGCGGCGGTCGATCGGCTGATGGAGGTGGCGGAGACCGACCCCATCCATGTCGATCTGGAAAACCAGACGGTAACGACCCGGTTCCAGGACCGCTTCGCTTTCGAGATCGACCCGTTCCGCAAGATGTGCCTGCTCGAGGGGCTCGACGAGATTTCGATCACCGAAAAGAGCGACGCCGCGATCGGCGATTATGAGACAAAACTGGCGCAGGACCGGCCCTGGCTGCAACCTTCGCTATGACAACCCTGTGAGGAGAAGATGATGAAGGCTCTCTTGTCGACCGCCACCGGCGGCCCCGAAACGCTGACGCTTGGCGAATTGCCGCGCCCCGCGGCGGGCAAAGGGCAGATCGTGATCGACGTGAAGGCCTGCGCGGTCAACTTTCCCGACGTGCTCATCATCGAGGATAAATATCAGTTCCGCCCCGAACGCCCCTTCGCCCCCGGCGGCGAGGTCGCGGGGCTGGTTGCGGAAGTTGGCGAAGGTGTCACGCAGTTCAAGGTCGGCGACCGTGTGATCGCGGGGTGCGGCAACGGCGGAATGTCCGAAGCGGTCGCGGTTTCTGTGCACAATGTCTATCACCTGCCCGAGGGTCACGACTTCGCCGAAGGTGCCGCCTTGCTGATGACCTATGGCACCAGCATCCACGCGCTCGTCGATCGTGGCCACATCGAGGAGGGCGACACGCTGCTCGTACTCGGCGCGTCGGGCGGTGTCGGCATCGCCGCGGTCGAGCTGGGCAAGGCGTTCGGTGCGCGCGTGGTCGCGGGCGTGTCGAGCGAGGCCAAGGCGGAGATCGCCCGCCAGGCCGGCGCCGACGAGGTCGTCGTCTATGGCTATCAGCCGTTCGACAAGGACGCGTCGAAGGCGCTCGCGGGCCGGTTCAAGGAAGCCGTCGGGCCTGAGGGCGCGAACGTCATCTACGACGCGGTCGGCGGTGATTATGCCGAGCCCGCGCTGCGCTCGATCGCGTGGGAGGGTCGCTATCTGGTCGTCGGCTTCCCCGCGGGTATCCCACGCCTGCCGCTCAACCTGACCCTGCTCAAGAGCTGCGACGTCGCGGGCGTCTTCTGGGGCGCCTTCGTCGCGCGCGAGCCGGAGCGCAACCGCGCCAATATCGCGCGGCTGTTCCAGCTGTGGGAACAGGGCAAGATCAGGCCGCGCGTCACCGAGAGCTTCGCGCTCGCCGACGGCGGCAAGGCGATCGCCAAGCTGGGCGACCGCAGCGCGGTCGGCAAGCTGGTGGTCACGATCTGAAATATCGCCCCGACCCCGCGCTGACCGACGCGCTGCGCGCACGCGCCGCCGCGACCGGGCGGATCGAGGTGCGCGTGACGCCCGGCGCGGCGCGCGACGAGGTGCGGATCGTCGGCGACGTCGTGCACCTGCGCGTCACGGCGCCGCCCGCCGACGGCGCGGCGAATGCAGCGGTGCGCGAGCTGCTCGCCGCGGCACTCGGCCGCCCGCCCCGCGACCTTGTGCTGCTGCGCGGCGGCAAGGCGCGCACCAAGCTGTTCGGACTCGCCAACGGCTGATCGCAGGATCAGCGCGCGGTTAACCCTTTGTCAGCCCCTCGCCCCTATGGCGAAATGCAGGAAAGAGGGACCGCAGGACAGAGACATGGCGACTCGCCGTTCGACCAATGATGGGCAAGCCATGAGCCTGGCGAACATTTCGCGCACCCGCCGCGCACAGCTTGTCGCGGAATTCGAGGCCGAACTGGGCATCGACCACAAAGAGCGTGCCCGCCGCGCCTCTGCGGAAAAACGCTGGCGGATCATCAAGACGATCATCGTATGGACGATAGCGGTCATGTTCTTTGCGATCGCGTGCCACAAGCTGTGGATCATGGGCCTCGACGTCGACAAGCCCTTTTCGGACCTGAATCCGGTCAAGAGCCTGTTCGGGGAATAGGCTGACCGGAGACGAGCGCCTGCCCGCCCCCCTGCGATTGTCCGTTTGGCGGCGGCCTGTTGCCATTGCGGTCTTCGGCCGTCGCGGGCCGGGTCCGCGCTGTCGTTCCAAAGTTCATTAAAGTTCAGCCTCGTGCAGCCGCCAATGCACGGCGCTGGCCGACGAACCTCTTTTTCCGTCCGTGTCGAAGCACGAACGGACTCCTCAGGATGGGTCATTCCCTTCCGGCCGGGCGTACCGGTCGCGCGATGCCCGCTGTCCGATATCAGTAAACCCGCGCCTTCGGCTTGATATATTCGGCGTCGTCCGAGAGCGTATATTCGTGGACCGGGCGATAGTCGATCTTGACCCCGCCGCCCTTGCCGCCCCAGCCGTCGAACCAGCTGACCGTGTGCTTCATCCAGTTCGCGTCGTCGCGATCGGGGAAATCCTCGTGCGCGTGGGCGCCGCGGCTTTCCTTGCGGTTGTGCGCCGAATGCATCGTCACCGTCGCCTGCGCGATCAGATTGTCGAGCTCGAGCGTTTCGACAAGGTCGGTGTTCCAGATCAGGCTGCGGTCGGTGACGTGGACGTCGTTCATCCGCTTGTAGGTTTCGGCGAGCTTTTCCTTGCCCTCTGCCATCAGTTCGTCGGTGCGGAACACCGCGGCGTGCTGGGACATCGCGCGCTGCATCTCGGTACGGATTTCCGCCGTCGGCGATCCGCCGTCCGCATTGCGGAAATGGTCGAGGCGCGAAAGCGCGAGGTCGGCGCTGTCCTTTGGCAGCGCATTCTGCGCCGCGCCGGGCTTGACCAGTTCCCTGAGCCGATGGCCGGTGGCACGGCCGAAGACGACGAGGTCGATCAGGCTGTTCGAGCCGAGGCGGTTCGCACCGTGGACCGAGACGCAGGCCGCTTCGCCGACCGCGAACAGGCCGGGGACCACGGTGTCGGGGCCGTCCTTGCCGAGCGTGACGACTTCGCCGTGATAGTTGGTCGGGATGCCGCCCATATTATAATGGACCGTCGGCACGACCGGCAGCGGCTGGCGCGTCAGGTCGACGCCCGCGAAAATCTTGCCGCTTTCGGTGATACCGGGCAGGCGCTCGGCCAGCACCTTCGGGTCGATATGGTCGAGGTGCAGGAAGATATGGTCCTTGTGCGGCCCGACGCCCCGCCCTTCGCGGATTTCCAGCGCCATAGAGCGCGAGACGACATCGCGCGACGCGAGATCCTTTGCCGACGGCGCGTACCGCTCCATGAAGCGTTCGCCTTCGGAGTTGGTGAGGTAGCCGCCCTCGCCGCGCGCGCCTTCGGTAATCAGGACGCCCGCGCCATAGATGCCGGTCGGGTGGAACTGGACGAATTCCATGTCCTGCAGCGGCAGGCCGGCGCGCAGCACCATGCCGCCGCCGTCGCCGGTGCAGGTATGCGCCGACGTCGCGGTGAAATAGGTGCGGCCATAGCCGCCGGTCGCCAGCACGACCGCCTGGCTGCGGAAACGATGGATGCTGCCGTCCTCGAGGCACAGGGCGATGACGCCGCGGCACACGCCGTCTTCCATGATCAGGTCGAGCGCGAAATATTCGATGAAGAAGTCCGCGTCATACTTCAGGCTCTGCTGATAGAGCGCGTGGAGCATCGCGTGACCGGTGCGGTCGGCGGCGGCGCAGGTGCGCTGCACCGGCGGGCCTTCGCCCATATTCTGCATATGGCCGCCGAACGGGCGCTGGTAGATGGTGCCGTCCTGGTTGCGCGAAAAGGGCACGCCGGCATGTTCGAGTTCGTAAACCGCCTGGGGCGCTTCGCGCACCATATATTCGATCGCGTCCTGGTCGCCGAGCCAGTCGGACCCCTTGACCGTGTCGTACATGTGCCAGGTCCAGTGGTCGGGCGAATTATTGCCCAGGCTGGCGGCGATGCCGCCCTGCGCCGCGACGGTGTGGCTGCGCGTCGGGAAGACCTTTGTGATGCAGGCGGTCTTGAGCCCCGCCTCTGCGCTGCCCATCGTGGCGCGCAGGCCCGAGCCGCCGGCGCCGACGACAACGGCGTCATAGGTGTGGTCGATGATCTTGTAAGCGTCGGTCATGCCGCGGATCCCCCGGCGAAAGCGATACGGGCGATGGCGAAGATACCGTAGGCGGCGGCGCCGATCGCATAGAAGTTGAGCAGGACGATGGCGAACAGGCGCGTCGCTTCGCCGTGGACATAATCCTCGATCATCACCTGAAGCCCGAGACGCAGGTGCCAGAAGACGCTGAGGATCATCAGGATCAGACCCAGCGCGACGGTGGGGTTCGACGCCCATTGCAGCACCGCGCCGTGGTCGCGAAGCGGCAGGCGCAGCAGCGACACGAAGAACCAGGTAACGAGCAGCAGGTTGCCGAGCGCGGTCAGGCGCTGCTGCAGCCAGTGGCCGGTGCCGTGATGCGACGAGCCGAGCCCGCGCACGCGGCCGAGACGCGTTCCATTACCCATTGATCGCCACCTTTGCGATATAAAGCCAGGTCGCGGCGGTCGCGAGGATCGCGGCGACGAAGACGAGCGTCGACCAGAGCCTGTTGGCCCGCAGTTCATAGCCGGCGCCGGTGTCGAGCACGAAGTGGCGCAGGCCCGAAAAGAGATGCTGGAAAAAGGCCCAGGTCAGTCCGACCAGCACGACCTTGCCCAGAATATTCGTTACCTGATGCACCGTCCCGGCGGCGGGATCGTGCCACACGCAGGCAAGGAAAGCGTCATAGGCATCGGGGCCGGCGGCGAGCGCACCGAGCCACCACAGGAACATCAGCGCGCCGACGATGGCGAGACCATCCCCCGTGATGCGGTGAAAGATGGAAACCGCCATCGACGGTGCCCATTTATATACCCCGAGGTGTGGTGAGAGCGGCCGTGCGCTCGGTTCGTTGCCAGCCATATCAGTCCCGTATCTTATGACTCTATCCGGTCGATGGGGGCCGGTTAAGCCTTCCCGCGCCGATATGCAATTGCCTAGGGAAGATTTCGTGGTGTCGGGGGTCGCGGGCGAACCGTCCTATAGATCCCGTTCGTGTCTCGACGTCGCTCGACGCGAACGGAATTTAGGAGTTTGGCCTAAATCCACCCCCGAGCGGCCACACGGGCCTTTCGGCTCCGCCGGTCACTTCCGATCGCGGTTTGCGTAAAGCAGCGCCGCGAGCACCGCGGCAGAGCCGATGCCGATACCGGCCGCCGCAGCGGTCTTCCAGCCGAGCCGCCGCGGGGGGCCTTCGGCGGCTTCGGCCTCTTCGGCGGCCTGTTCCTGCTGCTTCCGCTCGCGCACCGCGCGCAGAACTTCGTTTTCTTCGTCCTCAGCCGCCGGCGGCGGCGCGAGGGGCTGGTCTTCGTCGCTTGGTCCTGGGGTCATTTTGAAACGCATGTCCTCCTGTCAGGCGAGTGCCTGCTCGACAGGCACATAATCGGTTCCGACGGCTTCGGCTACGGCTTCGAACGTAACCTTCCCATTCCAAACGTTCAGGCCGTGCGAAAGATGCACGTCGCGGCGCATCGCTTCCTTCCAGCCGAGATCGGCGATGCGCAGCGCATGCGGCAGCGTGACGTTGTTGAGCGCATAGGTGCTGGTGCGCGCGACCGCGCCGGGCATGTTCGCGACCGCATAATGGACGATGCCGTCGACGACGTAGGTCGGGGCGTCGTGCGTCGTCGGGTGGCTCGTCTCGAAACAGCCGCCCTGATCGATCGCGACGTCGACGAGCACCGAGCCGGGGCGCATCGTCTTCAGCATCTCGCGCGTCACCAGCTTCGGCGCCTCGGCCCCGGGAATCAGCACCGCGCCGATGACGAGATCGGCTTCCGCGACGCATTCGGCCAGGTTGGCGCGGTTGGAAAAGCGCGTCTTCGCCCGCGATTCGAAAAAGGTGCCGACGCGTTCGAGCACGTCGGGATCGCGGTCGAGGATCGTCACGTCGGCGCCGAGCCCCGCCGCCATCTGGGCCGCGTTGAAGCCGACGACGCCGCCGCCGATCACCGTCACCTTTCCGGGCGCGACACCCGGAACGCCGCCGAGCAGGATGCCGAGCCCGCCGTGCGCCTTTTCGAGCGCGGTCGCGCCGGCCTGGATCGACATGCGCCCCGCGACCTGGCTCATCGGTTTCAGCAGCGGCAGGCCGCCGTGCGGGCTGGTCACGGTTTCATAGGCGATGCACACCGCCCCCGATGCCATCAGGTCGCGCGTCTGGTCGGGATCGGGCGCCAGGTGAAGATAGGTGTAGAGGATCTGGCCTTCGCGAAGCATCGCGCGCTCGCCCGGCTGGGGCTCCTTCACCTTCACCACCATCTCGGCCTGCGCGAATATCTCTTCGGCGCTGCCGACGATCGTCGCGCCGGCGGCTTCATAGGCCCGGTCATGGGCGACGATACCTTCGCCTGCCCCGGTTTCGACCAGGACGCGGTGGCCGTGGGCGACGAGTTCGTGCGCGCTCTCGGGGGTCAGGCCGACGCGATATTCGTGGTTCTTGATTTCCCTGGGGGTGCCGATGATCATGCTCGCTCTCCAAAAATGCCGCACCGGGACCGCAATTTCCGGCTCCCGAAGCCTTTGGCGAACCATAACAGCATCGCGCCGCCGTGTGTTTGCATAATATCGCTTCGTACGGCATGAGGACGCACAAATCGTGCAACTTTGGACGCTGTGACGCAAAATGCTTGACCGTATCGATATCAAGTTGCTCGACCTGCTTCAGCGCGAAGGCCAGAAATCATCGGTCGAGCTGGGCGAAGCGGTCGGCCTGTCGCCCTCCGCCTGTCACCGGCGGGTCCGCGCGCTCGAGGCATCGGGAGTCATCGCGGGCTATGGCGCGCGGCTCGACCGCGAACGCATCGGGCTCGAGCTCGACGTGTTCGTCGACATCAGCCTGACCTCGCAGAGCCAGGAGGCGCTCACCGCCTTTGAAAGCGCGGTGCTGCGCTTCGACGAAATCCTCGAATGCCAGCTTTTGTCGGGCGCCGCCGATTACCGGCTGCGCGTCGCGGCGCGCAATGTGGCCGATTTCGACCGGTTGCACCGCCACTGCCTGTCGCGATTGCCCGGCGTCGCGGCGATGCACAGCGCCTTTGCGCTGCGCACGATCAAGGCGTTCGAGGGCTATCCCGTCCGCCTGCCCTGACACCCCCGCGCCCGGCGCATCGGCGGGCGCGCAGTTAACGGCGAATTTACCGTTTTCGGACCATATCCCGTTTACCCATTTGACGGACGCAGGCTGGCGACAGACCGGCGCGCCCGGAGCACAGCCCAGGGGACAGGATCATGGTGAAGGAAAATCCGATTCATAAGCAGCAGATCGACCCGGTGCTGATGGCCGAACGCTTTCCCTATTACGACCTCGACGGACAGCTCGCCGCGCAGGCGGCAGAGATCCATGCGATGACGCAGGGGCATGAAGAGGAGATGGGGCGCGCCTATTGGAACGCCTTCAACGCCCTGCCCCATATCCGCAAGGTCGAGGGCGACCTGCTCGAATCCTATGTCCGCGGCAGCGCGAAGCACATGCTGGTCAAATATGCCGACGCCGCGGGGCAGGAAGCGGCGACGATCGCATGCCAGAACACGCACATGGCGCTGCGCGTCGGCGTCCCGCTCGCATCGGTGCTGTCGTGCATCGCCGAAAGCCAGCGGCTGACCATCCACTATGTCGTCGCGGCGTGCGCGGGCGATGCCGATCGCATCACGCGCCTGACCAGCGCGGTGAACCGGCTGGCGCTGCTCGAAATGGATATCATGCAAAGCTATGCCGAAAAGCTGGAGCGCGCTGCCGTCTCGCGCGAGCGGCATACGCTGGCGGGCGATTTCGACCGCTCGATCGCCTCGCTGGTCCAGGACACCGACGGGGTGCGCCAGCAGCTCGCGAGCCAGGCCGAGTCGGCCGATATCGCCGCCAAGGGGATGATCGCCAAGACGAGCGAAGTCGCCGCCGCGTCCGAGCAATCGGCGATCGCGATGCGCGAGGCCGCCTCGACCGCCGCGGGCCTGATCCGCGCGATCGAAGACGCCCGCAGCGAGGTCGAGGCGTCGGCGGGCGTCGCGACGCGGGCGTCCGAACAGGCCGGCGAAGCGGTCGCCATGACCGAGACGCTGTCGCGCCACGCCGAATCGATCGAATCGATCCTGGGCCTGATCCGCGAGATCGCCGGCCAGACCAACCTGCTGGCACTCAATGCCACGATCGAGGCGGCGCGCGCCGGCGAATCGGGTCGCGGCTTCGCGGTCGTCGCGCAGGAGGTGAAGAGCCTGGCGAACGAAACCGCGCGCGCCACCGACGATATCGCGGGCAAGATCACCGCGATCCAGCAGGCGACGAAGGGCACGGTCACCGCGAACCAGTCGATCCGCGACACGATCATCGAAGTGCAGCAGTCGGCGCAGCGCATCCGCGACGCGATGGACGCGCAGGCGCAGACGGTGACGTCGATCACCGCAGCGGTCGACGAGACCGCGCTCGCCGCCGATTCGATGTCGTCGACGATCGCCAGCATCCGCAACGATTCGGGCATGGTGGCGGGCGAAATCAGTGTGCTGAGCGAAAAATTCGCCAAGATGGGCGAGCGGCTCCAGTCGCTCGAACAGGCGGCGAGCGAGTTCAGCCGGCGGGTGGCGTGACGCTTTGATTATGGCGATGGTCCCGCTAAACGCGGGGCCATGACCACGCATATCCTGATCACCGGAGCGAGCCGCGGCATCGGCGCCGCCGCCGCCGATGCCCTTGCGCACCAGAACCACCGCATCGTCGCGCTGTCGAGCGCCGACGGCGATCTTGGCAGTCCCGACGAGCCCGCGCGGCTGTGGGCCGAGAGCCTGGACCGGCTCGACGGGCGCATCGACGTGCTGGTCAACAACGCCGGCGTCTTCGAACCCAATCCGATCGAGGCGGCGGGCGATGTCTGGCTCGCGAGCTGGAACCGCACGCTTCAGGTCAATCTGACGGCATCGGCGTCGCTGTGCCGCCTGGCCGTGCTGCATTGGCAGCAGTCGGGGCTTGGCGGGCGCATCGTCAATGTCGCCAGCCGCGCCGCCTATCGCGGCGACAGCCCCGCCCACTGGCATTATGCCGCCTCGAAGGCGGGGATGGTCGCGATGACCAAGACGATCGCGCGGGCCTATGCCAGCGAGGATATCCTCGCCTTCGCGATCTGTCCGGGCTTCACCATGACGGGCATGGCCGACGATTATCTGGCGAGCCGCGGCGGCGACAAGCTGCTCGCCGACATCCCGCTGGGGCGTGTCGCGATGCCCGACGAGATCGCCGAGATGATCCGCTGGTGCGCGCTCGACGCACCGCCGTCGATGACCGGCGCGGTGCTCGATGCCAACGGCGCAAGCTATGTGCGCTGACCGATGAGCTGGATCGTCTCGCTTCCCTGCACGCGCGACGAGGCCGAGGCGTTGTCGGGGGAGATACCCGAGCTCGACGCGCTGCCCGCCGCGCCGGTCGTCGTCACGCGCGAGATCGACGAGGATGCAGGACAGTGGCAACTCGACGCCTATGTCGACGACAAGCCCGGCGCCGCCCTGCTGACGCTGCTGCAATCGCTGGCTCCCAGCGCCGCAGGCACGGCGCCGCACATCGAGGAACTCCCCGAAGAGGATTGGGTGACGCTGAGCCAGCAGGGGCTGGAGCCGGTACACGCCGGACGCTTCTTCGTCCACACGAGCAGCTATGTCGATGCGGTGCCGGCGGGCGCGACGCCCTTCCTGATCGACGCGAGCCAGGCCTTCGGAACCGGCGGCCACGACACGACGGCCGGATGCCTCGCGATGCTCGACCGGCTGGCGGAGCGCGGCGAGCGGCCGCGCAACATCGCCGACATCGGGACCGGTACCGGCCTGCTGGCGTTCGCCGCATTGTCGTTATGGCCGCGCGCGCGCGCGATCGCGTCGGACATCGACCCGGCGAGTATTTTCGTCACGCGCGAGAATGCCGTGATCAACGGCGTCGCGCTCGGCCGGTCGGGCGGTCAGCTCGCGCTCGCGGTGGCCCCCGGAACCGACCATCCGGCGATCCGGCACCGCGCGCCCTATGACCTTGTCATCGCCAACATCCTGGCCGGACCGCTGATCACCCTGGCGCCGGATATCGCGGCGGCGACGGCGCCGGGCGGCCACGCGATCCTGGCCGGGCTGATCGCGCGGCAGATGGAGCCCGTGCTTGCCGCCTATCGGGCGCAAGGCTTTCGCCGGATCGCGCAGGGCGGCAGCGCCGAATGGCCGTGCCTGCTGCTCGCCAAGCGGCGGCGTTATGGCTATCGGCGCAAGGAGCGGTCGTTCCACCGGGCAAACCCGGCCGACGCGACGTTCGGCAGCTGGTAGGCCTGCCGTCCCGATATCGGTTCAGGCGGTTTGCCGGCCCAGCGCATAGTCCTGTGTACCGCGCGTGATCACCGCGTCGCCGGGCAGGATATCGGCGATCGGGATCGCGGGCAGCGCGGCATTCGACGCATAGAGCGGCGCGAAGTCGGTGTTCACCGTCACGTCGAGCAGTTGCTCGAGGCTGTCGATGACGAAATAATTCTGCTGGAAATCGTCGATCCGGTAATCGGTCCGCATCACCCGCGCGAGGTCGAAACCGATGCGGTTCGGGCTGTCCGAATCGAGGGCGAAAACGCTCTCCGCATAAGAGGAGACGATGCCCGCGCCATAGATCCGAAGATCCCCGCCCTCGCGGATCAGGCCGAACTCGACCGTGTACCAGTAAAGCCGCGCGAGCTGTTTCAGCGCGTCATATTTCAGGCTGCGCAGCCCGCCCTCGCCATAGGCGACCATATAGTCGGCGAACACCGGGTCGGCGAGCATCGGGACATGGCCGAAGACGTCGTGGAAGACGTCGGGTTCCTGAAGATAGTCGAGCTGCTGCGGCGTGCGGATGAAATTGCCGGCGGGAAAGCGCCGGTTCGCGAGATGGTCGAAGAAGACATCGTCGGGGACGAGCCCCGGTACCGCGACGACTTGCCAGCCGGTCGCGTCGGTCAGCCGCGCGTTGAGGTCGCGATAGTCGGGAATACCCGGCTTTTCGAGCTTGAGCACGTCGATTCCACGCAGGAAGGCGTCCGCGGCGCGGCCCGGCAGCATGTCCGACTGGCGTGCGAACAGCCGGTCCCACATCGCATGTTCGTCGGCGGTGAACGCGTCCCAATCCTGTGGAATCGTCCAGTCGGGCGCGGCGCCCGGCGGCGGGGTTTCGTGAACGTGGGTAAACTGGCTCTCCATGACAACACTTCTATCACGAAACTGGTTTCAAGTGAAACTTTATTCTCCGATCTCCACGACCTGCGTCGCCAGCCGGTCGACTTCGGCGCGGTCGTGGCTGACGTACAGGATCGGCAGGCCCAGCTCGTCGCGGATCCGTTCGATCACCGCCATGATGTCGCCGCGCCGCGCCGCGTCGAGCGACGACAGCGGTTCGTCCATCAGCAATATCTCAGGCCCGCGCAGCAGCGCGCGGCCGATCGCGACGCGCTGCGCTTCGCCCCCCGACAAGCTGCGCGGCCAGCGGTCGAGCAGAGGCGCGATGCCGAGGAACGCCGCCGCTTCGTCGAGGGTCAGCCAGCGGTCCGACGGTGCGGCGAGGTCGTGGCCATAGAGAAGGTTGGCGCGCACGCGGCGGTGCGGAAACAGGCGCCCGTCCTGAAAGACATAGCCGATGCGCCGCGCCTCCGGCGGCAGGTCGACGCCCGCGCCGAACAGCGTCCGGTCGCCGATGCGGATATGGCCGCGGTCGGGACGCAGCAGCCCGGCAACCATGTTGAGCAGGCTGGTCTTCCCCGCCCCCGACGGACCGAACAGCGCGGTCAGGCCGGGGCCGGCGGTGAAAGCCGCGGTGACGGCGCGCTCGCCGAGCCGCTTCGCGACGTCGATCTCAATCGCCATGCCGCGTCTTTCCGGCATGGGTGCGCCGTACCAGCCATTCGGACAGGACCAGCGCGCCGAGCGACAAGATCACCGAAAAGACCGCGAGGCGTGTCGCCATCGCCTCTGCCCCCGGCACCTGGAGCGCCGAATAGATGGCGAGCGGGAGGGTGCGGGTTTCGCCGGGAATGTTCGACACGAAGGTGATCGTCGCGCCGAATTCGCCGATCGACCGCGCGAAGCCGAGCACCAGCGCCGCAAGTACGCCGGGCAGCGCGAGCGGCAGGCTGACCGTCCGGAACGCATACCAGCGTCCGGCGCCGAGCGTGCGCGCCGCGCCCTCGTAACGCCGGTCGATCCCCTCGATCGACAGCCGCATCGCGCGGACCATCAGCGGCAGCGCCATGATCGCCGCCGCGAGCGCGGCGCCGGTCCAGCGAAACATCACGCTGACCCCGAACCAGCTTTCGAGCCAGCGCCCGGCCGGTCCGAGCGGGCCGAAGGCGATAAGCAGGAGCCAGCCGGTGACGACCGGCGGCAGCACGAGCGGCAGGTGGACGAGTCCGTCGACGAGCAGGCGCCCGGGAAAGCGATAGCGCGCCAGCACCCAGGCAAGCGCGAAGGCGACGGGCAGCATCGCGAGCACCGCGGCCCCGCCGACCTTGAGCGAGAGCACGACGACCCCCCATTCCTCCGGCGACAGCATCAGGGCGCCGAAAAGCCGTAGTGCACAAAGATCGCGCGGCCTGCGCCCGACGCGAGGAAGGCCCGGAACCCTGCGGCGTCGGGATGGCGCGACGCCTTCAGCAGCGCGACCGGATAGCGGATCGGCGGGTGGCTCGACGCCGGAAAGACGCCGACGACACGCACCAGCTTCGACGCCTTCGCATCGGTCGCATAGACGATTCCGAGCGGCGCGGCGCCGCGTTCGACCAGTGCCATCGCGGCGCGGACATTTTCCGCCGGTGCGAGGTTCGCTGCGACGTCGGTCCAGACGCCCAGGGTCGTCAGCGCCGCCTTTGCATATTTGCCGGCGGGCACGGCATCGGTGTTCGCCACCGCGAGACGGCCGCCGCCGAGCGCGCGCGCAAGCGGAAATCCGCGCCGGGGCACGAGATGCAGCGAGCCCCGCGCCGGTCCGATCAGCACCAGCCGGTTGCCGAGCAGGGTCGTGCGCGTGCCGTCCCTGATCCGCCCGGCCTTCTGCACCGCATCCATCCACGGCTCGTCGGCCGAAAGGAACAGGTCCGCGGGCGCCCCGGCAAGGATTTGCCGCGCCAGCGCCGACGACCCGGCAAAGGACAGGACCGGCCGCGCGTGGCCCTTTGCCGCCCACGCGTCGGCGGCGGCGTTGAGCGATTCCTGAAGGCTCGCCGCAGCGAGCACGAGCGGCCCGCGTTCGACGGCACCGGCCGCCGGCGCGAGCAGGGCCGCGGCGAGGAGCAGGAGGAGCTGGCGGCAAAGACGGGAGATCATCGCATGGGTATAACGACCTCACCCGTGCGGCGAAAGCGGAGCCTTGAGGCGGATCCGGCCATAGCCCCGTTCGACGAGGCCGCGTGCGGACAAATCGCGCAAGGCGGCGCCCAGCGTCACGCGCGACACACCGAGCAGGTCGGCAAGCTGTTGCTGCGTCGCGCGGACCTGGGCGGTGCCGCCGGCGTCGTCGGCCATCGCGCGAAGCAGGCGCACCAGCCGCTCGGCAACGGGCAGCCGGCGATCGGCGTCGATGACGTCGAGCGACACCGCAAGCTGGCGGCCCAGGCTGCGCAACAGCAGTTCGGCCCAGCCGACATCCTCCTGCATCAGCCGCCGCAGCAGCGGGCGGTCGATCGCGATCAGGCGGGCGGGACCGCTCGCCATCGCGTCGGCCTGTCGCGGGATGCCGGTGAAGAAAGCAAGCTCTCCGAACATATCGCCCGGTCCGACGATCGCGAAGGCGGTAAAGCCGCCATCCTCTGCGTAGCGACCCGCGAGCACATTGCCCTCGATCACCACCCAGAAGCTGTCGCCGGGGTCGCCCTGGTGCTGGACGAACTGGCCGTCGGCAAAGGCGCGCACCGGCGCGAGCGCGGCGAGGCGGTCGCGCTCGGCCGCGGGAAGGCGGGTGCGCTCCGCCAGGGTCAATTGATAACTTCTTTGCATTCCTGGTCGCCGCTTTCTGACAGAAAGGAAAAAAAGGCAAGCGGCGGCGCCGCCAGCGGGAGACGGGATGTGCATTTGACTTCGGCGCAATCGGGCCTGATCGTTGCGGGCATCTATCTGGGCTTTTGCCTGGTCGAGATCCTGCGTACACAATTCTTTGCCAAGCCCGAGCAATCGCGCCACGACGCGATCGTCGAGATCGTCAGCATGTTCACGCTGATGGCGGTGACCCAGCCGGCGATCCTGCTCGCGGTGGGCGCGCTTGGGCACAGGTTTTTCCCCGGCTATGAAGGCGCGCTGCTCGACACCCCCTGGTATGCCGCGCTGGCGCTGTTCCTCGTGTGCGAGGACATGGTCCAATATGGGTGGCATCGCGCGTCGCACAGCACCCCGTGGCTCTACAACCTCCACCGCGCGCATCACAACGCGCGCTATATGAGCGTGCGGCTCGTCTATCGGAACAACATCATCTATTATGCGATGATGCCGAACATCTGGATCGCCGGGGCACTCGTCTATCTGGGGCTCGGCTGGTTCTATGCCTTTTACCTGGTGGTCAAGATGCTGGTCATCATCGGGGCGCACAGCGACGCCGCGTGGGATGCGCCGCTCTATCGCATCAAGGCGCTCGCGCCCGTGATGTGGGTGGTCGAGCGCACGATCAGCACGCCGGCGACGCACCACGCGCACCACGGCCGCCACGCGAGCGACCCCGCCGTGAACTACAAGGGCAATTACGGAAACCTGCTCTTCCTCTGGGACGTGCTGTTCGGCACTGCGAAGATCACGCGGCGCTTTCCCGAAAGCTATGGCGTCGAAGACCTGCCGCCCGCGACGCTGGGCCAGCAGCTTCTGTGGCCGATCTTTCCCGAGAACAAGGACGTCGACGCCGTGATCCCCGGCGCCGCACCGGTCGCGACCGCCCCGCAGCGGGTCGCGGCCGAACCAGCCTAAGCGCGCGCCGGCACCACCCCGAGCCAGCGCGCGGCGCGCGGAAGGCGCGGCAGGATCAGCCGGTCGGCGAGCCACAGCAGGACCAGCGACGCGGCGAGCAGCGGCAGCAGCGCCGCGAGGAACAGCACGATCGCCGCGACGCCCTTCAGCTTCGCGGGGTCGCGCGGCGGCGGCGGCGCACCGAGCGCCGATTCGGGCTTTCGTCGGCGCCACATCAGGAAACCCGAGACCGCGAGCGCGATCATGCCGAGCGCGGTGAACACGCCGACGAGCTGGCTGACGACGCCAAACAGCGCGCCCTCGTGCCACGCGATGCCGTAGCCGACGACGCGGTCGATGACATGCTTGTCGGCGAAGCCGCTGCGCGACACCTCCACCCCCGTTTGCGGATCATAGCCGACCTTGCGGACCAGCGGCCGGTTCTGGGTCAGCGTCGTCAGGGTCCAGCTGTCGCCGTTCGGCGGCCCGAACAGGTTCGGCGCGCCCGGCGGCTGGATGATCGCGGGCGCCGGCATATGTTCGGCCTTCGCGCGCAGCACGATGCGGTCGAGCGGCACGGCGGGGACCGCCGCGCGCTGCGGTATCGCGCCCGCCATCGCGGCGTGGTCGTGCGTCGCATGGTCGCCAAGCCCGCCCTTCCAGTCCCGCGGCCCCGACACCCAGCCCATTTCGGCGCGCACCGCGTTGAAACCCGTCGCCCACACATCGGTCCAGGGCAGCGCGGTCGTCAGCAGCACCAGCGCGAATCCCGACACCCAGAAGCCGGTGACCGCGTGCAGGTCGCGCAAGGCGGTGCGTCCGCCGCGCGACAGCCGCGGCCACACGACTCCCGCAAGCCCGCGCCCGCGCGGCCACCACAGATAGAGGCCGGTGAGGATCATTACCGTCGCCCAGCTCGCCGCGAGTTCGACCAGGACGCCGCCGCCGACACCCATCAGCAGGCTGCCGTGGATTTTCTGCATCACCGCCGATAGCCGCGTCGCGGGGTCGATCGCTCCGAGCACCCGGCCCTGGGGCGACACCCCGACGTCGCGCATCGCGCCATCGGGAAGCCCGATATGGACAACCGCCGCATCGCCCGGTGCTTCGGGGATGCGGTAGTAGTGAAAGCGCGCGCCCGGAAAGGCCGCGAGCGCCGCCGCCACCTGCGCATCGGCGTCGACCTGGTGTGCCACCGGCAGGCCGCGCCACGCGCGCTCTTCCCAGCGGTCGGTCTGCGGCTTGAACAGGAAGGCCGCGCCGGTAACCGACAGCAACAGGATGAACGGGATCACGAACAGCCCGGCATAGAAATGCCAGCGCCAGATCGTGCGATAGAGCGGAATGGCGGCGGTGTCGGTCATCGCTTGCTCCTTGTCGCCCGGATCACGCGACGATCCGGCGAAGCTTTTTCAGCGCCGTCCTGTCATTTTCGTGATAGTCGATCGTCGTCACGAAGCGGCCGTCGCGATCCATCAGGAAGATCGCGGCGGTATGATCGATGGTATAGTCGCCGCCTTCGATCGGAACCTTGCGGACATAGACTCCATATTCCTGCTCGATCCGGGCGAGCTGGTCGTCGGTGCCCGTCGCGCCGACGATCGGCGTCCCGAACAGGCCGACATAGCTGCCGATGTCGGCGGGCGTGTCATGCCCGGGGTCGACCGACACGAACACGATATCGAACTTGTCGCCATCGGCGCCGAGCTGCTTGCGCAGTTTCGCCATGCGCGCAAGACTGGTCGGACAGACATCGGGGCAGCGGGTGAAGCCGAAGAAGATTGCAAAGGGTCGCCCTTTCAACCTCTGGTCGGTCAGCACGGAGCCGTCGGCGGCGGTCAGCGTGAACGGACCCCCGATCCCTGCCCCGGCCGATATCGAAGGCGCGTCCCTTGCGCCCTTCGACGGAGAGACGACGGCCAGAATCACACCGCCTGCCGCCACGATGCCGACGAATATCCACAGGGCGAGGCGCAAGCGCCTCAGCGGCTTTCCAGCCCCTTGCTCGTCAGTCATCGCCGCCCTCCTCCGCGCTCATTGCCGTGATCGGCAGGACCTTGAAGCGAACCGCGACCTCGCCCGCATGGGCAAAGCGCAGCGTGACGGGCACACTTGTACCAAGCGCCAGCGGGCGCTTCAGTCCGATGAACATGATGTGATAGCCGCCCGGCCTGAGCGCCACCGTGCGGCCCGCCGGAATGACGAGGCCGTCGGCCATCTGGCGCATCTTCATAATCCCGCCCTCGACCGTCATCCGGTGGATCTGGACTTCCGCCGCGACCGGCGAACTGGCGGATACCAGCCGGTCGTCGGCGGTGCCGCGGTTGGCGATGGTCAGGAAGCCGCCCCCGGCGCTTTGTCCGGGGGCGGTCTGACGCGACCAGGGCTGGCCGATATGAAGCGATCCCGCGGCGACGTCCTGCGCCAGCAACGGCGCCGCAGCTGCAAAGGCGATGGCCGCAACGGCGACCCTTGTGCCGATAAGCATGATCCGTCCCCCCTTTAAAAGCGCGCGCGGAGGCCGGCGGACACCGCGCGCCGCTCGACCGGATAATAGATGGCCGAGGCGTCGGTAACGTCGATCGCGGCGCTGATATCGCCGATCGCCTTCTTGCCCGTGATATTGCGCACGTCGAGGAAGGCATCGATCCCCTTCGTCACCCGCGCGCCGGCGGTGAAGCCGATCAGTGCGTAGCCGGGCGTCCGCACCGCGTTGCGATAATCGGCATAGGGGCCCTTCGGCACCCATTCGACATTCGGGGCGATGTGCAACGCGTCGCTGCCGAGGCGCAGCTCGGCGCGGTAGACGTGGCGGGGCACGACCGGCAGGCGATTGTCGCCGAACTCGACGTCGCCCCGGAAGCGGAAGTTACTGTAGGTATAGACTTGTCGCAGCCGCAGCCAGTCGGTCGGCGCGATCTCGAGCGCCGCCTCGACGCCCTCGTGCCGCGTCCTGCCGGCGTTGAAGGTCGATGCGGGAATGTCGGCGCTGACCGTATATTGCAGCAATTCGCCCTTTATGTCGGCGCGATACAGCGAAAGATCCCAGGTCATAATGCCCACGGTTCCGCGCGTTCCGACTTCGGCCGTCCAGGCGCGCTGCGCGTCGAGCGGGACGAAGGTTGAAACCTGCGCCAGCTCGATGAAGCCGGGAAACTCGACCGAACGGCTGTAATTGCCATAGAATTGCACGCCGGGTGCCGGCTCGAACAAAACGCCGACCTTGGGCGAAAAGGCGTCGAAGTCGGCACGGCCCCGGTTGTCGACCGTGCCGCCCGCAAAGCTGTTGAACAGCTCGTGCTGCTTGCGCATGCCGTCGGCATAAATGCCGCCCGCGATCAGCGAGAGCGTCTCGACCGGCTTCACGCGCACTTCGCCATAGAGTGTCGCGGTGCGCGCATCCTGTTCGGCCTGGAATGTCTTGGCACCGCGCTTGCCGACGAGGTTGACGAAGCGTTTCGAGGCGACGTCGCCGACCCGCAATTCGCCGCCGAGCGTCGCTTCGAGCGGCCCGCCTGCATAGTCGAAGCGGAAATAGCCGCCGCGATCGACGCTCTCCTGGTCGACGACCTGGAAGATCGGGTGATAGAGCGACTTGGCGTTCAGGAAGACCCCGACGTCGAGCTTTGCCGCGCCGAAATCGAAGCTGGTGCGGTTCTGGAGCCGCAGCGAATCGATATCGCGCGCCTGGTCGAGCGCGACGCTGCCCGCATTGGCCTTGCGCGGGGTGGTCAACGCCTCCTCAAAAGTCAGGGCGCCCGGCAATTCCTGGTTGATATCATTATAGCTTGCATAGAAGCGCGTCGTGACGCGCTCGGTCAGTTTCATGCCGACATTGCCGTGAAAGCGCAGGCTGCGCCGCTGTGCATGGTCGCGATCGCCGTTCGACGTATCGGCGCTCACCGCACCCCACGCATCGACCCGGTCGCTCGCCACGCCCGCCGACACCAGGCCGCGAAAGCTGTCGAAGCTGCCGGCATCGCCGCGCAGATAGACACCCCGCGCGGTGCGCCCCGTCGGCGTGACGCCGTTGATCGCGCCGCCGAGCGTCCCAGACCCGAAGCGCAGCGCGTTGGCGCCGCGATAGACCTCGAGATGGTCGAAGAAGATCGGTTCGAGCTCCTGGAAATCGCCATTGTCGTCGGCGAGGTTGATCGGCACCCCGTCCTGGAGCAGCGTCAGCCCGCGCATGTGGTAGCCGCGCGAGAGGCCCGAACCGCGGATCGAGATCCGGACCTCCTGACCGAAGCGCGGTTGCAGATAGACGCCGGGCGAAAAGGCGAGCGTGTCGCGCAACGAGACGATCGATTTGTCGGCATAGTCTTCGTACGAGACGACGTCGGTACCGCCGGCGGTCTTGCCGGCGCGTTCCTCGGCCGCGTCGGTGGCACCGGGCGCGGTGACGATGATCGTGCGATCGCCGTCGGCGTCTGCCGCAGCGGCGGTGGCGGGCAGGGACAGGGCGAGCGCCAGCAGGGGCGCCGCGCGGGTAACATGGCTTTTCATCTTGGATCCTT
>CAZSMB010000029.1:0-24042 GCA_964607625.1 uncultured Sphingopyxis sp. | reverse complement strand
CGTGCTTCGGCGAGCCGATCCTCGCCGATCGTCTTTTGCGCGAGGATCGCCTCGGGAGTCTGGGCGTCGGTGTTGACGATCACCGGGTCGGCGACGCGCTTGAGGCGCCAGCCCGTCGCGATCCGGTCGAGTTGTCGCTGGGCATTTTGCCCGTCGGACCCCGCGCAGACGATCGTCGCATACGCCCGCCCCTCGATCCGACCGAGGCAGGGATAATAGCAGCGGTCGAACATCTCCTTCATGGCGCCCGACAAGGCGGCGAGATTTTCGGGGCCGACGAACAGATAGCCGGCGGCGGCCCGTAAATTTTCGGGGCCGACATCGTCCGCCGGCATCAGCGCCCCGGCATCGCCCGCGCCTTTTGCCGCGGCTTCGGCGAGCGCGCGGCTGCCACCGGTCCGGCTGTGCCAAATGATAAGAAGCTTGCAATCTGCGCCCGCCATATCCTCTATCCTGTCAGCGCGGCACGCCCGTGGCGCCCGGCTTGCCAAGCCGCAGCGACGGGCGCAAGCCGGAGCGATCAGGGGAGGATGCGATGAAAAGCGCGTGGATGACAATGGCGATGCTTCTGGGTGCGCAAGGCGCCGCAGCGCAGGATGCGGCGAGCGACGCGACCCGCACCGCCCAGGCCGAGCTTGCGAAACGGTTGCCGCTGGACGACGCCGAGGATTTCGAGAACGCCTCGCGCGGCAAGATTGCCGAAATCCCCGACGGACTGATCCTGTCCAGGACCGGCAAGGTGATCTGGGATCGCCGGGCCTATGCTTTCCTCGATAGCGAGACCGCGCCGGCGACGGTCAATCCGTCGCTGTGGCGGCAGGCGCGGCTCAATGCGATCCACGGACTGTTCGAGGTCGTCCCCGACAGGATCTGGCAGCTGCGCGGATATGATTTGTCGGTGATGACGGTCATCCGCGGCCAGACCGGATGGATCGTCGTCGACCCGCTGCTGTCCGAAGAGGCGGCGGCGGCGGCGTGGAAATTATTTGCCGACACGGTCGAGGCGAAGCACGGCGAGCGACCGATCAGGGCGATCATCTTTTCGCACAGTCACAGCGACCATTTCGGCGGCGTCGGCGGGATCGTGACCCCCGAGCAGGTCGCGAAAGACCATATCCGCATCATCGCCCCGCACGGATTTTCGGAAGAAGCCACGTCGGAGAATGTGCTCGCGGGCAATGCGATGAGCCGCCGCGCGCTCTATATGTTCGGTTCGATCCTTGCACCCGGTCCGAAGGGACAGGTCGATACCGGACTGGGGCCGCGGCTGTCGGCAGGAACGATCGGGTATATGGAGCCGACCGAGACGGTACCCGCCGCGGGCGCCACCCTGACCATCGACGGGCTGGAATTCGATGCGATGGACGCCGGCGGCACCGAGGCGCCGGCCGAAATGGTCTTCTACATCCCCGCCTACAAGGCCCTGCACACGACCGAGGTCGTGACGCACAATCTCCACAATATCCTGACGCTGCGCGGGGCGCAGGTCCGCGATGCGCTACGCTGGTCGAAGGTCATCGACGCGATGCTGCTCAAATGGGGTGGCACGGCCGAGGTCGCCCTCGGCTCGCACCACTGGCCGACCTGGGGCGCCGGCAAGGTCAAGGCGCTGTTGACCGACCAGCGCGACGCCTATCGCTATGTCCACGATCGCACGCTGTTCCTTGCCAATCGCGGCGCGACGCTGCACGAACTGGCCGACCAGACCGCGGAAGCGCCGGTGCAGGCCCGCGACTTTTCCACGCGCGGCTATTACGGAACCCTCAATCACAATATGAAGGCGACCTATCAGCGCTATTTCGGCTGGTGGGACGGAAATCCCGCCGATTTCAACCCCGTCCCTCCGCAGGAAAGCGCCGCGAAATATGTCGCGCTCGCTGGAGGCGCGGACAAGCTGCTCGCTGCGGGGCGGGCGGCGATCGCGGCCGGTGACTATCGCTGGGCAGCCGAGCTGCTGAACAAGCTGGTGTTCGCCGACCCCGACAATCCGGCGGGACGCTCGGCCCTCGCGTCGGCTTACGACCAGCTGGGATACCAGGCCGAATCGGGGGCGTGGCGCAACTATTATCTGGCCGCCGCCGCGACGTTGCGCGGGACCGAGGTCGACACCGTGTCGGGCAACGGGCAGAGCCGGTCTTTCATCAGCGCCATCCCGACCGCCGTCTTCTTCGATGCTCTCGCGACGCGCTTCGACGCCGCGAAGGGTCGCGCACTCGCCGGCACCTTCCAGTTCGTCCTTCCCGACAGCAAGGAGACGGTCGCGGTCGTCGTCGAAGGCGGGGTCGAATTCCCGCGCTATGGCGTCACCGAAGCCGCGCCGACCGCGACGATCACCGTCGACCGTGCGACACTGGACAATGTGATGCTGGGCCAGGCGCAATTCCCCGCGCTGTTGCAATCGGGCGCGATCGCGATCGACGGCGACCGCGCGGCATTCCTGTCGTGGTTCGCGCTGCACCCGCCCGCCGACCCGCGCTTCAATGTGGTTGTGCCCTAGGGGGGCTTGAGCCTATCGAGGGGGCATGACCGACACCCTCGCCGCCCACCCCGTCGATCCCTTCGACCCCGACGCACTCAATGCCAGCGAAGGGCTCGATCCGGTCGACCCCGCCTATACGCACGTGCTGAGGATCGCGACGCTGCTCAACCTGCTGCCGGTCGCGATCGGCGCGACGGTGCTCGACCTGCTGGTCATCCGCACGATCGGCGGTCCGTTCGGCCTGCTCACCGTCGCCGCCTGGCTGCTCGGGACCATCGTCGTCGTGACCTTTCCGTCGCGGCGCGTATCGCGCTGGGGGTTCAAGATCGGCGCCGGCAAGCTGCGCGTCGCGCGCGGCTGGCTGTTCCGGGTCGATACGATCGTTCCCTTCGTTCGCGTCCAGCACATCGACGTCGGCCAGGGACCGATCGAACGGCTGTTCGGGCTGTCGCACCTGGTCGTCCACACGTCGGGCACGCATAACAGCACGGTCACCCTGCCGGGGCTGCACGCCGACCTTGCCGCGGCGATGCGCGAAACGATCCGCCGGCATATCCAGACCGATTTCGCATGACGGGCGCCGCCGCCCTGTCCGGCGAGACCGCCCGGGACGCCGCGCCGGCGCCGCCCGCCGTCGATACCGAATGGCAGCGGTTGCACCCCGCGACGTTGCTGCTTGCGATCGTCAAGCTCGGCCCGCGTTCGGTCAATTTCCTGCCCGCGCTCGCGGCGATCGGGATCGCCGGGAAATGGATCTATGTCGTCCCCGCGCTGGGGCTGTTCCTGCTTTTGTCGCTCGTCTTTGCCTGGCTTGCGTGGCTGCGCTTTCGCTTTGCGGTCGGCGCGAGCGAGATCGTGATCGAAAGCGGTGTGTTCGCGCGCCAGCACCGCACCATACCGTTCGACAGGATTCAGGACGTCAGTATCGAACAGGGGCTCGTCGCGCGCGCGCTCGGCATCGCCAAGGTCGGGTTCGAAACCGGGGCGGGCGGCGGCAAGGCCGACGACGCGCGGCTCGACGCGATCGGGCTCGACGCGGCACAGGCGCTGCGCACGACCATCCGCGCCCATCGCAGCGCGGAGACACCCCCTGCCCTCGCGGTGCACACGTCGGCGAGCGACGACGGGGCGGCATCCCCGGCAGCCGAAGACCGGCTGCTCTTCGCGATGTCGCCGAAACGGCTGTTGATCGCCGGCCTGTTCAACTTCTCGCTCGCCGCGCTCGCGGTCGTCGGTGCGTCGATGCAGCTGTTCGACAATGTGCTGCCTTTTGATTTCAACATCTTCAACCCGCTCGACTGGATCGACATCGCCGAAGCCTATGGCCTCGACCAATGGGTAATCGCGCACCGCTGGATCGCCGGGGTCGGCGCGGCGATCTCGCTGCTCTTCATCGGCTTTGCCAGCGGCATAGCGCTGACGGTCCTTGCCAATTGGGATTTCCGGCTGACGCGCGAGCCGCGCGCGCTGCGCCGCACGCGCGGCCTGACGACGCGCACCGACGTCGCGCTGCCGGTGCGGCGAGTGCAGGCCGCGATCGTCGTCACCGGCTGGCTGCGGCGGCGCTTCGACTGGCACGAGCTGCGGCTCCAGAGCCTGGCGAGCGACGGCGAAAAGGAAAAGGATCACCAGGTCGTGCCGTTCGGCACGCTCGCCGAAATCGATCCTGTCCTCGCCGAGGTCGGCATCGCGCGGCCGGCGAACGAGGCGGTGTGGGAGCATAGCCATCGCATCATCGCGCTTGGCGGTTTCGTCGCCGCGGCCGTCGCGGGCCTGGCGGGGGGCATCGTCGTCGCGTTCGGCCAGCCGCCGGGCTGGATCGCGGTCGCCATCGCCCCGCTCATCGCCGCCGGCGCGTGGGTCAGCGCGCGCTTTCACGGCTGGACAGAAACCGACGGCGTGGTCGCGATTCGCAGCGGATGGATCAAGCCGAAGATGACGCTGTTGCCCTTTGCCTCGGTGCAGAGCGCCGACCTTCGGACCGACTTCGTGCTGCGGCCGCTGGGCCTCGCGACGCTGGTGTTCGGCGTTCCCGGAGGCAGTTCGCTGGGGAGCCACGAAATCCCGGCGATCCCGCTGGAGACCGCCAAGGCGCTGCGGATGCGAATCCTGGCCGCGGGAGACGACGCGTGACCGGCGCCGCGCTGGGTATCGATCGGTCGATCCTTGGCCAGCCCTGGCACTGGCGCCGCGAAAGCGCCGACATGGGAGGTGATGGGCTGGCGCCCGACGACCTTGTGACCCAATTGCTGCTCGCACGCGGGGTCGCGCGCGACGATATCGAGCGCCAGCGTGCGCCGACGCTGCGCGGCTTCATGCCCGATCCGTCGATCTTTCGCGACATGGACGCCGCCGCGACGCGCCTGGCCGCGGCCGTCGAGGCCAGGGAGGCGATCACGGTCTTCGGCGACTATGACGTCGACGGCGCGACGTCGGCGGCGCTTCTTGTTCGGCTGCTTCGTGCGCTCGACGTGCCCGTCGGCGCTTATATCCCCGACCGCCTGATGGAAGGCTATGGTCCGTCGGGTGCGGCGCTGGTCAAGATCGGCGAAGCAGGCTCGCGACTGGTCGTCACCGTCGATTGCGGGGCGCAGGCGTTCGACGCGATCGCCGAAGCGAAGGCGGCGGGGGTCGAGGTCATCGTCGTCGATCATCACCAATGCGCGACCACGCTTCCGCAAGCCTTTGCCGTGGTAAACCCCAATCGGCTCGACGAAGCACCCGACGCCGCGGTCCACGGCAATCTCGCCGCGGTCGGCGTCGCCTTCCTGCTCGGCGCGGCGTTGCTGCGCACCTTGCGGGCCCGCGGCTTTTTCGGATCGCGCCCAGAGCCGGCGCTGATCGACCTGCTCGACCTTGTCGCATTGGGAACCGTCGCCGACGTCGCGCGCCTGACCGGCTTCAACCGCGCCCTTGTGACGCAGGGGCTGAAGGTCATGGCCCGGCGCGGCAATATCGGCCTGGCGGCGCTGATGGACGCAGCCCGCCTGACCAAGCCGCCGGGCGCAAGCGACATGGGCTTCGCACTGGGCCCGCGGATCAACGCCGGGGGACGTGTCGGAAAATCCGATCTGGGCGTGCGGCTGCTGACGACCAACGACGCGCAGGAAGCAGCCGACATCGCGCAGGAACTCAATCGCCTGAACGAGGAACGCCGGGCCATCGAGGCGGCGGTGCTCGATCAGGCGATCGAGGCGAGCGCGGCATGCGCCAACGCGCCGGTTGCGATCGTCGCGGCGCCCGGCTGGCACCCCGGCGTGATCGGCATCGTCGCGGGGCGCCTGAAGGAGAAGCTCCATCGACCGGCGATCGTCATCGCGCTGGACGACGCGGGGATCGGCAAGGGGTCCGGGCGCTCGATCGGCGGCGTCGATCTGGGCGCCGCCATCCTCGCGGCCAAGGAAAGCGGGCTGCTGGTCGCGGGCGGCGGGCACGCTATGGCGGCGGGGCTGACTGTGGAGCGCGGCCGGATCGACGCATTCGGGGCGTTCCTGAACGATCGTCTGGCGGCCGATGTCGAGCGCGCGAGCGGCGGCAAGTCGCTGTTGATCGATGCCGTACTCGCCCCCCGCGGGATCAACCCGCTGTGGTGCGAAGCGATCGAGAGTGCGGGACCCTATGGCGCGGGCTGGCCCGCGCCGCGCGTCGCGACGGGGCCGGTGCGGATCGTCGAATCGGGCGTGGTCGGCACCGACCACCTGCGCCTGATCGTCGCGGGTGACGACGGCGCGCGCTTCAAGGCGATCGCTTTCCGCGCCGCGACAAGCGAGCTCGGCCAGACCTTGCTCCACGCGCGCGGCGGGCGTCGCCTCTGGCTTGCGGGGCGCGCGAAACGCGACGATTGGGGCAGCCGTCCCGCCGCCGAACTCCACCTCGAGGATGCCGCTTGGGCAGACTGATGCGCCGCCGCGCAATATTTTTGCGCAGGCCGCGCCTCCATCCGCTTGACCGCACGCGCAGGCCCGTCTAAGGCGCCGCTTCACCGATTGACGGCCCCTTCGTCTAGCGGTCTAGGACGCGGCCCTTTCACGGCTGAAACACGGGTTCGAGTCCCGTAGGGGTCACCATCGCAATCGGCCGAACGGCCCCTTCGTCTAGCGGTCTAGGACGCGGCCCTCTCACGGCTGAAACACGGGTTCGAGTCCCGTAGGGGTCACCATCGCGGTGACATCGGAACGTCGCGAGATCCGTGCGTCCGACGCCGCACACCGTCCCCCGAAATCCCACCAGCCGGCCCCTCTTGGGGCTGGCGATCAGGCAGAGTTTCGCATCGGTTCGAACCGCGGGCGCGGATCGGGGCGCAGGTCCGGCGGCGGGTCGAGCAGTCCGGCCCGAAAAGCGATCTTAAGGATTCCGGCAAGACTCTGGCAATCGAGCTTTTCCATGATGTTGGCGCGATACACCTCGACCGTCCGCGGACTGATGCCAAGCTCGATCGCGATCATCTTGTTCTGCTGGCCGTTGGCGACGGCCCGCAGCACCTCGAGCTCGCGCGGCGAGAGGCGGCCGAGCAGTTCGATCGCTTCGATGCGCTGAATTTCGACGATCCGGCGGCTGTACAGCGTTTCCAGAGCATCGCCGATCGCCAACAGGAGAAGTTGGGGGTCGGCGGGCTTTTCCATGAAATTGAGCGCGCCGAGCCGAAGCGCCGACACAGCAGTGCTGACATCCGCGTGGCCCGAAAGCATGATCGTGGCCAAGGGGAGCCCGAGTTCGTTCAGCCTTTCCTGCAATTCAATCCCCGACATGCCGGGCATGTCCAGATCGATCACCGCGCACGCCGGTTCGTCTGACTGGATATTGGCCAGAAATGTTGCCGCGTTGGGCCAGGCGAGAACCCGATATCCATAGGAGCGCAGCAACAGGCGCAGCGAATGCCGCACCCCCGCATCGTCATCGACGATATGCACCAGGTCGCTCTTCACATCGGTCCTCCCCGGTCCAAAGGGCAGTCGTCCGTTTTCGAACGCTGGCGACCCATCTCCTTGTTTCTTTACGATCACGACTAGGTAAACCCCGACCCGTGTGGCCACTATCCGTAGTGATACGGGTAGGCGACTCACCCGGGTCGCCATAGCGTTTCGATGACGCCACGGGCCTTCACGGCCGTGGTCGCCGGTCGGCATGGCCCTCGCGGGCCTGGCCGTCCGAGCCAACAACGGGACGCACGAAAATCGGTAGAGCAAGGAGGGTGTGATGGCTTCATCACGCGAGCGATGCGCCGTGTCGGTCGTCTTGACCGCAATCGCCACATTCGGATTGTCCGGGGCGGCCGTCGCGCAGGACATCGTCTATACGCCGGTCAATCCGTCATTCGGGGGCAATCCGTTCAACTCGGCGCATTTGCTGGGCGTTGCTTCCGCGCAGAACAAGTATAAGGATCCCAATGCGACGACCTCGACCGACCCCGCCCAGCAGTTCCTGCGAACCTTGCAGAGCCGGTTGCTGTCGTCGCTCGCAACACAGATCACCGACATCATTTTTGGCGAGAATGCGCAGGATAGCGGGCTGATCCAGTTCGGC
This sequence comes from uncultured Sphingopyxis sp., assembly GCA_964607625.1. Lineage (GTDB taxonomy): Bacteria > Pseudomonadota > Alphaproteobacteria > Sphingomonadales > Sphingomonadaceae > Sphingopyxis. The sequence continues at coordinate 16,040 of CAZSMB010000029.1, read as the reverse complement.
GACCAGGAGATATCCTTTGTTCGCGGGATCGATTCGGTCACTCTGACGATCACCAATAATGCGGACGGCAGCGTCACCGAAATCGTCATTCCGCTGCTGCAGAGCGATACCGACGGGTCGGAGTTGGGCGGATGACGCGCGCGCCCGCCCCGGTCCTTGCCCTTGCCTTGGCCGCGCTGCTGCCTTCGGGGTGCGCAGTGTACGACGGCAAGTCGTGGTCGGAACCGCAACCGGTTCGCCCGACCCCGGCGACCCAAAGCCTGCAGGGTCTGCCCGCGCCGGGGGACAGCATTCCCGTCGCGGTCTACAATTTTTCCGACCAGACGGGACAGTTCAAGCCGACCGATGGGGTCCAGACCCTGTCGCGTGCAGTGACGCAGGGGGCGACATCGATCCTCGTCAAGGCGCTGCAGGAGTCCGGGCAGGGTCGCTGGTTCAAGGTGATCGAACGCGAACGACTCGACAATCTGCTTCGGGAACGCGCGGTCATCCGAGAGATGCGCGCCGCCTATCTGGGCGAAACCAAGCTCAACCGCCAGGCGCTTCCGCCGCTGCTCTTTGCGGGCGTGATCCTGGAAGGCGGGATCATCGGCTATGACACCAATACCAAGAGCGGCGGGATCGGTGCACGCTTCCTGGGGATCGGCGGCAGCACGAAATATCGCGAGGATACGGTCACTCTTTATCTTCGCGCGGTCAGCGTCAAGACGGGCGAAGTCCTGTTGACGGTCAGCGTCCGCAAGTCGATCGCGTCGATCGGGCTGAACGCCGATGCCTTCCGCTATGTCGCTTTCAAGGAACTGCTGGAAGCCGAAGCGGGCGTGGCGACCAACGAGCCCGACGCGCTTGCCCTGCAGCAGGCGATCGAGGCGGCGGTCTATGGCCTGGTCGTCGAGGGCGCGAGCCGGGACCTCTGGTGCATGGCGACGCCGCCCGATTACAGCGAAAATCTGCTGCGCCAATATTTCGCCCGCCGGGACAATATCGATCCTGCCGCCGTCCAGTTCGCCAAGCGCGCCGACGGCAGCACGATAACCGGCGCCTGTACGGCGGGGTATACGCAGGTGCAGGTCCCGACGCCGATGGCGCGTCCCGCGCAGATATCGGCGCGCCCGACCACGCCCGCCGCCCCGTCGCCGCGAGCCGCGCTCGACTATGCCCAGCCACAACCCGATGTTTCGGCCACGCCCGTGCCCAATGGTCCGCGCGCGAACGAGAAAGAAGGAGGATAGCGAACAGCGCCGGCCAATCCGGCGAAAGATGCGGACCCGTCGACACCCTGATTGGTGTCCTGATGTCGGCGAGTCCGAACCTGGCAAGGTTTACGGGAAACCTGCCGGACGCATGAAGCGACCGACCGTCTTTCTATAACAGCGAGGCGGTTGCTGCAAGGCGGGGCGATAGCAATGCCGCCGGCACTTCATCGTCATTTCTTCCCGTCGGCGACCAGCGGGCCGGCGCTGGCGACGCAATCCATGTCCGGCCGTTGCGAAGCGACAGGGGCAGCCCTTGCCGCAGTTGTAAGGAGCATGACGATGAAAAGGATGATGATGAGCGCAGCATCAGTGCTGGCGCTGGCGATCGCCGGACCGGCGCTCGCGCAATCGGTCAGCACGGTCAACCAGTCGAATGTCGGCAATCTTGCCAACGTCGATCAGACCGGCTCGCTGACCGGCGGCGATTCGACCGTCAACCAGAGCGGCGCCAACAACCAGGCCAATGTGACCCAGGCCGACGACGGCACCGGTTCGACCCCGATCAACCTGTCGGTGATCGACCAGACGGGCGACAACAACCTGGCGAATGTGTCGCAGGACACGTCGACCTTCTCGATCCAGACCGATTCCTATATCGGCCAGTCGGGCAGCAACAACGTAGCCGACGTGACGCAGGTCGACGATTGGCAGTCCTCGACGATCACCCAGTCGAGCGATGGCAACAGCGCGACCGTGATCCAGGGCGACGCCACGCTGGCGCTGACCGATGACAGCTATGGCAACACGAGCAGCATCAACCAGGCCGGCACCGGCGGCCAGATCGCCGAAGTCACCCAGGTCGGGCGTGGCAACAACAGCAGCGTCGACCAACTCGGCGACGTCGGCGAAGCCTATGTCACGCAGAGCGGACTCGGCAACGGATCGTCGGTGTTGCAGACCGGGACCGACGACGACGCGAACGTCGACCAGAGCGGCGACTTCAACTCGTCGGACATCGTCCAGGATGGCGAAACGGTCGTCGCCACGGTCTTCCAGTCGGGCAACGGCAACAGCAGCATGGTCGACCAGACGTCGCCCGGCGGAATCCGGCCGATCAATTCGGCGGTCTATGTCGAACAGACCGGCGACGGGAACGATTCGGAAGTCTTCCAGCGCGCGAACGACGGCTATGCCGAGGTTCGCCAGTGGGGGACCAACAGCACGTCGAGCATCCTCAACCACGGCAACCGCTCGGTCGCCTATGTCTGGCAGCTCGCCGGCGACGACAACGACGCCTCGATCGTTCAGCGCGCCGAAGACAGCGACGCCTTCGTCTATCAGACCGGAAGCCGCAACGATGCGAGCATCATCCAGCGCGAGGATAGCCCGCCGACCGAGAATTTCTCGGCCACCATCTATCAATTCGGCGACGACGGCATGTCGTCGATCGACCAGGATGGCGACAATCATGTGGCGGTCAACGAACAGACGGGCAATTTCGACAGCTCGTCGATCACCCAGACCGGAACGGGCAGCTATGCCGGGGTCGGCCAATATGGCGACAACGACAGCTCGACGGTCACGCAGTCCGGAAGCGCGCAATATGCGCTCGTGCTTCAGTACGGATCGGGCAACGGATCGTCGGTCGACCAGAGCGGCAACAACAATGTCGCGAATGTCACCCAGCTGACGAACGGCAATCTCTCGACCGTCCTGCAGTCGGGGTCGTTCAACGTGGCTAACGTCGCGCAGTAACTCCCCCGCCCCGGAGGCCACCCCCGCCTCCGGGGCCCCTTTCGACCCGATGGGAGGGCATGATGCACCCTTTTCGATTCCCGTTGCTCGCCGCGATGACGCTTGGCTGTCCGATCGCCGGCCTTGCGCAAACGGCCGTCATCGACCAGTCGGGCGACGGACATTTTGCCGAGGTGGTTCAAGGCGGTGCCTTCGATCAGCGCGTGTCGGTGCAGCAGATCGGATCCGCGACCGGCGTCGTCGTGACGCAGGAGGCACCCGACGCCGAAGCCGACCTGTCGCTGTCCGGCGAAAACCTGACCGCAACCCTGCATCAGGACGGAGAGGCCGAGTCCGGACTGGCGCTGACGATGGAAGGCAGCGACGGCATCGTCGACGCACTCCAGTCGGGCGATCCGGGCGGGAGCAACTTCGCGACCGTCTGGCAGGCGGGATCGGGCAACAGCGCGTCGCTGTCGCAATATGCGAGCGCGGGGATGCCGAATTCCATAAGGCTGATCCAGGACGGCACGGCGAATGTGGCGATCCTGGCACAGACGGGCGAAGGCAATATCCTGGACCTGTCGCAGTTGGGCGCCGACAATTTCGCGGCCATCGACCAGATCGGTTCGGGACTCGGGCTTGGCCTGATTCAAAACGGCGGGGCGTCGATTACCGTCACCCAGACGGGTAGCCCTTGAACGCGATCTTCCTTGTGTTGCTGTGCGCCGCGCAGCCCGTCGACTTGGGCGTGCCCGAGCGGCATCCGGCGAGCGCCGATCAGGTGCTGACGCCGGATGAAGCGCGGACCCGGCGTACCGAACAGGTCGGAACCGCGGAGCCCGCCGACGTGGCGGTCGACCAGTTGCCCGACACCATCGACCTGCCAGGCGACGCGGCCGGGCCCGAAGCCGGTTTGGCGGCCGTTCCGCCCGAACGACCGCGCGATTCGCTCTATCTGGAAGTCGCCAATGCGTGGGAAATGATCCGGCGGCGCGGTCAGCAGCCGACGCCCGAGTTGATCGCCCGCGAGATCGGCCCCGATATGCTCGCCCGATTCCTGAACCAGTTTCCCGGGTCCGAGTCGATGTTCGGCAAGGATTCGGACCGGCTGCCGGTGGCACCGCCGTCGTTGCCGCCCGATGGACGATGAGCGTCGGCCCGCGCGCCCTGCACTTGTTCGCGTCCGCCGCGACGGCGGGCGTCATCCTAGCCTGCATGGAGTCGCCCTCTATGGCCGATACGCCTTCGCCCCCGATCCGCTTGACCGTCGACCGTCACGACGGTCTGGTCGACGTGACTCTCGTCGGTCAGGAGATATCGAAAGACCGGTATCATTATGTGCTCGAGGTAACGGGGGCGTCGCGGTCGCGCCTCGCGGCCAACTATGTCGGGACCCGCGAACGCCAGATCGTCAATCGAACGCGCTTTCCCGACAAGGCGCCTTGGACCCTTTCATTCCGGATCACCGACGCCGAAGACCGGCTGGTCTATAGCCGGGACATTCGCGACCATTGACGCCGGCCCCATCGCGGATCGGCCGGGCTTGCTTCGCCTAAGCAGACGATTTCGCTTCGATTCGGTATCAAATCCGAACGACTTTCCCTCGGTCTGAGGGCGCGTCCGCGGCACCATCGACGCATGACGAAATGCGGCGACCATATCCACCTCATCCTTCCCGATACGGTCGAGCGCACCGCCTGCTTTCGTGCGGTCGCGGCCGATACGACGCGCGTGGTACGCAGCTTTGCGAGCGCCGATGCCTGGATCGAATCGGGCGCGGAGACCGACGGCGGCGACGCGGTGCTGCTGTTTCACTGGCACCAGCCCGGATCGACGAGCGGCGCGGCATTGCTCGAACGCGTCGCGCATGTTCCCGGCCTGGTCGCCTTCGTCGCGGCCGAACGGTTGAGCATCGCCGACGCACGCGCGGTTCTGCGCGGCGGCGCCCACGACCTGCTTCCCGCACCGCTCGACCCGCGGCTGGTGCGGCGCACGATCGACCGGGCGCTCGGCGATGGGCAGGCGCTCCGCCACAGGCTTGCGGCGCAGCGCGATGCCGAGCAGCGGATTGCGATGCTGACACCGCGCGAGCGCGACATCCTCGATTCCATTGCCGCGGGGATGGGCAACAAGGCGATCGCGCGGCGGCTCGAGCTCAGCCCGCGCACCGTCGAAGTCCACCGCGCGAACATCATGCGCCGCGCCGGAGCCGCCAATGTCGCCGAACTCTTGCGGATCGCCTTCGTCGCCGAAGCGATGGCCGGGACGATTTCGATCCAAAATGGTGCTTGATCGCGGCCACGCGCGGCCAGCCCGGCGCGCACGGCCCTATAAGGATATCGAACGGCACACCGCCCCTGTGTTGGTCCCCACGGGCGCCGTCGTTCAACCCGCGCGGCCTTCCCCACCTGGCCGTGCAGCCCACAGGGCCGGCCGGAGATACCCGTCTTCCGGTCGGCCCTTATTCCCCGGCGCCGACAACCCGCTTGCGCTGGTCGGGGCGGCCCATCGCGAGCAGGATGGGATCCTGTGCCTGACGCGCCGCGAAGTCGGCCTTGCACGCCAGCCCCTGCCACCCGATCCCGATCAGCGACTGGGCGATCGCGCCGCCAAGCGTGTCGCCGGGACCCGGCAGGATCAGCACGTCGGGAGCGAATTCCCTGACCGCGACCTGCACCGACAACGCAAAATCATAAGGCGCCAGAATCTGGTGACCGAAGCTGTAGTCCCACATCGCATCAGCATCCGACGAAAAGCGGCGCCAGATATGGCCGCGCCCGTCGACGAGCGGGATCGCCGGCGCGCCGAAAAGCGACGCGGGCAATTCGGTCCTCGCCTTGTCCGAACTGCCGTGCATCAGCGCGGTGTGGAAGGGGCCGTGACCGGCAAGGCGGAGGGGGTCGCGGCCCGGCGTGGGCGGCGCCTCCGCAAGCAGCGCGACAAGCCCGGCCTCGTCGCCCGCCAGCACGAGCATGCCGCACAGGTCGATCGACAGCGCGAGCGCGTGCCCGGCGCGCGCATCGATGTCGGCGACCAGCGCGAACAGCGCCTCGCGCAGCCCGGGCACCGGTCGCCAGTCGTCGTCGACGACCTGAAGCAGCACCTGTCCGCCGGGTCCGTGGGTCTGGCTGTTGAGCCCCATCGCATTCGCGATGCGAAACCCGTCGGACACCGACACCGCGCCGCCGAGCGCGAGCGCGCTGTACCAGCCCATCGAATTGCCCGCGACGGCGACCACGTCATAGGCATCGCGGTCGATGCTGAGATAATCGAGCGCCGTCGCCGCATAGATCAGCGGCGCCGCGACGTCTCCGCGCATATGGGTCGCGACGCTGAACCGTTCGGCACCGTCGAGTTCGCTGACCGTCGGCTGGCCGCGAGCCCGGCGTTGCGCATCGAAGTCGGCGATCAGATCGGCGAAGCGAGCGCCGTGCAGCCGCGCGATGCTCCCCAGTTCGGCCTTGCCATAGGTGCCGCGACCCGGAGCCACGACGAGTGCGGTCCGGCGCGCGCTCATGCGAGCAACTCCCGTGCGGCGTCATAGATCGAATCGCGGCTCGGCAGGGTCAGCGTCGCCGCCTTGCCGAGCGGAATGAAGCTGTCCTCGGCGGCGATCCGCGCGACCTTTCGTCCCGGCAGGCGCTCGGCGAACAGGGCCATCAGGGCCTCGCTCTGCGAACCGGTGATGCGGCATTCGTCGACGATGAGGATGCGCTTCGCATCGCCGACTGCCGCGAGCAGCTTCTCCTCGTCGACCGGGCCGAGCCAGCGCAGGTCAATCACCCGCGCCTTCACGCCGTCGTTCGCGAGCCGCCGTTCGGCCTGGCGCGACAGGTAATAGCCGTTGCCATAGGTGACGATCGCGAGGTCGGATCCGTCGCCGTGAACGCCGACATCGCCCAATCGGATCGGCGTCCCCGCGCCCGGATCCTCGTAGACGCTGGTCCACAACCCATCGCCCTCTTCGTGCAGGTCGCGGGTCATGTACAGCGCGATCGGTTCGACGAAGACGACAACGCGCTGTTCCTCGCGGGCAAGGCGGACGCATTCGCGCAGCATCGCCACCGCATCGCGCCCGTTGGACGGCACCGCGAGGATGACGCCGGGAATATCGCGAAAGACGGCAAGACTATTGTCGTTGTGAAAATGGCCGCCGAAGCCCTTTTGATACCCCAGCCCGGCGATACGGATGACCATCGGATTGGTGTATTGGCCGTTCGAAAAGAAGCTCAAGGTCGCCGCTTCGCCGCGAATCTGGTCCTCGGCATTGTGGACATAGGCGAGGAACTGGATTTCGGGCATTGGGACGAACCCGTTGTGTGCCAGGCCGATCGCAAGGCCCAGGATCGATTGTTCGTCCAGCAACGTGTTGACCACGCGCGCCGACCCGAAGCGCTGGTGGAGCTTGGCGGTGACATTATACACCCCGCCTTTTGGTCCGACATCCTCGCCGGCGACGATGATCTCCCGGTGCGCGAGCATCAGGTCGGCGAGCGCCCAGGAAAGGAGGCGCGCCATGTGCATCGGCTTGTCCATCGCCGCGGCATCGCCGCCGAACATCGCGGCGCGATCGTCCGCGGACGGGGTGTTCGCGCGCGGGCGGGTGCATTTCGGCGGGATCAGGCTTTCCATCACCGCCGCAGCGGTCGTCAGCTTCGGTCGCCGGATCGCGGCTTCGGCCTGCCGCGCGAGCGTGGCGCCGATGTCTTCATAGGCCTCCGCGATTTCGGCCGCCGACATCCAGCCCTGCTCCGCCATCAACGCCGCCCCCGCAAGCAAGGGATCGCGCGCCTCGTCCGCCTCTATCAGCGTTTTCGGCAGATAGGCGCCCTGTACGTCCGATCCCGCATGACCATAAAGGCGGACCGTCGCCATGTGCAGGAATACCGGCTTGCGCATCCGGCGCGCATGATCGGCCGCGTCTTTCGCGCCGGCATAGGCCGAGACGAGATCGGTGCCGTCGCAGCGAATATAGTGGAGACCGGCGCGCTGGCGGAACTGCGCCTCGATCCACCCCGTCGGGGTGCGCGTCGAGATGCCGATGCCATTGTCTTCGCACAGGAAGACGAGCGGCATCGGCGTACCCTGGAACGCCGCCCAGCCAGCGGTGTTGAACGCCCCCTGCGCGGTCGAATGATTCGCCGAGGCGTCGCCGAAACTGGCAAGGATCACCGCGTCGTCGGGCAGCGGCCGGCCGGTCATCCCCAGCCGGCGCGCGATGCCGACCGAAAAGGCGGCGCCGACGGCCTTGGGCAGGTGCGAGGCGATGGTCGAGGTTTGCGGCGGAATCGCGAGCGGCTTCGACCCGATGACCTTGTGCCGCCCGCCCGAGATCGGATCTTCGCTCGACGCCGCGAAGCTGAGCAGCATGTCCCAGTTCGGCGTCTGGCCCGGGCATTGACGGGCGCGGTGAAGCTGGAACGCGTTCGAGCGATAATGGAGGAACGCCATGTCGGTCACGCGCAGCGCCGCGGCGACCGCGGCGTTGCCTTCATGTCCCGACGAGCCGATCGTGTAGAACCCCTCCCCGCGCGCCTGCAGCGTGCGCGACAGACGGTCCATCTGGCGGCTGGTCAATTGCGAGAGGAAAATGTCGACAGCTTCGGCGCGCGACAGGCCGGCGGCGGCGGGGTCTGGCGCATCGGCGCGGCGTGCGAGCCGCCCGTTGCCAAGCGCCGCCAGAAACTTTTCATGTACCGCCTGCGCCGCGTCCACGCCGATCCTCCTGCCCGCCACCTGGTTGCACCCGCAACCATTGTCCGCGCGCTAGAACGGGGCAGGAACCGGTGCAAGCATCTCTTGCCTTGTCACGGCGGCTCACGCTACCAGCATCCGTGATGATCAAGCGGGGCGAGGCCGGAATTTCAACATGATGCCAATGGGTCTCGCCCAGGCAGCCGCTGCCGCAGCACCGGACGAGGGCTGGCTGATCGATCCCGAGCTGGTCGGTCCCGGATATAGCCAGACCATTGCCGGCGGAACGATCCAGACCAGCCTGCCCCCGCCGCCAGAGGCGCCGAAGAATCCCGACTGGCTGATCGACCTGCTCAGATGGGCCGAACCGGCCTTTAAACCGGCAATGTGGATCGCGGGCATCCTGCTCGCCGCCTATCTGCTCTATCATCTGGTGCCGGCCTTTGCCGCGTGGGTCGACCGCCTGACCGGCCGCGCGCGGCCCGAGGCGGACGATGACGTCGGCGTGATCGAAGCCGGCGCCGCGCGCGCGCTGCTCGTCGAAGCCGACGCGCTCGCCGCGGCGGGACGATTTGCCGAAGCGGCGCACCTGCTCCTCTATCGCAGCATCGAGGATATCGAGGTCCGGCGGCCTGGCCTGGTACGGCCGGCGATGACCTCGCGCGACCTCTCCGCCACGCACGACCTGCCCGCCGTCGCGCGCGGCGCCTTCGCCAGCATCGCGCGCGCGGTCGAGATCAGCCTGTTCGGCGGACGCGCGATCGATGCGGACGGGTGGGAGCGCTGCCGCGCGGCCTATGCCGAGTTGACGGTGCCGAAGAACTGGGCGCGCGGATGAGCGGAACGGCAGCCAGCGAGAGGGCTTTCGACGCCCGGCTGATCGGTGCGGTGATCGCGATCGGTATCGCGGCCTTCATCGCGCTGTGGGCGCTGATCGCGCTCGGCCCCGACCTGAAGAGCGGCAACGACGGCAAGGGCCATGCCCTGTCGCGCGGGGCGCCGGGCTATGCCGGAATCGTCGACCTGATGGAGCGCGCGGGGGCCGACGTCACGCTGCGCCGGCAGGTCTGGAGCCGCTATGGCACCGGCCGCCCCCTTTTGATCCTGACCCCGACACACCAGACGCAGCCCGGCGAGATCGAGGAGCTGCTCGACGCGCAGCGCGGCGGCGCGACGCTGATCATTCTGCCGAAATGGTTCACGCTGCCGATCCCCGGCGAGGCCGAAAAGCCGGGATGGGCCGGCCCGTCGGTCGCCGTGCCGCCGTCCAGCCGGTTGCTGCCGTCGAGCCGCTTTGGAACGGTGGAGGTCGGCAATGGCAAGGGCGCGCGGCAGGTGCGCGGCGATGTCGCCGGACGGACCATCGCGGTCACCCTGCCCGGCGAGGTGCAGACGGTGAGCGGAGAGGCGCTCGAAACGCTGGTCGCCGCGCCCGACGGCAAGGCCGTGCTCGCGCGTAGCAAGGACGGCGACCGCTATGTGCTCGCCGATCCCGACCTTCTGGACAATTTCGCCTTTGCATCGCGCGACCGGGCGCGCGAAGCCGCGCTGCTCCTCGATGCGATCGGCGAGGATGCGAATGCGGACGGTTTCGCCTTCGACCTGACGCTGGACGGATTCGGCGGCGGCCGATCGCTGCTGCGCTTTGCCTTCGTACCGCCTTTTATCGGCGTCACCCTGTGCCTGATCGCCGCCGGATTGCTCGCGTTGTGGCAGGCCTGGATGCGCTTCGGGCCCGCGCTCAAGCCAGGCCGGACGATCGCGCTGTCGAAAGCGGCGCTGATCGCGAACAGCGCCGAACTGATCGAACAGGCGCGGCGCCAGCTCGATGGCGCGGGCGCCTATGTTCGCAGCCAGCGCAGCGCGATCGCGCGGCGGCTGCACGCCCCCGCGGGGATGACCGAAGCCGACACCGACGCCTGGATCGACCGGCATATTTCCGACGGGCGCGAATCCTTTTCGGCGCTCGCGCGGCGATTGCCGCTCGCGCGCTCTTCGCACGCGTTTCTCGACGATGCACAGGCGCTCCACGACATCAGAAAGGACTTATTGCGTGACAGCTAATCCCATCGAAAGCGTGGCGGCGCTCGGCACGGCGATCGAAACGGAAGTGGCAAAGGCCGTCTTCGGGCAAGGCGATCTGACCCGCATGGTCACGATCGCGCTGCTGGCCGGCGGCCATGTGTTGCTCGAAGGGCCGCCGGGCACCGCAAAGACCCTGCTCGCGCAAGCCTTTGCCCGCGCGGTCGGGCTCGATTTCGGGCGGATCCAGTTTACCCCCGACCTGATGCCCGGCGACATATTGGGCTCGAACCTGTTCAATTTCCAGACGTCAAGCTTCACCTTGACCAAGGGGCCGATTTTCACCGAACTGCTCCTTGCCGACGAGATCAACCGAACCCCGCCCAAGACGCAGGCGGCGCTGCTGGAGGCGATGCAGGAGCGGCACGTCACGGTCGGCGGCGAGGCGCATGCGATGAGCCCGCGCTTCACCGTGCTCGCAACACAGAACCCCATCGAGCAGCAGGGTGTCTATCCGCTGCCGGAAGCGCAACTCGACCGCTTTCTGTTCAAACTCGTCGTCGACTATCCCGCCGCCGACGAGGAACGGCGGATCGTCGCCGATCACGGCGGGCGCTTCAAAAGCCCGGCGGTCGCCGACTTCGGGGTCGAACAGGTGGCCGACGCGGAGACGATCGCTGCGGCGATCGACGCGATCGCCAGCGTCCGGCTCGCCGACGAGATCGTCGATTATATCGTCCGCCTCGTCCGCGCGACCCGCGAAAGCGCCGACCTGGAGTGTGGCGCGAGTCCGCGCGCCGCCACCCTGCTCGCGCGTGCCGCCTGCGCCGCCGCCGCGCTCGACGGACGCGACTATGCAATTCCCGACGACGTCCAGCGGCTTGCCGGCGGGGTGTTGCGCCACCGCGTCATCCTGTCGGCGGCCGCGGAAATCGAAGGTCGCAGCGTCGAGGAGGTCGTGGCGGCATTGCTCGAGCGCGAGGACGTGCCGCGGTGATCTACCCCACCCGCCGCGCGATCTTTCTGTTGCTCGCGGGGGCACCGGCGGCGCTGGCGCTCGGGCTGATCCGGCCCGAACTTTGGCTCGTCGCGCCGGCGTGGATCGGAGCCATCGCGGCCTGCCTGCTGCTCGACCTCGGCCTGGGGGCGAGCCCTCGCCGGCTCGCGCTGGACGTACAGGCCCCGAATCAGATCGGGGTGGGCGACCCATTCACGCTGACGCTCGCGGCGCACGGCCGGACCGCGGTCCCCGCCCGGGCCGAGCTGGCCTTGCAAGTCGACGAGCGGCTTGCCGAGGGCGGACGCGTTGCGGGATATATGCGCGCTGCCGACGCGGACGAAGGGGCGCGGCACATGCTGGTCCAGACGGTCGCGCTGACCGCCTCGCGACGCGGGGAGGCGTCGATCGGGGCGGCATGGCTGCGCTGGCGCGGCCCGCTGGGCCTGGTGTGGAAGCAGCGGCGCTTCGCGCTGGAGCGCGCGATCAGCGTCGTTCCCAGCCTGCGCGCCGCGACCGAGGAAGGTAAAAGACTGTTCCAGCGCAACAGCCTGTTCGGTCTGAGGCAACAACGGCTGCGCGGCGAAGGCAGCGAATATGAATCGCTCGCCGAATATCAGCCGGGGATGGACCGCCGCGCGATCGACTGGAATGCGTCGGCGCGGCACGTGAAGCTGCTCGCCCGCGAATATCGCGTCGAGCGCGACAATCGCGTCGTGCTGGCGATCGACGCGGGCCGAACGATGGCAGAGGCGGTGGACGGTCTGCCGCGTATCGACCGCGCGGTGTCGGCCGCGTTGCTCCTCGCCTATGTCGGCCTGAAGCTGCATGACCGGATCAGCTTTTTCTCCTTTGCCGCGAAGCCGCATGCGTTGACCCCCGCCTATATGCACACGCAGGATTTCCCGGCCTTGCAGCGCGCGGCGGCGCGGATCGACTATTCGCATGTCGAGAGCAATTTCACGCTTGCGCTCGCGACGCTCGGCGCCGCGCTCGACCGGCGCTCGCTGATCATCCTGTTCACCGAATTCACCGACGCGACGAGCGCCGACCTGATGATCCGCGCGGCGGGACGGCTGGTGAAAAAGCACCGACTGTTGTTTGTCGTCATCAAGGACGAAGAGCTGGAGAGCGAGGAACGCCGCCGCCCCGAAGCGGCGATCGACGTGACGCGCGCGAACGTCGCGGCGGCGATGCTCGCGGCACGCCAGCTCGTGATTGCACGGCTGCAGCGACTGGGCGTCGATGTGATCGAAGTGCCCTCCGACGCCATGGGCGCCAGCGCCGTCGAGGCCTATCTGGGCATCAAGCGGTCGGGGAGCCTGTGATGGACCGCGCGCTTCCGGCCGGCGACACCCCCGCCTTTTCGACCGCGCGCTTCCGCGCCGAACGCGAGGCCGACTGGATCGCCTTCGATGCCCTGCTCACGCGGCTGGAAAGGCGAGGTGCCGCCGCATTGTCGAGCGACGAGCTGCTCCGGCTGCCCATGCTCTATCGCGCCACCCTGTCGTCGCTGTCGATCGCGCGTGCGACGAGCCTGGACAAGGCGCTGCTCGACCATCTCGAGGGATTGTCGATCCGCGGCTACTTCCTGATCTATGGCGTGCGCGAATCGCGGCGCGACCGGCTGAAACGCTATTTCCTTTACGACTGGCCCGCCGCGGTGCGCGAACTGTGGAAGGAGACGCTGATCGTCGCGCTGATCCTGATCCTGGGTGTCGCGACAAGCTGGCTGCTCGTCGCGCACGAACCCGAATGGTATTTCCACTTCATTCCCGAAGGCATGTCGGGGGGGCGCGATCCGCGGGCGACGGTCGAATTTCTGCGCGGCACGATCGGCCACGGCAAGGAGGCTGCCGACCAGGAAGGCATGCTGCACGTCTTTGCGACCTATCTTTTCACCCACAACAGCCGCGTGTCGATCATGGCCTTTGCGCTCGGCTTTGCATTCGGCATTCCGACGATGATCCTCGAATATTATCAGGGGCTCGGGCTCGGCGCGATGCTCGCGGTCTTTTCGGCGAAGGGGCTCGGACTCGATTTCGGCGGCTGGCTGTTCATCCACGGCACGACCGAGCTGTTCGCCGCGACGCTCGCCGGGGCGGCGGGACTGAAGATCGGCACCGCCGTGGTCTTTCCCGGTGCCCGAGGCCGCCTGGAGGCCGCGGCCGAAGCGGGGCGCACCGCGGGCAAGGTGATGGTCGGGGTGATCATCATGCTGCTCGCCGCCGGTCTGCTCGAAGGCTTCGGGCGGCAACTGATCACCGACACCGGCGCGCGCTATGCGATCGGCGGCGTCATGCTGCTCTTCTGGCTGGGCTATTATTACATTCCGCGCCGGGACAAGGCGGCATGACCGCGGCACGCGCCAACGCCGAGCTGCGCAGCGCGCAAGCGAAAAAGGTCCGGCAATTCGTCACGCCCGAGGGCGTCGACCTGGAGCTGCGGATCGCGAGCGCGGCGTTGCGGTTCGGCGCCCTGATCATCGACCTTGTCCTCATCGTCGTCGCGTTGATCCTGTTCACGCTGCTGATGGCGTGGGCGGGCATTTCGTCGCGGTCGACCGTGATGCTGACGATCTGGATGCTCGGCGGCTTCGTGCTTCGCAATTTCTGGTTCATCGGATTCGAGCTCGGGCAGCGCGCGGCCACCCCCGGCAAGCGGCTGATGGGAATTCGCGTCGTCGCGCGCGACGGCGGCCGGCTGACCGCCGATGCCGTGGTGGCGCGCAACCTGATCCGCGAGCTCGAGCTGTTCCTGCCGCTGACGATGCTGTCGGCGAGCGCGGTCGAGGATATGGCGAGCGCGTGGACAGTCTTGGCCGGGGTCGCCTGGGCCTTGACGCTCAGCCTGTTTCCGCTGTTCAATCGCGACCGGATGCGGATGGGCGACCTGATCGCGGGGACCTGGGTCGTCATGGCCGGGCGGCGCAAGCTCGACCGCGACATGGCGAGCGGCGAGGCCGCGCATGCGATCGAGTTCGGCGACGCCGAACTGGCCGTCTATGGCATTTTCGAGCTTCAGCAGCTCGAACATGTGCTGCGGATCGCCGATGCCAGGCAGATGCGCGAGGTCGCCGACACGATCCGCGTCAAGATCGGCCGCACGGCCGCCGAAGAGGACAGCGTTTTCCTGACCTCCTATTACCGCCAGCTGAAGCTGCGCCTCGAACGGCAATTGCTGTTCGGCAAGCGCCGAGAGGATAAATATGCAAGCGACTGACACCCTCCCCCACACCGTCGCCGGCGCGCTCCGGATGCGCCGATCGGTCCGCGCCTTCGCCGACCGCGCGGTCGCCCCCGCGCTGTTGGAAGAGGTGTTCGCCGCAGCGCAGCGCGCGCCGTCGGGCGGCAACCTCCAGCCGTGGCAGGCGGTGGTGCTGACCGGCGCGCCGTGGCAGGCGGTCAAGGATGCGGTCGCGGCGCGTATCGCGATGGGACGCGCGGGGCAACAGGCGGAATATGACATCTATCCCAAGGGGCTGACCGATCCGTGGGAGGCGCGCCGGTTCGGCGTCGGCGAAGGCCTCTATGCCGCGCTGGGCATCCCGCGCGAGGACAAGCGCGGCCGGCTGGCGCAGTTCCTGCACAATTATACCGGTTTCGGCGCGCCGGTGATGCTGTTCCTCCATTGCTCGCGGATCATGGGGCCGCCGCAATGGGCCGACATGGGCATGTGGCTGCAATCGGTGATGCTGATGCTGGTCGAAAAGGGCCTTGCGAGCTGCCCGCAGGAATGCTGGGCGATGTATGGCGAGACGGTGCGTGCGACGCTCGGGATCGACGACGGGCAGATCCTGTTTACCGGGCTTGCGATCGGCTATGCCGACGACGATGCGGCGGTGAACCGGTGGCCGGTGCCGCGCGCCGATCTGGACGAGGTCATCGAATGGCGGGGATTTGGTAAGTGACGGAAAAAACGAATCTGTTTCGATGGAGCGCGGCAATGCTGCCGATGCTTGCGATCGCCGCCTGCACCGCGATTCCGGTGCCCGACACCCCCACGCCGGCCCCCGCACCCGCTGTCGTCCCCGAACCGCTGCCGCCGGCCCCGCCGCCTGCAAAGCCGTGGGACGAACGCAAACTGGATGGCGGCGCGTGGCATTATGACGCAAGCGCGCGCGCTGCGCGCTTCACGGCTGCCGGCAGCGGGAACGCCCTTGTCAGCATGGTGTGCGCGGGCGGCCAGATCCGCCTGACCGCCGGGCTGGGCGGACCGGGGCCGCTCGACGTATCGTTGCGGACGAGCGCGGGAACCGACCGGCTGCGCTTCGAGGACGATGCCGCAACGATTCCGGCGCGCGATGCCCGGCTCGACCGCATCGCCTTCAGTCGCGGCCGCTTTGCGCTGGAAGCGAGCAATGGCAGCACGCTGACGCTGCCGGTCCAGTCGGA
>CAZSMB010000028.1:21737-24121 GCA_964607625.1 uncultured Sphingopyxis sp. | reverse complement strand
AGATACTGCGGCCGAGGGCGCCATAGCGATAGGCGGTCATATATTGCTCGTCGAACAGGTTTTCGGCGCGCGCGAACAGGCTCACCCGTTCGGACAGCGCCACTTCGGCGCGCAGGTCGACGAGGGTATAGGCGTCGAGCTTCGTCGTGTTCGCCGCATTGTCATAGCTTTTGCCCGACCAGCGCACCGCGGTGCCCAGCGTCAGGCCGAACGGAAAGCGATAGCTGGCCGAGGCATTGGCGCTGTGGCGCGGGCGGCGTGCCAGCCAGTTGCCGTAGGTCGCGCTGTCCGGCGAACGATCCTCCGCGACGGTCCAGCTGTAGTTGCCGTCGAGCGACAGCGCCCCGACGGTCAGCGCGGCGGCAGCCTCGATCCCGTGCGCCTTGGCGCGCGCGACATTGGCATAATAGCCCCAGCGCGGCGTCGACGGGTCGCCGGGGACATGGCAGAGCGGATCGATCGATCCCGCCGAACAGCCGTTATAGACGATCTGCTGCGTCGTCGTGCGGTCGAACCAGTTCGCGCCGACGGTCAGACGGTCGTCCAGAAAATGCTGCTCGATCCCCGCTTCCCAGCCGTGCGCCTGTTCGGGGTTCAGGTCGGCGTTCCCATATTCGCTGAACAGCTGGTACAATGTCGGCGCCTTGAAGCCTTCGCCATAGCTGGCGCGCAGCACCGTGCCGCTGGCAAGCCGCCACACGCCGCCGGCGGAGAACAGGCTTTGCCCGCCATAGCGATTGTGATCGTCGTAGCGGACGCCGCCGTTCAGCGTCAGTCCGTCGAGGGGCTCGATGCTGAGCTGGCCATAGGCGCTGGTCGTTTCGACCCGGCCGCCGACGAAGTCCGGCAGCGGCGTCGCGAGCGCGGCGGCGGGCGATCGGCTCTTGAAGCGCGAGCGTTCATTTTCGAGCCCGAAGATGGCGGTCACGCCCTGCGTGATCGCCAGGCTGCCCTGATATTCCCAGCGCCGGTTCTGGCCATCCGCCTGAAAGCTGCGCTGGCGCTCGCGGTCGGGGTTGAAATTATCGCGGTTGGTGTCGGTATAGGCAAAGGCGACGCGGTTGCGGAACGCGCCGTTCAGCAGGTCGAAATTCGCCCCGGCATAGCCGACGAACTCCTGATTCAGCCCATAATCGTTCGAATCGCCGTTGAACGCGTCGAATTCGACGCGGCCCGACGAATAATAGCCGCGCAGGTCGACGCTCAGATTGGGCGCAAGCTCGAGCTCGGCGCGTCCCGTCGCGCTGCGGTTACGATAGCCGTCGCGCTCGCCGCCGCCGAATTCGGGGGCGATTGCCGAAATGCCCGCGGTGGTGAAGCTCTGCCCGCCGACCCGCCACGCGAGCGGGCCGCTGCGTCCGCCGATCGCGGCGCGGGCGCTCACCGTGTCGCGCGATCCCGCTTCGACGTCGAAACTGCCTTCGAGCGGCTTTTCGGGCGTGGCGGTGACGATGTTGACGACGCCTCCGATCGCCTGGCTTCCCCACAGGGTCGACTGCGGACCGCGCAGCACTTCGATCCGCGCGATGTCGCCGGTCAGCAGATTAGCGAAATTATAGCCGCCGCCGGTCGACGACGGATCGTTGAGCTTTACCCCGTCGATCACGACGACGGTGTGATCGGATTCGGCGCCGCGAATGCGCAGCGAGGTCGAGGTGCCATAGCCGCCGTTGCGCGACAGGCTGACGCTGGGCGTACGCAGCAGCAATTCGGTGACGCCCATGTCTTGCGCACGGTCGATCGCCGCCTTGCCGAGCACGCTTACCGACGCCGGGATCCGGTCGGGGCTGAGCGCGGCGCGGGTCGCGGTGACGACGATGGAGCCGGCGCCTTCGGGCGCGGCGGCATCGGGGGCCGGCGCCTGTTGCGCGTGGAGTGGGGACGCGGCGGCGAGCGCCGCGCAGGATGCGGAGAGGCAAATCGGATATCTGAACACGGGTCTTCCCTTTCGACGACACCGTGCCTCCACACGTACGCCGGCACCGGGCGCAGCGCGCACAGCACCGGGCGCGCGCCCAAAGGCACGGCCAATGCTGTCGTCTCTCGGGTTCACCCCCGTCCGCCCGGCACACCCTGTCCGCACGAAGGACGACCGCGGCGGGCAGGTCTCCTGGCTTGCGGGTCAGCGCCGGTTCGACCGCCTTCTCGGGATGGGCATCCCAATGGCATTCGGCCGATGGCTCGCCGCGTACAGTTGCAGGGGCAGCCGGGGTTTTCCCGTTCCCTTTTGATCCCCGTAAGGGGAACCCGTCGCATCGCGGGCGTTACATCGAATGCGAAGCGTTGGTCAATTGCTGCGATGCAAAATCGTCAAATCCGGCCAAGGGTCGTCACCGTCGGCCAGTCGCCGTCGGTCTCGACGCGGGCGGCGATGCCATAGACGG
>CAZSMB010000028.1:0-21637 GCA_964607625.1 uncultured Sphingopyxis sp. | reverse complement strand
GTCACCGTCGGCCAGTCGCCGTCGGTCTCGACGCGGGCGGCGATGCCATAGACGGTGCGCAGCAATTCGGGGGTCAGCACCTCGGCGGGCGGGCCGTCGGCGGCGATACGCCCGGCATCGACGATCAGCAGGCGATCGCAATAGCGCGCCGCCATCGTCAGGTCGTGGAGCACCGCGATGACCAACGACCCCGCCGACGCTTCGGCGCGCAGCAGGTCCATCACGTCGATCTGGTGCCCGGGATCGAGGCTGGCGAGCGGTTCGTCGGCGATCAATGCGGGCGCCTCGACCGCGAGCGCGCGGGCAAAGAGCACGCGCGCGCGTTCACCGCCCGACAGCTCGGTCGCATCGCGCTCGCGCAGGCTCAGCACGTCGGCGCGTGCCATCGCCCGGTCAATCGCGGCCCGGTCGGCGGCGCCGATCCGCGACATCGGCGCGAGGTGCGGCAGGCGCCCCAGTTCGACCAGCCGTTCGACCGTCAGCGGCCAGTGCAACGATTGCCCCTGCGGCAGATAGGCGACCCGGCGCGCCAGCTCCGCGCGTGGCATCGCCTGCGCCGGCCGACTGTCGATCTCGATCCGTCCGGTCGCCGGCACCAGCGCCAGCATCGCGCGCGCCAGCGTCGATTTTCCCGCGCCGTTCGGCCCGACGATGCCGGTCAGCGTGCCGGGCGCGAACGCCGCATCCACCTGATGCAGCACGGCGCGCCGCCCGAGCGTCACCCCGACGCCGGAGAGGGTCATGGTCACCATAGCCGCCGCTCGCGCATCAGATAGATCAGGAACACCGGTACTCCCAGAAACGCCGTGACGACGCCCAGCTTCAGTTCGTTGGTCGTCGGGATGATCCGCACCCCTATGTCGGCGAGAGTCAGCAGCGCGGCGCCGCCGATCGCCGAGGGGAGCAGGATCGCCGACGGGCTGCGGTCGGTGAGCGGACGAACCAGGTGCGGGACGATCAGCCCGACGAAGCCGATCGCGCCCGACACCGCGACCGCACCGCCGACCCCGATCGCGGTACCGAGCAACAGCCGCAGCCGCGTGCGCTTCAGGTCGACGCCGAGGGCCTGCGCGCCGTCCTCGCCCAGCGTCAGCGCATCGAGCGCGCGGCCGTCCCACAGCAACAGCAGCCCGCCGAGGGCGATGCAGGGCAGGGCAACCCACAGATGCGCGAAAGACCGGTTCTCGAGGCTGCCGAGCAGCCACGTCATGATCTCCATCGCCGCAAAGGGGTTGGGCGACAGGTTGAGCGACAGGCTGATCCCCGCGCCGGCGAGGGTGGCGACCGCGATCCCGGCGAGGATCAGCGTCAATGGGCTTTCGGCGCGTCCCGCGAGCAGGAACAGGATCGCCAGCGCGACGACCGCGCCGCCGATCGCCAGCAGCGGCAACATGGCCGGATGCAGTTCCGCGAGCCCGAAATACAACGCCGCGACCGCGCCGAGCGCCGCGGCGTTCGAGGTGCCCAGTACCGAGGGTTCGGCGAGCGGGTTGCGCAGATAGCCCTGCAGCGCAGCGCCCGAAAGGCCCAGAATCGCGCCGACCGCCAGCGCGAGCAGTGTGCGCGGCAGGCGCAGGTCGAACAGGATGATCCGGGCGATACGGTCGCCGTCGCCTGCCGCCGCGCCGAACAGTCGGGCAAGGGACAGGTCGACCGGACCGAACAACAGCGAAGCGAGCGCGGCGGCGATAGCGAGCGCCGAAAGCGCGGCGAGCAATGTCCAGCGGGGCGGGGCGAAGCGCATCAGCCTGCGGTCCCATCGATGCGCGCGATCTGCGCCGCGATGCTCCGTGCCGCATCGACATAGGCGGGGCTGCCGCACACGGTCCATGCCTGCGGCACGCTGATCCGCGCTATGCCGTCGAGCGCGGGGTGGTGCAGCATTTCGCTGCCCTGGTCGGTGACTTGGTTCGTCGCGCTTTCGACGATCAGGAAATCGGGCTTCGCCGCGACCATTTCTTCCAGGCTGACCTGCGACAGCGGCGGCTTGCCCAGTTTTGCGGCGAGATTGACGAGGCCGAGCCGGGCCATCAACTCGTCGACGAGCGTCCCGGTGCCGGTCATATAGCCGCGCCGCTGGTAATAGGCCGCGACGCGACCGCGTCCTGGTTTCGGGAGCCCGGCCAGCGCTCGTTCCATCTGGCCCACCAGTGCTTCGCCTCGCGCGCGGTGCCCGACCGCGGCGGCGGTCTGACGGATCGAGGCGTAAATCTGGTCGAGCCGGTTCGCCGTGTCGAGATCGAGGAGCGGATACGTCTGTCCGGGCAGCGCGGCGAGCGCGGCGCTGCGGCTCGCGGGCATGCCGATGATCCGGTCGGGTTCGATCGCCAATATCTGCTCGGCCGACTGGCTCAGGATCGGCAGGCCCCGCGCGGCGTCGGCTT
Organism: uncultured Sphingopyxis sp.; assembly: GCA_964607625.1. Classification (GTDB taxonomy): domain Bacteria; phylum Pseudomonadota; class Alphaproteobacteria; order Sphingomonadales; family Sphingomonadaceae; genus Sphingopyxis. Next base: position 19,253 of record CAZSMB010000028.1, on the reverse strand, counting down.
CGCCCGACATTTCGGGGTCGGCGGCGTTGCGCGTCAGCCCGGCGATCTGGCTACGGTCGGCCAGCGCGAGAACGAGCTGGTCGGCGCACAGATTGACCGACACGATGCGCTGCGGCACCGCTGCGGCCCTTGCGGGCGCCTGCGGGCCCGCCGCCCACAAGCCGCCCGCACCCGCGAGCAGCAGGGCGAGGAGGAGGAGCCGGCGCGCCGTCATGGTCAGAACTCGACCCCGGCCTGCGCCCGGACATTCTGTTCGCGGAAGGGATGTTTGACCGCGCGCATCTCTGTCACAAGATCCGCGGCGTCGATCAGTGCCTGCGGCGCGTTGCGGCCGGTAACGACGACATGGGTCATCGCGGGTTTGGCGGCCAGCACCGCCAGCACCTCGCCGACCGGCAGATAGTCGTAGCGCAGCACGATGTTGAGTTCGTCGGCGATCACCATGTCATACGCCGGATCGGCGATCATCCGCTTGACCTCCTCCCAGCCTTCGCGCGCGACCGCGATATCGCGCGAACGGTCCTGCGTGTCCCAGGTGAAGCCTTCGCCCCGGCGCAGAAATTCGACCCGGTCGGGAAAATGATCGAGCACGACTTGCTCGCCGGTGTCCCTCGATCCCTTGACGAACTGGACGATGCCGACCTTCATGCCGTGCCCGATCGCGCGCATCGCCATGCCGAAGGCGGCGGTCGACTTGCCCTTGCCGGGGCCGGTGTGGACGATCACCAGCCCCTTTTCGACGGTCTTTGCCGCAATCTTCTTCGCCTGCGCCGCCTGCAATGTCCGCATCTTCGCCTTGTGTTCGGCGTCGGATCGTGCGTGCGTGCCCATCAGAACGCCACCCGCACCCCGCCATAGGCGGCGCGGCCGGCGCCGCCATAGCTGAAGATTTCCTCATAATCGGTGCCGAGCAGGTTTTCCACGCGCCCGAACAGCGCGAGGCCGTCGGTCAGCCGGTAATCGGCGCTCAGGTTGACGAGCGCATAATCCTTCAGCGTCACCGTTACCGGGATATAACTGGGGTCGATATAGGCGGCGTCGGTCATCGCGCCATTGTAGCGCAGGGTGAGCGTGCCCGAAAAACGCTGGTCGGCGCTGAAAATCGTGGCGTTCACGCTCCCCATATGCCGTGGGCGGCGTACCTCGCGCGCGCCGTTCTCGGTCGATTTCAGCCAGGTATAGGCCAGATCGAAGCGGATCTGCGGGATCGGCCGGGCGCTTGCGTAGGCTTCGATGCCGTGCTGCTTGCTGTCGGTCGTCCGGTTCGCCGGGGTCGCGACATAATCGGGCGCGGGATAATCGGTGAAAATTTCGTCGGTCAGTTTCGCATCGAACCAGGTCGCGCCAATCGTCGCCCAGCCGTCCGCCCCGAACCGTTGCTCGACCCCGGCCTCCCAGCCCTTCGACTTTTCGGGCTTCAGGTTCGGGTTGCCGATGTAACGCCCGTCCGAATAGCCATAGAGCTCGAAATAGCCGGGGTTCTTGACCCCGGTGCCATAGGCGGCGTGCAGCCGTGTACCCGTCGGCAGGCGATAGCTGCCCTGAACGCGCCACGTCGTCGTGTCGGCGAAGCGGTCGTTTTCGTCGTGCCGCACCGACGCCCCGAGCGAAAGCGCGCCGGCGAGCATTTCATATTGCCCGACGAAGCCGATATTGTCGGTATGCCGCTTGCCCTGAAAGGCAAAGCTCGACGGCGTAATATTCTGGTAGGTTTCGCGCTCGACGTCGACCGCACCGGTCAGGCGGTGGGTGATCGCGTCGCTGCCCAGGCTCAGGCTCGATGTGAAGCTGCCCTTCAGGCGTCGTCCCTTGTCGCCATAATCGAGGCCCGCGGGCGTGAAACTCTTGCGCGTCGTGTCGGCGAACTGCCCCGACAGCGTGCTGACCCAGCGTCCATCCATTGCGGTGAACTGCGCCGAGAGCAGGCCGTAAAGCGCCGCGTTCCGCGAATGGACCCCCGGACTGTCGACCAGATAGCCAAAGGTCGGCCCGGACAACGCCGTGTTGTTCGTGTCGGCGTCGGTATAGCTATATCGCAGCACCCCGGTCAGCGTCAGCGCCTCGCTCGGCGTCCAGTTCAGCTTGGCGCTCGCCCCGACGCTGTCCGACCCGACGTCGCGGCTGCCGCCGCGCGCGGTTGGATAGCCCGATGTTCCATAATAGCTTGCCGATAGCGCGTAATCGACCCTGTCCGTGGCCCCTGCGGCACGGGCCGCGCCGCTGATCGTGCCGAAGCTGCCGCCCTCGATGCGCGCGCGATACCCCGGCGCCTCGCGCCCCGACAGGGTGATATAGTTGATAACGCCGCCGATCGCATCGGAGCCATAGAGCGACGATTGCTGTCCGCGCAGCACCTCGATCCGCGCGGCGGGATCGGCGATCAGCGTACTCAGGTCATATTCGCCCTGATAAGGATCCGACACTTCGATCCCGTCGATCAGCATCAGCACATGGTTGCTCTCGCTGCCGCGGATACGGATCTGCGTCAGCCCCCCGACGCTGCCGGCGCGGTTGACCGCGATGCCGGGCACGTCGCGCAGGACGTCGGCGACGAAGCGGGTCTGGCGCTGTTCCAGCGTCTCGCTGTCGAGGACGGTAATCGATGCGCCGGTCTCGTCGGCTGCGACGCCTTCGCCCGAGCGCGAGGCGGTGACCACGATGCGGTCGCCGTCGGTCTGGGCGAGCGCCGGCGTCGCGACGAGCAAGGCGGCGATGGAAACAAGCGGATATCTGAACATGGTGGGCCCCGTGCGCCGGCAACGAAGGCTGGAGCCTGCCGATACGCGCGGTCGCGACCGACCGGCGCGGGAGGATGCCGGCCGGCGTTGTCGCCGGCGTCCTCCCGCGCCGAGGCGGCTCCGGCCGCCTGGTCGTCGCTCGACGGAAACCCTCCGTGCCCCGGCCAGTCCCTGGACCCAGGCATTGAGCGACCCACGCCGGCAGGTCTCCTGGCTCGCGGGTCGTCGCCCGATGCACGCCTTCCCGGGCGTTGCGCCCAGTGGCTGGTCCGGCAAGGCCGCACCTGTGCATCGCGCTCGCCGCTTACAGTTGCAGGGACAGCCGCGGAATCGATGGTCCCCCAGGGGGCCATCTCACCGCATTCCCTATTAAGCCCCTTGCGGGGCACCGGCGCGATCTTGCGAACGCCCGAAGACGTCCGCAGCGCCCGCCCATAAAGAAATGCGGCGTTTTCGCAATCGGCTTTTGCAGCGGGTGGCGCGTCAGGCGCGCAGATACTGGCTGGGCGGTACGCCGAAAGCGCGGCGGAACATCGCGGCGAAGCCGCTCGGGCTGTCGTAGCCGACCTCGTACGTCACCTGCGTGATCGACGCGCCCGCGGCGAGCAGCGACAGCGCCTCCATCAATCGCACCTGTTGCCGCCAGACGGCCAGCCCCATACCGGTTTCCTGTTTGAAGCTGCGGGTGAAGGTGCGCCGCCCCATCGCGGCAAGGCTTGCCCAGTCGTCGATGTCGCGCGGATCGGAGGGATCGGCGAGGATCGCGTTGCAGACGCGCAGCAGCCGCGGATCGCCGGGCATCGACACCTGGTAGGGCGCGTTCGGCATACGCTCGATCTCTTCGAGCAACAGCGCGATGATCCGCCCCTCGCGCCCGTCGACATCGTATAGCGGCGGAAAGTCGACGACTTCGAGGATCAGCGATTTCAGCAGGTTGGAGACTTCGAAAACCCGGCACTCCTTTGCCGTATCGGCCGGTCCGGTCGGCAGGTAGAGCGTGCGCAGCGACACCGGGCCGCGGCACGCCACTTCGTGCTTCATGCCCGCGGGCAGCCACACCGCGCGCTGGGGCGGAATGACGAAGCTGGTTTCGGGGGTGCGCACCGACATCACCCCCGTCGAGGCATAAAGGATCTGGATGTGATCGTGGCTGTGCATAGGATCGACGAAGCCCGCGGGATATTCATCCTGCAGCGCGATCACCGGACGATTGGTGACGAGGACGTCGATGCTGTGCTTCACGGCCCGTTTCCGACAATAACCAGATGATGCGATGATACAGGCCGCGGCACGCGCTGGCCAGCGAAGCTGTTGCCAATGGCCTTCGCGACGTGGTGATTGGCCCGAATGCGCGATAGAACGGTGCCGGCAGCCGCTATCCGTGGGGCAACGATAACGGGGAAGGAAAATGCCATATGTCGAAGGGCTTGGATGCCGTGAAGGACGTTATGGTCGATCCTGACATTCGTCGATTTGTCGAGGCTGTCGCTGCGGCCTATGCGGCGAATCCCCTGCCGGCGGGAAGCGGCGCTGCGGGACGGCGCGCGATCGCCGAGGCGGTGCGCCGGCCGTGGCGCGAGGGCGGCCCGGACATGGCCGAAAGCCGCGACTTCGACATGGGTGGCATCCGGCTGCGGCTCCACCGCCCGGTCGCCGATGCGGTTCTGCCCGTCCTCTTCTATATCCACGGCGGCGGCTGGGTTCTGTTCAGCGTCGATACGCACGACCGCCTGATGCGCGAATATGCCGCGCGCGCCGGCGTTGCCGTGGTCGGCATCGACTATCGCCTGTCGCCCGAGGCGAAATTTCCCGCCGCGCTCGAGGATTGCTCGGCGGCGCTCGACTGGATCGCGGCGCAGGCGGAGGGGCTGCGGCTCGATGCGTCGCGCATCGTGATCGGCGGCGATTCGGCGGGCGCGAACCTGTCGGTCGCCACATGCCTCTCCCGCCGCGCGCGGGGGCTGGCGCTGCCCAAGGGCATGCTCCTAAACTATGGCGCCTTTGCACCCGACCACCTGCCAAGCTATGCCCGCTTCGACGGCCCTCCCTATTCGCTCGAGGTGGACGAGATGGACGCATTCTGGACCGATTATGTCGGCGATCCCGCGCAACTCGGCGACCCGCTCGTCGCGCCGCTGCGCGCCGATCTTGCAGGCCTGCCACCGGCCTTTCTCGCGATTGCCGAATGCGACATCCTCGCCGACTGCAACCACGCCTTTGCCGCCCGGCTTGCCGACGCTGGCGTGCCGGTGCGTGCGGTCACCTATGAAGGCGCCACCCACAGCTTCCTGGAAGCGATGTCGATCGCGCCGCTTGCGCGCCAGGCACTCGACGATCAGGCGGCCTGGATCGGCGAACAGGTGGGCGCGTGAGGCGTTTCTTCGACGATCGCCAACTCGCGCATGCGCCGGTCCGCGAACTGCATAATGGCGAATGGACCGCCTATGCCGAAAATGCCGAGCGACCGCGGGCGATCCTGGCGGCGCTGAGCGGCTGGGATGCCGTCCGCGATTTCGGCATGGCGCCGCTCGCCGCGGTCCATGACGCCGGTTACCTGACCTTCCTTCAGCGCGCGCATAACGAATGGCGCGCGGCGGGACGCGACGGCGATGCGATCGGCTATACCTTTCCCGTCGTGCGCCGCCGTCCCTTGTCTTTCGGCCGGATCGACGCCGATCTGGGCGCCTACAGCTTCGATGCCGCGACGCCGATCGCCGAGGGGACGTGGGAGGGAGCCTATTGGTCGGCGCAAACCGCGCTTTCGGCGCTCGATCATCTCGCGGGCACCGGCGAGGCGTCGGCCTTTGCGCTGTGCCGGCCGCCCGGGCATCACGCCGGACGCGACTATATGGGCGGCTATTGCTACCTCAACAATGCCGCGATCGCCGCGCGCGCGGCGCAGGCGCGCGGGCTCGGTCCGGTCGCGGTCCTCGACATCGACTATCATCACGGCAACGGGACGCAGGACATCTTCTACGCCGACGCCGGGGTGTTCTTCGCGTCGATCCACGCCGATCCGGCGACCGACTATCCCTTTTACTGGGGTCATGCCGACGAGCGCGGCGAGGGGGCGGGCGAGGGGACGACACTCAATATCCCGCTGCCGCGCGGCACCGACGGTGCGGCCTATGCCCCGGCGCTCGACCGGGCGCTGGCGGCGATCGCCGATTGGGGCGCGCGGTGTCTGGTCCTGTCGTTCGGGGCGGACACGCACAGCAGCGACCCGATTTCATTTTTCCGGCTCGAACGCGACGATTATCGCGCGATCGCGGGCCGTCTGCGCGGGCTCGGCATCCCGGTGCTGATCCTGATGGAGGGCGGCTACGCCGTCGGAGACCTTGGCGGCAATGTCGCGGCGTTTCTTGCGGGGTTCGAGGGGTAACGCCGGCTTTTGGGGTGGCCCCGGCGCAGGCCGGGATCTCGCCGGTGCGCAAAACCGTCAGGGTGAGATCCCGGCCTTCGCCGGGATGACGATGCTGAATAAGTCCGCGATCGGTCGAAGCCGGTGATGCCCGGAAGGAGCGTCCCGCCGGGCCGGCGGGACGCTCCATCTCCTCAATTCAGGCTGAAACGCACCGTCGCGCCGATCGTGCGGGGCCGGGCCACCGAACCTGCAAAGGCGAAGGGGGCGTTCAGAATGCCATATTGATTGAACAGATTCTTGGCGAACAGTCCCAGTTCGACGCGATCGGCAACGGTGACCGACGCGTTGAGATCGACCAGGTGGAAATCGCCCTTTTCCAGCGACCCGGCGAAATCGACCGGCGCCGCCGACAGGTAGCGGTGCGCGATCCCGAAGCGCGGCCGCATCGGCGCGTCGGGGAAGGACAGGTCGATCGTGTTCGAGATCGTCCAGTCCGACGCGCCGGGAAGCTGCGTGCCCTTTGCATAGCCGCCGCCGGGCGCGAAGCTGTCGGGAAGCAGTTCGGCGAGGCGCGCGTCGTTGTACGAGACATTCGATGCAAAGGTCAGGTTGCGCGTCGGGCGCAGGGTCAGGCTCAGCTCGACCCCGTCGATGTTGGCGCCGCCGCCGTTCACCGTATAGGCGTTGAAATCGACGGGGGTGAACAGGCGCGCCTGAATATTGTCCCAGTCGATGTGATAGGCGGTCAGATCGACGCTGAGCGTGCGGTCGATCAGGTCAAAGCGGGTTCCGACTTCGTAATTCTTGGTCGTGTCGCTGCCGAACGTCAGCGGCAGGCCCGGCACCGCGGCCGAATAGACATTGATCCCGCCGATGCGGAAGCCTTCCGAATAGAGGGCATAGACCATGAAATCGTCCGACGGCTTATAGGTCAGCGAGGCCTTTGGAATGAAATCCGAATCCTTGTCCGTGCCCGGCGCGAAGTCGAACGGGGCGATCAGGTTGGCGTTGGGCAGATATTGCAGTCGCGGGCTCGATCTATATTCGAACAGGCGCCCGCCCAGCGTAAGCGTCAGCGTGTCGGTGAAATCGAACGAGGCTTCGCCGAAGATCGCCTTCTCGGTCACGCGGTTGCTGCTGATGGTGCGCGTCGCGAGGTCGCCCGGGGCCAGCTCGCTGGCCGGCTGGCCGTCGAACTCGTCGGGGTTGGCGTCGATGTAATCGCCGATCCCCGCGATATAGGTGCCGTCGGTGTTTGCCGAGCGCAGCTTCGTGTAATTGGCGCCGATCAGCCAGCGGAAGCGCCCGCCGTCGGGCGAGGCGAGGCGAAGTTCGTAATAGTTGGTCTTCGACTTGCCATCGCTGCTCGCCAGCTCGGGCGTATCCGTGCGCGGATCGTTGCCGCCGAAAATCGAATTGTCGAACGCCAGATTGGCCTTCTTTTCGGTGTAGCTGCCGACCGCGGTCAGCGTCGCGAAGCCCAGATCCTGTTCGAGTTTCAGGCTGTGCAGCATGAAGCTCGTGTCCTGGAACTCGGCCACGTTCGTCGCGCGGTCAAAGGTCTTGGGCGGGCCGAACAGCACATAGGTCTGATCATCCAGATCATATTCCTGATACATGCTGAGCGCCGAAATGCGGGTGGTTTCGGTCGGGGTGAAGACGATCGAGCCGCGCAGGCCGCGAACCCGCAAATCGTTGCTGCCCTTTTCGCCGAGCAGCGTGTTGTCGAGATAGCCCGCGTCGACGCGCTGCAGGCCGACCAGGCGCACCGCCAGCTTGTCCTTGATGATCGGCGCGTTGATCATTCCCTTGACCGCATAGCCCAGGTCGCCGTCGGCATGTTTGGTGGTCGAGACGTTGCCTTCGAAGCCGGCGTCGAATTTCGTCGGGTCGGCCTCGTTGACGACATAGTTGATCGCGCCGCCCAGCGACGACGAGCCAAAGAGCGTGCCCTGCGGCCCGCGCAGCACTTCGACCCGGCTGACGTCGAAGCTGTCGACGTCGGGGATGACCAGCGGAAAGCCCGGTTCGATCAACGGAATCTGGTTGAGGTAATAGCCGGTCGTCGCCTGGTTCGCCTCGTGATAGGTGCTCGACGCGACGCCGCGGATGACGACTTCGGAGACGCCCGGCTGATAATCGTTGAACACCACGCCAGGAACGCGGGTGATATAGTCGGACAGGCTCTGGGCGTTGAGCTTTTGCAACGTCGCTTCGCTGACCGCCGAGACCGACCCGCTGACGTCGCGCACCGATTGTTCGCGCTTGGTGGCGGTGACGACGATGTCATTGTCGTCGGTTGCCGTTTCCTGAGCCGCCGCCGCCGTGGCCTGCCCCAGGGCAAGCACGGAAATGCCGCAAACCACGACCCGCTTCATAATCGAATAGGACATTTTTGCCTCCCTTTTGGTATTAAATTCCAAGAGGCACGCTATCATGTTCCACTATTGTGACGGCGAAGGTCGGGCCAGAATGCCGCAATATCGGGCCACGCTCGTGCGGCGATCGGCGCGTCGCCGCCCCTCCAAATTGCCCGAACGATGGATTGGGCGGCCTGATCGGCGCAGTAAGGCGGCGTGGCGGGCATAAGCTGGGCGGCGATTGGGCTCGAACGGCAAAGGGATGGCGATGGCGGAATTGCGGAACGGCACGCGGCGGCAGTTTCTGGGCGGCGCGGCGTTGGTCTCGCTGCTGGCGGCGAACCGCGCGGCGTGGGCGATCGAGGGGGCGGTGAATGCGGGCGGCGGCTGGCCCGCGGTTCCCCCGCCACAGCCCGCGCGCGTCTCGCATGTCGTCGAACAGCTCGGGCGCACGCGCGACGACGTCTATAGCTGGATGCGCTTCAAGCCCGAGGATGGCGAGCGCACGCGCACCAATCTGCCAACCGCGGTCGCGAAGCTGCTCGCCGACGAAAATGCCTATGCGCAGGCGATGCTGGCGCCGCTGGCGGCGACGCGCGAGCGCCTCGTCGACGCGATGCTCGCGCGCACGGCGGGTGCGGTCGCCAGCCCTCCGATCGAACGCGGGGACTGGGCCTATTCGTCGGCAATCCCCGCGGGGACGACCCATCCGGTGTACAGCCGCCGCCGCGCGGGCGGCGCGGCCGAGGTTCTGCTCGACGAAAATGCGCGGGCCGAGGGGGAGGCCTATTATCGCACCACCGGGCATCAACCGAGCCCCGACCAGCGCTGGTTCGCCTGGGCCGAGGACGTGATCGGCAACGATCGCCACCGCATCATGATCCGCGACAATGCCAGCGGCGAGGTGCGCATCTTGGTTCCGAAGGACGGCTATGGGTACGATGCTATGGCCTTTTCGCCGTCGTCGCGCTGGCTGTTCTGGATCTGGCGCGACGCGAACAACCGGCCGACGCGCCTGTACCGGACGTCGGTCGACGGCAAGATCACCGCGCTGGTCTATGAGGAAAAGGATCCCGCGATCTTCATGGCGGTCCGGCGCACCGCCGCCGACGGCTTCGTCGCGCTGACGCTGTCGGGGCCCGATACCGCCGAAGTTCGACTGATTCCCGCCGGCGACGAAATCGCCGAGCCGCGGACCGTCTGGCCGCGCCGCACGGGCGTGCGCTATGAAATCGACGAATGGGACGGCGCGCTGCTCGCGCTCACCGATTCGGGCGACGCGTTCGACATGAAGATCTTGCGGCTCGATCCGCAGAGCTTCGCAACGCGCGAAACGCTCGTTCCGCATCGGCCGGGAGAACCGATCCTCTCGATCCATCCCTTTGCGACCGCGCTCGTCCGCCTCGAACGGGCCGAGGGGCTGCACCGGCTCATTCTGCGGTCGCGCGACGGGACCGAGCGCGCGATCGCCTTCGACGATCCCGCCTATGCGATCGAACTATTGCCCGAACAAAGCTATGATGCGTCGTCGGTGCTGATCATCCACCAGTCTCCCAAATCGCCGCCGCGCTGGATCGCGGTCGATCTGGCCAGCGGCGAACAGACTGTCGTCCAGGAAGAAAAGATCGCGAACTTCGATCCCGATGCCTATGATGTCGAACGGATTTTTGCGCGCGCGCCCGACGGCGAGACCGTTCCGGTCACGATCCTGTCGCGCCGCGGAGCGCCCAGGGACGGGTCGCTGCCGCTGCTGCAATATGGCTATGGCGCCTATGGCGTGCCGAGCGACCCGGTCTTTTCGATTCCCGCGCTCACCCTCGTCGATCGCGGATGGCGCTACGCGATCGCGCATGTGCGCGGGGGCTCCGAAAAGGGGCGCCGCTGGTTCCTAGACGGGCGCAAGTTCCACAAGCGCAACAGCTTCACCGACTTCGTGGCCTGCGCCGAGCATCTGTGCGCCGCGGGCTATACCGCGAAGCGCCGCGTCGTCGCCTTCGGCCTTTCGGCGGGCGGGCTGCTCGTGGGGGCGAGCCTGAACCTTGCGCCGACGCTGTGGGGCGGGGTGATCGCAAAGGTGCCCTTCGTCGACATGCTCAACACGATGAGCGACGCGTCGCACCCGCTGGTGCCGCTGTTCCGCCCCGACTGGGGCGACCCGCTCGCCGACCCGAAGGCCTATGACTATATCGCGTCCATCTCGCCCTATGAGAATGTCCGCGCGGCACCCTATCCGCCCTTGCTTTGCACCGCGGGACTAAAGGACGACCGCGTCTCCTATTGGGAGCCCGCGAAATTCGTCGCCGAGGTGCGTCACCGGTCGACGAGCGGCAATCCGGCGATATTGCGCATCGACATGGACAGCGGCCACCAGGGCAGCGCCGACCTGAAAAGCGAATATGACGAAATGGCGCTGTTCTGGGCGTTCGCGATGCGTTGCGTCGGCGGGGATGGCGGCGAGGGCGAGGGACGCGCAGGCTGAAGCCGTCAGCCGTGCAGGCTCATCAGCGAATCCATCAACCCGTCGTCGGCGCTCGAGCATACGCCGAGTACCAGCGCTTCGTCGCAGCCTTCGGCGACGACATAGGCGTGTCCCATCGACGAATCGATGTAGATGCCCTGTCCCGGGTCGAGCGTGACCGGGTCGTAAAATTCGCTGTGCACCTCTATCCGGCCTTCGAGGACATAGATGAACTCCTCGCCCTGATGGCGCACGAGGTCCCCGAATTCGCGCGCGCTGTGGGCGCGGATGCGGGTCAGGATCGGGATCATGCGCTTCTGGCGCAGGTCGGTGCACAGATAATGATAGTCGTAATTGTCGGTCGTCACCCGCGCCGCCGACTCGATCGTGCCCAGGCTGCGGCGCCCGGTAACGCGCGGGGCGCTACCTTCCTCGTCTTCGGCGAACAGGTCCGACATGCGGATCTTGAGTCGCTGGCTGAGCTGCTGGAGCTTGTCGTAGCTGAGCGTCAGCCGGTCGTGCTCGACCTTCGACAGCGTCGATACGGGAATGCCCGACTGCTCGCTCATTTCCTTGAGGGTCCAGTCGTTACGGCTTCGAATCCCGCGCATTACCGCGCCGAGCGTCGGCGGCTTCGATGGCTCCCCCATTAAAATTTCCATTCCATGTTTGACAATTTTCCAATCAGGATCATTATGTCCCCATCGGGCCAATAACCATTGGTCCTTGGTAAGGGGTCGCGCCGCTCGCCGCAAGGTCTGGCGGACGGGTCCCGACATGGGGGATAAGGTGATGCGTTTTCTTCGCAAGCTGATGGTGGGCCTCGCGGCCTTCGCCGCCTTGCCGCTGGCCTCGGCACAGGGGCCTGTGCCGCAGGCGCCGTCGAAGCCCGACAAGACGGCGGCTCTGCCCGCGTCGGCGGCGCCGTCGAAGCCCGCGACGCTCGACGGGACGGACGTGGAGGCATGGCTGGACGGCTTCATGCCCTATGCGCTGAACCGCGGCCGGGTCGCCGGCGCGGTCGTCGTCGTCGTGCAGGGCGACAAGGTCGTCCTCGAAAAGGGCTATGGCTTTTCCGACGTCGCCTCGCGCAAGCCGGTCGATCCGGCGACGACGCTGTTCCGGCCGGGGTCGGTATCGAAGCTGTTTACCTGGACCGCGGTGATGCAGCAGGTCGAGGCGGGCAAGATCGATCTCGACGCCGACGTGAACACCTATCTCGATTTCAAGATCCCGCCCTTCGCGGGCAAGCCGATCACGATGCGCAACATCATGACGCACACCCCGGGCTTCGAGGAATCGATCCGCCACCTGATCAGCAGCGATCCAAAGGCGGTGATGCCGTTGCAGGACTATGTGAAAAAGGCGCTTCCCGCGCGTGTTTTCGCCCCCGGCAGCACACCGGCCTATTCCAACTATGCCACCGCGCTCGCCGGCTATGTCGTCCAGCGCGTCAGCGGCGAGGAGTTCGACGCCTATATCGATCGGCACATCTTCACCCCGCTCGGGATGAAATATGCGACCTTCCGCCAGCCGCTCCCCAAGGCGCTGGTGCCGTACATGTCCAACGGCTATTCGACCGTTACCGAAAAGGCGAAACCCTTTGAACTGGTCATTCCCGCTCCGGCGGGCAGCCTGTCCGCGTCGGGCGATGCGATGGGCAAATTCATGATGGCGCACCTGGCGGACGGCGGGGTCCTGCTCAAGCCCGAAACCGCGCGCATGATGCACGATTTCCATGCGCCCGGCGTCGGGCCGCTGAACACGATGGCGCTCGGCTTCTACGAACAATGGGTCAACGGCCACCGCGCGATCGCGCATGGCGGCGACACCGAATGGTTCCATTCCTATCTGTGGCTGTTTCCCGACGCCGACATCGGGCTGTTCGTGTCGGTGAACAGCGTCGGCAAGGATGGCGCGGCGGGCGCGATCCGCAGCGCGCTGTTCCACGGCTTCGCCGATCGCTACCTGCCCGGCGACGGGGTTCCCGCCCAGCGCGTCGATGACAAGACCGCGCGCCAGCACGCCGCGATGATGGCGGGCCATTATGTGTCGAGCCGCGGCTCGTTCACCAACTTTATGAGCCTGTTCGGCCTGCTTGGCCAGGCGCAGATCGTCGTAACCGCGGACGGCAAGATCGCGATGCCCGCACTCGACGGCCTGGGCGCCGGCGCGCGCGACTGGGTCGAGGTCGAACCCTTCGTCTGGTACGATCTCGGTACCGGCGAACGGCTCGCCGCCACGGTGAAGGACGGGCGCGTCACCCGCGTCAGCCTGGACGCGGGATCGCCCTTCATGGTGTTCGAGCCCGCGTCGGCGGGGGTCAACACCGCGTGGCTGATGCCCGCGCTGCTGGTGGCGCTGGGCCTCGTCCTGCTCGCGGCGCTGGCCTGGCCCGTCCGGGCGCTGGTCCGCCGCCACTTCGGCGCCGCCTTTGCGCTCGACGGCAGCGCGCGGCGCGCCTGGCGCCTGTCGCGCATCTTCGCGTGGCTGGTGCTCGCGGCGGTTGCCGGCTGGGCGATGCTGATCGCGACCTTCGCGGGCGACATCGGCAGCGTCGGAGGCCCGCTCGACGGTCTGATCACGGTGCTGCGCATCCTGACCCCGATCGCCGCCTTTGGCCTGCTCGCGACCGCGGCGTGGCATCTTTGGCTCTGCGTCTCGGGCAAGCGTCGCTGGACGATGATCGTCGGCGCGCTGCTGCTGCTGTTCGCGGCGCTCGTCCTCGTGTGGGTGACGCTGACTTTCAACCTCTATGGCTTTTCGATGGTATATTGATGGAAACGCAAACCAGACCGCATCTCGCGCTCGACCTTCGGGTCGAGCGCTTTCCCTACCACCAGCCCTTCCGCATTTCGGGGCATGTTTTCACCGAAACCGCGCTGCTCGTCGCCGAGCTTTCGGACGGCGAACAGAGCGGGCGCGGGGAGGGCGCCGGGGTCTATTACCTCGGCGACGATATCGACCATATGCTCGAACAGGCGCAGGGCGCGCGCGCGGCGATCGAGGCCGGCGCGACGCGCCAGGATCTGCAGACGCTGCTGCCACCCGGCGGCGCGCGCAATGCGCTCGACTGCGCCTTTTGGGAGCTCGAGGCGAAACGGGCCGGCCGTCCGGTGTGGGACCTTGCGGGGCTCGACATGCCGCGGGCGCTTCGGTCGACGCTGACGCTGGGGGCGGACACGCCGCTCGCGATGGCGAAGGCGGCGTTGGCGATCGACCCTCAGGCGCCGGTCAAGGTCAAGCTGACCGGCGATCTCGACGACGATATCGCGCGCCTTGGCGCGATCCGGGCCGCGCGTCCGCGTGCCTGGATCGGGGTCGATGCCAACCAGGGCTATAACCGCAGGACGCTTGCTTCCTTGCTGCCCGTGCTCGTCGAATATGGCATCGCGCAGCTCGAACAGCCGTTGCCGCGTGGGCGCGAGGCCGATCTCGACGGGATCAAGCGGCCGTTGCCGTTCGTCGCCGACGAAAGCGCGCTGTCGCTGGTCGACACGCCCTCGCTCGTCGGACGGTTCGACGTCGTCAATATCAAGCTCGACAAGTGCGGGGGGCTCACCGAGGGACTCGCGATCGCAGAGCAGGCGCGGCGTCTGGGCCTGGATGTCATGGTCGGCAACATGATGGGCACCAGCCTGTCGATGGCGCCCTCCTATCTCGTCGGCCAGCTTTGCGACATCGTCGACCTCGACGGCCCGACGTTCCTCGCGCGCGATCGCGACCCCGGCGTCGCCTATCGGGACGGAATGATCCATTGTCCGGAGAATATTTGGGGATAGCGAATTTCTTGTCCTGAATGGATTGACAATTTTCTAATTAGGACAATAGTCGTAAATATGAAATTTAGTTGAAGGGGAAGGCCGGCGGCCGCCCCGACCGGCGCAGCGACGCGGCGTCGGCGGGTTGCCGCTCGCATGGGGAATTTACGATCGACCGGGGGATCCCCGTCGGTCCCGCAAGGGGGATTGAACATGATAGGTAAACGCTATTGGCTTGCCGCCAGCCTGGGTGCGATGATCGCGGCCCTCCCGGCGCAGGCGCAGGAATCCACCGTCGGCGAACGCGAAGGCGAAATCGTCGTCACCGCGCAAAAGCGGGTCCAGAACGTCCAGGACGTGCCGATCTCGATCGCCGTCGTCGGCGGCGAAGACATCCAGGAACAGGGGGCTTCCTCGCTCGTCGACTATGCCGGCTATGTGCCGGGAATGCAGGCCAGCAATACCGGCACGCCCGGCCAGACGACCATCACGCTGCGCGGCGTCGCGCCGCTCAACGGCAGCCAGACCGTCGGCATCTATCTCGACGATGCCCCGGTGGGGTCGAGCGCGATCTACAACCGCGCCGGGCAGTTCACGATCGACCTGATGCCCTATGACATCGAACGGATCGAGGTGCTGAAGGGCCCGCAGGGCACGCTCTATGGCGCCAGCTCGATCGGGGGCCTCGTCAAATATGTCACGGTTCAGCCCGACACGCGCGACTTTCGCGTGCGCGCCGGGGCCGAAGGGTTTTCGATCAAGGGCGGCGACGGCCTCGGCTGGGGCGCGCAGACTTTCGTCAACGTGCCGATCGTGACCGACCAGCTCGCGGTCAGCGGCAGCTTTTCCTGGCGCAGCACGCCGGGCTGGGTCGACAGCGTCAACAATGCCGATCTCGACGACCAGAACAGCTATGAACAGCGCGGCGGTCGCGTCGCATTGCTGTGGCAGCCAACGCCCCGGCTCAGCGTCAAGCTCGCGGGAATCTGGCAATCGCTCAATTCGGACGGCAACGGACTCTATGCCGCCGACCTCGACGGCAACCGTCTTGGCGACGGACGGTCGTTCAACAATTATGTGCCCGAATCCTATGATTTCAGCCTCGATTATTATTCGGCGACGATCGATTATGATTTCGGCCCCGCGACGCTGACCTCGGCGACGACATACAGCAAGACGAAGGGCGCGCAGGTTCAGGATGCGAGCTATGCGTTCGGTGTCTTGTTCCCGCTGTTGACCGACGGGGCGATCGATCCGGGCGTCACCCCCTTCTCGCTCGACCTCGGGCTCAAGAAATGGACGCAGGAAGTGCGGCTCGCCTCTTCGGGAGAGGGGCGTTTCGAATGGCTGGTCGGCGGCTTCTTCACCGACGAAACGACCAGCAACGCCCAGCTCGTCCGCTCGTACGACATGGATGGGAACGTGATCGCACCGCTCGATCCGCTGGCGATCGTCGGCCTGCCGGCGACCTACAAGGAATATGCGGTCTTCGGCAACGGCAGCTTCAAGTTCAGCGACATGTTCGAAATCACGGCGGGCCTGCGCTGGGCGCGCAACGAACAGACCTTTCGCCAGATCAGCGAGGGCGCGATCGTGCCCTCGGCCAACGACCCCGGCACATCGGCGGAAAGCGTGTGGACCTTTTCGGTCAGCCCGCAGATCCACCTCAACGAGGATGCGATGCTCTATGGCCGCGTCGCGACCGGCTATCGCCCCGGTGGCCCGAACGTCATCGTCCCCAATGTTCCGCCCAGCGTCGATGCCGACCGCATGACCAACTACGAAATCGGCTTCAAGGGCGATGTGGCGGACGGCCTTCTGTCGCTCGACGTCGCCGCCTTCTGGATGGACTGGACCGATATCCAGGTCACGCGGGCCTTCGGCGGCGTCAATGGCGGGGCGAATGGCGGCAAGGCGACGAGCAAGGGCTTCGAAGGTACGGTCGCGCTGCGGCCGGCGCCGGGGTTCACCCTTAGCGCGACGGGCAGCTATACCGACGCTTCGCTCAGCGAGGACGTGCCGGAGATCAGCGGGGTCAAGGGCGACCGCCTGCCGGCCGTGCCGACGTTCAGCGGCGCGCTCCGTGCCGATTACGAGTTCGAACTCGGCGGCGGCAACAAGGGCAGTTTCGGAGCCGGCGTCCGCCACGCCAGCAGCCGCCTGTCGCTCGTAGAGAGCGACCCGCTCGTGGCGCGCGCCCGGCCGTACACGTCGGTCGATCTCAATGCGTCGGTGACCTTCGACGACCATTGGACGCTGCGTGCCTATGCGCGCAACCTGCTCGACAACAAGGGCGAGCTGGCGCGCACGACCATGGCCGACGGGCTCAACCAGCCGAGTTTCCTCGCCATCTCGCCGCTGCAACCGCGTACGGTCGGCGTGGCGCTCGACATGGCCTTCTGAAGGCGTCTGGAGTGAATGATATGAATGCCCCCATCGGCAGGCTCGCCGACGCGATGACGCTGCCGCAGCCCTATCTGCTCTTTCTCGGCGACACCACCGAGCCGAGTTTCGCCAAGACGGCCTTCGGGCTCGCCGATTGGGCGGCCGATCGCTGCGTCGGCGAAATGGCGGTGCCCGGCTGCACAGTCACGACCGGGCTGCCCAGGCTGTCCGCGGCAGAGGCGCACGCCGCCGGCGCGCGGTCGGTCGTGATCGGCGTCGCCAACCAGGGCGGGGTGATCGGCGACAGCTGGGTCGCGGCGCTGATCGAAGCGATGGAGGCGGGGCTCGATATCGTCAGCGGGCTCCACGTCCGCCTCGCGAGCGTTCCCGCGCTCGCCGATACCGCGCGGCGGACGGGGCGGCGGTTGATCGACGTCCGCACCCCGCCAGCGGGTCTGCCGATCGGGACCGGGCGCAAGCGCAGCGGCAAGCGGTTGCTCACCGTCGGCACCGACTGCGCGCTTGGCAAGAAATACACCGCGCTGGCGCTGCACCGCGCCTTTGTCGAGCGCGGTCTTGCCGCCGATTTCCGCGCGACGGGCCAGACGGGGATCATGATCGCCGGCGGCGGCATTCCGATGGACGCGGTGATCTCCGATTTCGAGGCGGGGGCGGCAGAGGTGCTCAGCCCCGACGCCGCGCCCGACCATTGGGACGTGATCGAGGGACAGGGGTCGATCTTCAATCCTGCTTACGCCGCGGTATCGATGGGGCTGCTCCACGGCAGCCAGCCGGACGTCTTCGTCGTCTGCCACGACCCGTCGCGCAAGGTGATCCTGGGGCTCGAGGACTTCGCCCTGCCGTCGGTCGAAGAGGTGATCGACCTGACGATACGGCTCGGCGGCCGCACCAACCCGACGATCCGCTGCGGCGGCGTCAGCCTCAACACCTCCAGCCTGGGGGCGGGCGAGGCCGAAGCGCTGATGGGGGCCGAGGCGCGGCGGCTGGGGCTGCCCGTCGCCGACCCGATCCGCGGCGGCGACGCCTTCGCGACGCTCGTCGACAGCTGCCTCGCATGAGCGCCGGCGAAGCCGTCGGCGGGGGAAGCTGGTTCCAGCGCTTCCTGCTGCCGGGTTTCGCTCTCAAGGCCGTCATCATCGGGGGCGGCTATGCGACGGGTCGCGAGCTGGCCGAATATTTCGTGCCGTCGGGGCCGTGGGGCGGTCTTGCGGGCATGCTGCTCGCCACGCTGATCTGGAGCGTCGTCGCGGCGCTGACCTTCACCCTGGCGCGCGCGATGGGCGCTTATGACTATCGCAGCTTTTTCAAAGGCTTGCTTGGACCATTCTGGGGAGTGTTCGAGGCCGCCTACCTGATCTTCGTGATCCTGATCCTTGCGGTCTTCGGTGCCGCCGCCGGCGCCATCGGCGCCGCGACCTTCGGCTGGCCCGAACTCGCCGGCTCGATCCTGCTCGCGGTCGCGATCCTCGTCACCACCGCCTTCGGCACCGCGGCGGTCGAGCGACTGTTCCAATATGCCTCGATGCTGATCTACGCGATATACGCGATGTTCATCGTCTTTGCGCTGACCAGCTTCGGCGGCCTGATCGAACAGGGCTTCGCCAATGCGCCGCCGCCAGCGGCGGGCTGGATGGCAGGCGGCATCACCTACGCCAGCTATAACATCGTCGGCGCGGTCGTGATCCTGCCGATCCTGCGCCACCTGACCAGCCAGCGCGACGCAGTCATCGCCGGCGTGATCGCGGGGCCGCTGACGATGCTGCCCGCGATCCTCTTCTTCGTCGCGATGATGGCCTTTTATCCGGCGATCGGCGACGAGACCCTGCCATCCGATTTCCTGTTGCGCCAAATGGCGGTCCCGGGATTTCACATCGTCTTCCAGCTGATGATTTTTACGGCGCTCCTCGAAAGCGGCGTCGGCGCGATCCATGCGATCAACGAAAGGATCGCGGGGGCGATGGAGGCACGCGGGCGCGCAGCGCCGGGACCGGGCGCGCGCGCGCTGATCGGCGCCGCGATCCTCACCGGCTGCATGTTCGTCGCCGCGCGTGTCGGTCTGGTCGAGCTGATCGCCAGCGGTTACCGTTTCCTCGCCTGGCTTTTCCTTGCCACCTTCGTCGTGCCGCTCCTCGGCATCGGCACCTGGCGCCTCGTCAAGGGGCGCGC
>CAZSMB010000027.1:0-24311 GCA_964607625.1 uncultured Sphingopyxis sp. | reverse complement strand
GGCGCGATATTTGCCGTCGCCCTCGACCGCGAACACGGGGTCGAGCCCGTTCGCCCTGCACAGCTCGAAATCATCCTCGCCATGATCAGGCGACATATGGACAAGGCCCGTGCCGCTGTCGGTGGTGACGAAATCCCCGGGTAGGAACGGGCGCGGGCGCGCGAAAAAGCCGCCGAGCGCGTGCATCGGGTGACGCGCGACGGTGCCGGCTAGGTCGGAGCCTTTGAATGATCCAGCAAAGTCAGAAGTGTCTTCATCGGCATACCAGCCGGCTCGATGAAGACGCTCATCCGTCGCCTTTTGCAAATCGGCGGCAACGACGATCTTTCGACCACCATAGTTGACCAAGTGGTATTCAATCTCCGGCCCATAGGCCAAAGCCTGGTTGACCGGGATCGTCCACGGCGTCGTCGTCCAGATCACCGCATGCGCGCCGACCAGTTCGGGAACCGGGCTCTCAACAATCTCGAATGCCACATCGATCTGGGTCGAAACGATGTCCTCATATTCGACCTCGGCCTCGGCGAGGGCGGTCTTTTCGACCGGGGACCACATCACCGGCTTGGCGCCGCGATAGAGCTGGCCCGACTCCGCGAACTTCATCAGCTCGCGGACGATCGTCGCCTCGGCGTCGTAATCCATCGTGAGGTACGGATGATCCCAGTCACCGCCGATACCGAGCCGCTTCAGCTGCTCGCGCTGGACGTCGACCCAATGCTGCGCATAGGCGCGGCATTGGGCGCGGAATTCCTCGACCGGAACCTCGTCCTTGTTCAGCTTTTTCTTGCGATACTGCTCCTCGACCTTCCACTCGATCGGCAGGCCGTGGCAATCCCAGCCGGGGACATAAGGCGCGTCCTTGCCCTTCAGCGTCTGGGTGCGGACGACCATGTCCTTCAGGATATGGTTGAGCGCATGGCCGATGTGCATGTCGCCATTCGCGTAAGGAGGACCGTCGTGGAGGATGAACTGGTCGCGGCCCTTGCGGGCTTCGCGAATCTGCGCTTCCAGATTGCCCTCGAGCCATTTCGCCAGAATCAGCGGCTCCTTCTGCGGCAGGCCGGCCTTCATCGGAAAGTCGGTCTTGGGCAGGAAGACGGTGTCGCGATAGTCGCGCGTTTCGGGGGCGGTCGTGCTGTCGGTCATGGTCGGGCGCGCTTAGCCTAGTTTTGCGAGCGAGCAAACAGCGGCGTTACAGATACGCGAGCAGGTCCCGCGCCGCGTCGCAATCCGCCGCGATCTGCGCCGTCAATGCATCCATGTCGTCGAACTTCGCTTCGCCGCGCAGGAAGGCGTGGAAGGCGACGTCGATGTCCTGTCCGTAAAGGTCGCCCGAAAAGTCGAAGAAATGCGGCTCGAGCAATTCCTTCGGCGGGTCGAAGCTCGGGCGGGTGCCCAGGTTTGCCGCACCCTTCAGCACGCGCCCATCGGGCAGGCGGCCGGTCACGGCATAGATGCCGTAGCGCGGGCGCAGATAGGATCCCATGTCGAGGTTCGCGGTCGGGAAACCAAGCAGCCGGCCGTTCTTGTCGCCGTGCTGGACGGTGCCGCGCACGGTGAAGGGCCGCGTGAGGAGGCGCGTCGCGGTCGCGCAGTCGCCCGCCTGCAACGCGTCGCGGATGCGGCTCGACGAAATCACCTCTTCGGCGTCGTCGACGGGCGACACCATCTCGGTGAAGAAACCGAGGCGGCGGGCGTGGTCGGCGAGCGTCACGACATTGCCGCCGCGCCCCTTGCCAAAGACGAAGTCGCTGCCGGTGACCACCCCCGCCGCGCCGTAGCGATCGAGGAGCAGGCCGGTGATGAAATCCTCGGCCGTTGTCCCTGCGAGCGCGGCGTCGAAGGGCAGGACGAGCATCGCGTCGGCCCCCGCCGCGCCGAAAAGCTCCTGCCTCTGGTCGAGCGTGGTCAGGCGAAAGGGCGCGACGTCGGGCTTGAAAAAGCGTACCGGATGCGGGTCGAAGGTCGCGACGATCGCCGGCCGCCCCACGTCCTTCGCATGGCGCACCGCGCGGCCGACGACCGCCTGGTGCCCGGCGTGGAAGCCGTCGAAATTGCCGAGCGCGATCACCCCGCCGCGCAGCAGGTCGGCGATGCGCTCGTGACCGTCGAGGCGGATCATCGCTCCCCCTCACTCCGTTCGTGCTGAGCTTGTCGAAGCACCGCTCTTTCCTCCTCCAACGCGGAAAGAAAGAACGGCCCTTCGACAAGCTCAGGGCGAACGGATTGGAAGGCAAGAGTCATTTCGCGGCGCGCTCGCCTGCGTCCATCGGGACGATCCCCGCGCGCAGCACGCGGATCGCGTTGCCGCCCATCGCGGCGCGTATCTCGTCGTCGCTGAAGCCCGCGTCGATCAGCGCCTGCGTCACCTGGACAAGCTGCGAGGTATCGAAGCGCACCGTCGTCGCGCCGTCGTAATCGCTGCCGAGAGCGACATGTTCGATCCCGACGAGGTCGCGCACATGCTTCATCGCCTTCGCGATGCTCGCGGGCGACAGGTCGCACACCGCAGCGTCCCAGTAACCGATGCCGACGAGGCCGCCGGTCGCGGCGACGCCGCGAATCTCGGCGTCGGAGAGGTTGCGGTTGACCTTGCACGTCGCCTGCACCCCGCCGTGGCTCGACACCACCGGGCGCCGCGCCATCGCGAGCACGTCGGCGACCCCCGCGTGGCTCAGATGGGCGAGATCGACGATCATGCCCTTCGCCTCCATCGCGCGCACGACCCGGCGCCCGAAGGGGGCGAGCCCGCCCTTCTTCAGCCCGTGCATCGACCCCGCGAGACGGTTGTCGAAGAAATGGGTCAGCCCCGCCATGCGGAAGCCCGCGGCATGGAGCTTGTCCAGATTCGCGATGTCGCCTTCCAGGTCCTGAAGCCCCTCGATGCTGAGCAGCGCCCCGACCGGCACCGCCTTGCCGCCGCGCCGCGCGGCGAGCAGCGCGTCCAGATCGACCGGGCTCGCGACGGCGCGCAACTGTCCGTTCGACGCCGTTTCGGCGCGGTGCAGCTTTTCGGCGTGCCACAGCGAGCGTTCGAGCAGCGAGCCCCAGGTGCGGACCGGCTGGAGCTGCGCGATGACGAGGCTGGTGATATTGTCGCCATCGGCGCTGTTCGCGTCGTAATTCTGCCCCTTCGGCGTCTTGCTGACGCTCGAAAAGACCTGCAGCGCGACATGGCCCTCTTCGAGCCGCGGCAGGTCGACATGGCCGCGCCCGGCGCGGGTCAGCAGGCTGCGCTTCCACAACAGGGTGTCGCTGTGCAGGTCGACGATGGTGAGCGTGCGGTGGAGCGCCCGCGCATGCTCGCTCACCGGCGGCAGCGCGCCGCCCTCGACCTTGTTCATGCTGCGCTCGATCATCCCGGGGCCGAGCAGGAAGAGGGCGCCGGCGGCAACGAGGAACAGGACGATCAGGACGGAAAGCCAGCGGCGCATCAGCGAATCCGGGTCAGGGTCACGAAACTATGGGCCGGGCGGCCCTCGGCGGCGGGATGGTCCGCGCGCGCGACCTCGCGCCATTCGGCGGGGTCCGGTCGCGCGATCGCCGCGTCCCCCGCGGGTTCGATCGCGATTTCGGTCAATTCGATGCGGTCGGCCATCGGCAGGAACAGGCGATAGATTTCGGCGCCGCCGATCACCATAACCTGCGGCGCATTGGCCATGCGCAACGCTTCGGGCGCGCTATGCGCGACCTCGGCGCCCTCCTCGTGCCACGCGCTATCGCGCGTCAGCACGATATGCCGCCGTCCTTCGAGCAGCGCGGGCAGGCTGTCGAACGTCTTGCGGCCCATGATCATCGGCCGTCCGATCGTAAGCTGCTTGAACCGTCGCAGGTCGGCGGGCAGGTGCCAGGGCATCCTGCC
Organism: uncultured Sphingopyxis sp.; assembly: GCA_964607625.1. Taxonomy (GTDB): domain Bacteria; phylum Pseudomonadota; class Alphaproteobacteria; order Sphingomonadales; family Sphingomonadaceae; genus Sphingopyxis. The sequence continues at coordinate 20,449 of CAZSMB010000027.1, read as the reverse complement.
GTCGGCCCCGATGACGCCATTGGCGGCGCGGGCGAGAATCAGCGTGATTTCAGGGTGATTCACTGGGAGAGGTTCCGACCCATGTTGCGTGGCCGAGCTTGCGTCCGGCGCGCACCTCGGTCTTGCCATAGTGATGCACATGGACGCGTCCTTCGACAAGCAGGCGCGGCACGCTTTCGATATCGGCGCCGATCAGGTTGCGCATGGTCACCGGCAGCATCGGGACGTCGGTATCGCCGAGCGGCAGGCCGGCGACCGCGCGAATATGGTTTTCGAACTGGCTCGCGACGGCACCCTCGATCGTCCAGTGGCCGCTGTTGTGGACGCGCGGCGCCATTTCGTTGAAGACCGGCCCCGCCTCGGTCGCAAAAAATTCGCCGGTCAGCACCCCGACATGATCGAGCGCGTCGGCGACCTTTGCCATCATGGCCCGCGCTTCGTCCTGTTGCGCGGCGACGATGCCGGGTGCGGGCAGCGTCGAGGTGCTGAGGATGCCGTCCCGATGGACGTTGAGCGGCGAATCCCAGACCCGCGTCTCGCCATCGAGGCCGCGCACCAGAATCACCGAAAATTCGTGAGCGAAGTCCACGAAACCTTCGAGGATCGCGGGATGACGGCCGATCGCGTCCCACGCCGCATCGGCGTCGGTGGCGGTCGACAGCCGCGCCTGGCCCTTCCCGTCATAGCCCATGCGCACCGTTTTCAGGATCGCCGGCGCCCCGATGCCGGCGAGCGCGGCGTCGAGCTCCGCGCGGTCGGCGACCGCGGCGAAGGGAGCGGTACGGCCGCCAAGATCCGCGACGAACCGCTTTTCGGCCAGCCGGTCCTGCGCAATCTCCAGGCTCGCGGCACCGGGACGCACCGCGACATGGCCCGACAGGAAGCGGACGGTATCGACGGGCACATTCTCGAATTCCAGCGTGACGACATCGCAAGCCGCGGCAAACGCCGCGAGGCGCGATTCGTCGTCCCAGGCGGCCTGGCTGTGATGCGCGGCGACCTCGGCCGCGACGCTTTCGCGTTCGGGGGCATAGATGTGCGTCTTGTAGCCGAGCTGCGCCGCCGCCACGCCCAGCATCCGGCCGAGCTGGCCGCCGCCCAGAATGCCGATCGTCGAGCCGGGAGGCAGCATGCGCGGGGTCCTCAGCCTTCGCGGACGGGGATGGGGGCGACGCTGTCGGTCTGCGCGGTGCGCCACGCCTCGAGTGTCCGCGCCAAGCCGCTGTCCTCGCCGGCGAGCAGCGCCGCCGCGAACAGGCCGGCGTTGATCGCGCCGGCCTTGCCGATCGCAAAGGTCGCGACGGGCACGCCGCCGGGCATCTGGACGATCGACAACAGGCTGTCGAGGCCGCTCAGGGCCGCCGACTGGACGGGCACACCGAGCACGGGGACCCGGGTCATCGACGCGACCATGCCGGGCAGGTGCGCCGCGCCGCCCGCGCCGGCGATGATCGCGCGCAGGCCGCGGTCCGCCGCGCCCTTGGCATAGTCGACCAGCCGGTCGGGGGTGCGATGCGCGGACACGATATGGACTTCGTGCGCGATGCCGAATTCCTCGAGGATCGATACCGCATGCGCCATCGTCGGCCAGTCCGACTGGCTGCCCATGATGACGCTCACCCGCGGCGCGCTGTCGCCCATTCGCAAATCCCTCCTGCCGCGGCGATGAATCGCCGCGTCCGTCCCCTAGCGGCTCGCGAAGGGACGGGCAACGCCGACGGATTCGCCCAGCGTTTACCGATTGGTATGAAGTCATGGCTATCGTCGCCCCATCGAGCCCGACGGCATTTCGCCGGCGGCGTTTTCGGCTACGCATTCGGGGATGTCGCATGGACAGTATGGGGGGGGCACGGATTGCGGTCGACCAGATCGGCTTCGCTCCCGTCGACTCCATCGAGGACCAGCTTCGCGCCGTGCGCCGCGAACGCGATACGCTGCGCCGCGAAAATCGCGTGCTCAAGATCGCGGTCGCCGAACTCGAGCGCGTGTCTGAACGCGACACGCTGACCCCGCTGTTCAACCGCCGCTATTTCCTGACCGCGATCCACCAGCGCATCGCGCGGTTCGAGCGTCATGCCGAACGGGCCGCGGTCGTGTTCGCCGACGTCAACCAGCTCAAATATATCAACGATAGCCTCGGTCATGCGGCGGGCGACTTCGCCCTGCTCGAAATCGCCAATCGCCTGCTCGCGTCGATTCGGTCGACCGACGTCGCGGCGCGCATCGGCGGCGACGAATTCGGATTGATCCTCGACCAGTCCAGCGAAGCCGGCGCGCGCGCGCAGATGGACCGTCTCGCCGATGTGCTGAGCGCGGCACCCGCGGTCTATGACGGGCAGGAAATCCCCTTATCGGCCTGTTTCGGGGTCGCGATGCTCGAACCCGACATGAACGAATCGGACCTGCTCGCCGCCGCCGATCGCGACATGTACCGCTGCAAACAGATGCAGGACGGCCCGGCGGGCCATCGCTGAACCGCCACGCACCCATCCTCAACCGGGCGTTAACTAAAAGCGCGCATGATCGTCCGCAATCGACGGGGGGTGCGCCATGACGGCTTTCGAAGACCGGTCTCACGACATTACATCGCGAATCGACGCGCTGATCGACACGCTGCCGCGCGCGGCGCCGGTCCAGATCGCCGAAAGCGTCGACGCGATCCGGCGGCTGGCGCGCGACAGCGGCTTCGATGCCGTGGCGGTGCTGGCGGGACATCTCGAATCGGTGGTCGGCGCAGGGCGCAACCGGGCGGCGATCCGCGTCTATCTCGACGCGATGCACGATGCCGCCTTCGTTCCCGGCCTGCTGCCCACGCTGGCCGCCGAGGCGTGGCTGGCTTCGGTCGCGACACGCCTCGCCAACTAGGGCGGAACGCGGCTAGGATCGGCCTATGGACGCGATCATGGTGACGCTGGTGGCGGTGCTGCTCGCCAATGCCGACGGGCGCAGCGGGCGCTTCCTGTCGCGGCTGCTCGCGGCGCGAGACGACCAACGCACCGTTATCCTGGTCGCGATCGGCAGTTTCGCTGCCAATGCAATCGTCGCCGCGATCGCGGGATCGGCCGCCAACCGGATGATCGGACAGGGGATCGTCGCGCTGCTTGTCGCCTTCGCGCTGGGCGGGGCCGCGGTCGCGCTGCTCTGGCCGGGCCGATTGACGCTCTCCGACGAACGGGCGATGGGCGCGGCGGCGCCGCTGCTCGCGCTGCGCATGCTGCTGGTGCAGATCGGCGACCGCAGCCACTTCCTGATCGGCGCCCTCGCGGCGACGAGCGGGGCGGGCCTGTGGGCCGCGGCGGGCGGAACGATCGGTTGGCTCTTCGCGGCGCTGCCCTTCCTCGCCTTCGGCCCCGACCTCGCCGACCACCGCGCCGCGCACCTGCTCCGCTGGGCCAGCGCGGCCATCCTCCTCGCCTGGGGCATCCGCGCCGCGATGACGGCGTTCGGGTTATCGGGATAACTCTGCCGCATCGACCGATTGATCGATTTTATCGATTACACCATCCGTGAGCGTTTGTGGGCAATCTTGGGCAAGATAATTATATTCGAACTCCAAGAAAGGAGTTCTCCCATGTCCCAGAATCAACCCGCCGTCGCCGACGCCCTCAACGCGCTGCTCGCCGACAGCTATGCGCTGTACCTCAAAACGAAAAACTACCACTGGCACGTCGAAGGCCCCCGTTTCCGCCAGCTTCATCTGCTATTCGACGAACAGGCGGGACGGATATTGGCAACGACCGACCTGATCGCCGAACGCGTCCGCAAGAACGGCGCCGCCACGCTGCGTTCGATCGGCGACATCACGCGCCACCAGACGGTCAAGGACGACGATGCCGCGGCCGTCGACGCCGACACGATGGTCCGCAACCTCGCGGCGGACAATGAAACGCTGCTCGCCCAGATCAAGGAAACCAAAGCCGCTGCCGAAGCCGCCGGCGACATCGCGACCAGCGGCCTCGTCGACGGCTGGGCCGACGAAACCGAACAGCGGATCTGGTTCCTGAAAGCGACGCTGGCATAGGCGCGAGGCGCGCCGGAATCATAAACCCCCGTTCCAGGGGCGGTGGAACGGGGGCTCAAGGTCAGCGTTCGTCACGCTCTTGAAAAGAAGGTGCCTGGCAGCCCGGGAGGGGCAACAGGGGGAAACCCAAATCCGGGGGCCGTGTCGGCGCCTTCGAGAACCCGAATAGGGGATATTCCCTGTCTCCAAGCTGAACGAATCCGGACCGACCGGCGCGTTCATGTCGTTCGTCCGCGCTGGAACGCCGTTCGTCGAAGAACGGCCCGCCTTCCCTGGGAACGGCGGGCCGTTCCGGCGCGACGACGAGGCCTGTCGCCGGATCAGCGCCCGCGTTTCTTGGGCCGGGGATCGGTCCAGCGGAAGGTCGAGTCGGACACCGGCACGTTGAACTTCTGGTTCGACAGGTCGATCCGCGTAAGATTGCTCTGCGAATCGAGCGCGACCCATCCGCGCAGGCGCAATCCGGCCGGTGCCGATCCATCGCGGACGAATACCATGGTGATCGTGCCATATTCGGGGCGCTTGGGGTCTTTGACCTCGACGCTCAGCACATTGTCGTTCCCGGTCGGCACGAGCTTCGCGTAGCGCGAGATGTCGCGGTCGGGGTCGAGCAATACGCCGAGCGGCGAGTTCTTCACCGGCCAGCTCTGTACCTGCTTCACCTCATAGTCGATCAGGGTCAGCCGGCTGCCGTCGCCGACGATCAGAAGCGGCACGCCCTTTTGATATTGGAAGCGGATTTTGCCCGGACGCTTCAGCGTCAGAGTGCCCGAAAGCCGCTGGCCGTTGCGGTCGGTCTGTACGAAATCGGCGACCATCGAGCTGGTGGAGCGCAAATGCGCCTGTACCGTCGATAAGGTGTTGGAGGTTTGCGCGGCGGCGGGGATGCCAATCGCAAGGCCCGCCGCGGCAAGCGGCGCAAGCGCCCATGCCGCCGCGGCGCGGGTAATTGTCAAACGAGAGGGCTTCGGCGTCATAAGGTTCTCATTCTGGATATGGTCGATCCGGTTCATCGCAGCGCGGCGTTGAATAGCCGCTGAACCCGGCGGTTAGATGCCGTTCAAGTCACGGGAACCGCACTTGGTTCCATAGGGTCAGGCCCCTAGGCACGGATATCAGCGCGGCTGGCCATATTGGTCGGTCAGCACGTCGCGGCGGCCCACGTGGTTGGGCGGGCTGACGAGTCCCTCGTCCTCCATCCGTTCGATCAGGCGCGCGGCGCTGTTGTATCCAATGCGCAGCTGGCGCTGGAGCCAGCTCGTCGAGGCCTTTTGGCTTTCGGCGACTATCTGGCATGCCTTCGCGTACATGCGGTCCTCGGCGCTGTCGCCCCCCGCAGGCGCACCCTCCATAGCAAAGCCGCCGTCCTCGGGTTCTTCTGTCACGCTCTCGACGTAGTCGGGCTGACCCTGCGTACGCCAATGGTCGGCGACCTTGCGCACCTCGTCGTCGGAGACAAAGGGGCCGTGGATGCGGGTGATTTGCTTGCCGCCGGGAACATAGAGCATATCGCCTTTGCCGAGCAATTGTTCGGCGCCGCCTTCGCCCAGGATCGTGCGGCTGTCGATCTTCGAGGTGACGTGAAAACTGATTCGCGTCGGCAGGTTCGCCTTGATCACGCCTGTAATGACGTCGACCGACGGGCGCTGCGTTGCAAGGATCAGGTGGATCCCCGCGGCGCGCGCCTTTTGCGCGAGCCGCTGGATCAGGAATTCCACCTCCTTGCCGGCGGTCATCATCAGATCGGCCAGTTCGTCGACAACAACGACGATTTGCGGCAACGGCTGATAGTCCAGCGTCTCCTCTTCATAGACCGGCTGGCCGGTTTCGGGGTCGTAGCCGGTCTGGACGCGGCGGCCGAGCGATTTGCCCTTGGCGAGCGCGGCGCGGACCTTGTCGTTGTATCCCGCGAGGTTGCGGACGGACAGCGACGACATCATCCGGTAGCGATCCTCCATCTGCTCCACCGCCCATTTGAGCGAGCGCACCGCCTTTTTCGGTTCGGTGACGACGGGTGCGAGCAGGTGCGGAATGCCGTCGTAGACGCTCAGTTCGAGCATCTTGGGATCGATCATGATCATCTTCACCTGGTCGGGACCGAGCCGATAGAGGAGCGAGAGGATCATGGCATTGAGCCCGACCGACTTGCCCGATCCGGTGGTCCCCGCGATCAGCAGGTGCGGCATCGGCGCGAGGTCGGCGATGACGGGATCGCCGCTAATATTCTTTCCCAGAATGATCGGCAGCGCACCGGTCTGGTCCTGGAACAGCTGGCTGCCGATCATCTCGTGAAGCACGACGGGTTCACGCTGCGCATTGGGCAGTTCGATGCCGATCACCGTGCGTCCCGGAATGGGTGCGATGCGGGCCGACAGCGCCGACATGTTGCGCGCGATATCGTCGGCGAGATTCGAGACGCGGCTCGCCTTCGTCCCCGGCGCGGGTTCGAGTTCGTACATGGTGACGACGGGACCGGGGCGCACCGCCGTAATCACGCCTTTGACCTGAAAATCCTCGAGCACCGATTCGAGCAGGCGCGCATTGCGTTCGAGCCCCGCCTTGTCGATCTGCCCCGTCGGACCCTCGGCAGGCGGATTGAGCAGCTCGATCGAGGGCAGCTGATAGTTGGTAAACAGTTCGCTCTGCGGCTTCGGCCTGGACTTCGAAGGCGCCGAACGCTGCACCGGATCGGCGATTTCGGGCGGGGCGCGATCGCTGGGCTCGGCCCGCGGGCGCGGACGGGTGACACGGTCGATCAACGTCGGCGCCTTGTCCTCCGCTGCGGCAGCGGCTGGCATCGCGGCGCCCGGCGAAGGAGCGCGGCGCCGCTCCACCGCAGGCAATTTCAGTCGGCCGTACCAGCCGGGTTCGAGGCGAAGCGCACGCCAGGCGAGCCACAAGCCCCCCCCGACAAGCAGGACTATGGCTCCGATGCGCAGCAGCGCCGCGGCGGGTTCACCCGCCTTGTCGAACAGCGGCGCGATGGCGCTGCCGAGGATCAGCGGCACGATGCCGCCCCATCCGGCCGGCAAGGGCGCGTCGCTGTCGGGCGCCCACAGCTGCGCGCCCAGCCCGACAAGCGTGATCGCGACAACCACGGCGACAAGCTGGCGTTTCCAGTAGGGCTGCGCCTCAGCAGCCCACAATCGCCACGCCATTACGCCAAGCAAGGGCAAGAGCAGGACGACCGGAACCCCGCCGACAAAGAGCCCCAGATCGGCAAACCACGCGCCGCTCGCCCCCATCCAGTTCGCCGGGCGCCCCCCCGCCGCGGTATGGATCGCCGCGTCGTTGCCGTCATGGGTCAGGAAGGCAAGGGTCAGGAACAGGGTGAACAGGCCGAGCGCCGCCGCCGCGGCGATCACCAGCGATCGCGCGATGCTCTGGCGGAAAACGGTGCGCCAATCGGCCTTTGCGGTCACGGCCTTGCGGCTTGCCATGCGAAAACTCGGTCCCCTGGTGGTTAATCCGCGCGATATGCGCATGCGCCGGACTCGCCGTCAAGCGCGGCCACCCCTCGCTCGCCCCTTCCCACGCGCCGCTCGTCGGAGTAGGGCGGCAGGCATGAGCGAAACGCTTCGCAGCGATGTCCTGATTTCGGGGGGCGGCCTGGTCGGCCAGACGCTTGCCCTCGCCCTTGCCCGCCACGGCCTGTCGAGCCAGATCGTCGACCCCGCCGACCCGACCCGCACGATCGCCCCCGGCTTCGATGGCCGGGCGTCGGCGATTGCCAGCGCAGTATGGCAGATGTTCGAGGTGATCGGCATCGCCGACCGGCTTGCCGCACAAGGATGCCCGATCCGCGCGATAAAGGTCAGCGATGGCGGACAGGCGGGCGAACTCGATTTCGTCGCCGCCGACGATGCCCCCGCGCTCGGCACGATGGTCGAAAATCGCCAGCTTCGCCTCGCGCTGGCCGACGCGGTGTCCGAAGCGCCTCTGGTGCGGCTTCACATGCCATCGACCGTTGTCGCGCGCGAGATCGGCTCGCATGGCGCGACGCTGACGCTTGCCGACGGAACCCGTCTTGCCGCGCCCCTGCTGATAGTCGCCGAAGGGCGCCGGTCGCCGACGCGCGAAGCACTCGGCTTTACCCTCGCCGGCTGGTCCTATCATCACCATGCGATGATCGGCGCCGTGGCGCACGAGCGGCCGCACGGTCAGGTAGCCCATGAAATCTTCTATCCCTCCGGCCCCTTTGCGCTGTTGCCGCTCGTCGACGATGCGCAGGGCCGCCACCGCTCGGCCTTTGTATGGACGGTATCCGAACGGGAGGGGCCGGGCTTTGCCAAGCTCGGCGATCGCGGCTTCACCGCCGAACTGGAAAAGCGTGCCGGCGGCGTGCTCGGCGCGATGCAACTCGTCGCTCCGCGGATGACCTATCCGCTGGGCTTTCATCACAGTGCCCGGATCGTGGCCCCCCGCCTCGCGCTGGTCGGGGATGCCGCGCATGGCATTCATCCGATCGCGGGACAGGGACTCAACCTCGGCCTGCGCGACGTTGCGGCGCTGACCGAGGTGCTCGTCGAAGGAGCCAGGCTTGGGCTCGACCTGGGCGACGCGGCGCTGCTCGCGCGTTACCAGCGCTGGCGCGGGCTCGACAATCTGATGGTCAGCCTTGCGACCGACGGCCTCACCCGACTGTTCGGCATTCCCGGCCGAACCGCGTCGGCGGTACGCCGCGCGGGCCTGGGCGCGGTACAGCGCATGCCCGCACTCAAGCGCTTCTTCATGGACGAGGCCCGCGGCGAAGCCGGCGACCTGCCGAAACTGCTTGCGGGCGCAGAGATCTGACCGCGGGCTAGGGTCAGGCCCAGGGTCCTGACCCTAAGTATTCTCCCTATCGGTTTCTCACCGTACCGCTAACCAAAACCGGCCTACGTCCGTCCTCGCGGCATCCACGCCGCACAGGAAGGACGGGACCATGTCGGCACAGAGCGACGCAATCGAACGGGCGGCGGGCGAGTATATCCAGGCGCGGACCGCGCTCGAAGCGGCGCCCGGCGCCAGAGCGCGCCTGCACGTCGACCGTAGCTTCGCCCGGCTGGCGCGGCTCGCCGCTCCCCAAATTCGGTGGCTGGCGCGCCGTCATGGGCTTGCGGGTCACCTCGACGATGCCGAGCAGGCCGGCGCAATCGCGCTGCACCGCGCGGCCGAACGCCACGACCCGGACCGCGCGCGCTTCGTCACGTTCGCCCACTGGCAGATCCGGGCAGAACTTCAGGCACTGCGGCAGAAATTATACGGCGGCACGGTGGCGGGTGCGCCGCTATCGCTCGACGCGCTGTGCGATGCCGGTGCAAACGACTGGCTCGCCGATCCCGAAGCACTGTCCGCGACCGAGGGCGGCGCGTCGGATCGCCTTGCCGACCTGTGCCTTCAGCGGCTGGTCGCCGATTGGCGCGCGCGGCGCGGTACGGCGATACGCGACCCCGAAACAACGCGGCGCGACCGCAAGCTGGAGGCCGACCGGGCACTCCTTCAGCGCCACTTCCTCAAGTCGATTCCATCCCGGCGCGGCTTTGCGAGGCCGACCGCCACGTCCTGCGCCGGGCGATTGCCGACATGGCGCGTCACGCCAAGCGGCTCTGACGGCTATTGCAAGGTCGCGCGGCCGTCGTCGCTGTCGAACCGGCCGAAGAATTGCATCATCTGCACGACGAGCTCCGCGCGGGCATCGATCGAGCGGGTTTCGAGCAGGGCCTGCTTCGCCGCAGCGTCAAAGGGCGCGACCTGCGCAATGCCGTTGACCAGCGTCTCGTCATCGAGCTGTCCGACCGAATCCCAATCGACGACATAGCCCTGCCGCGCGGCGAACCGCTTTGCCTCGCGTTCAAGCCCGGCGCGCTCGATGCTCGACAGCACCGCGTCGTCGTCGATCTCCGGCTCTATCTCGGCCTCGACCTGCCGGAACGGCGTGGTGACATCGAGTTCGCGGCGGACGCGGAAACGCGCAACCCCCTCCAGCACCAGGTTGAAACGCCCTTCGTCGAGCGCCTCGACGTCGACGATCCGCCCGACACAGCCGACGTCGTACAGCGCCGGGGGTTCGCGGTCCTCTTCGCCGGGGATCTGGCGTGGCTGGATCATCCCGATCTGGCGGTCGCGTGCCAGCACTTCCTGAACCATCGCCTTATAGCGTGGCTCGAAAATATGGAGCGGCAGATGCAGCCCTGGAAACAGCACCGCGCCGGGAAGCGGAAAGATCGCGATCCGCTGGATAGTCAGGGGCGCCTCGCTGTTCATCAACCGAAGAGGATCAGCGAGAGGCGGCGCCGCTGCGCCGCGACCCAGGGGTCTTCCAGACCCACCGCCTCGAACAATTCGAGCAATTTGGCGCGCGCCGCTCCTTCGTTCCATTCGCGGTCGTCCTCGACGATGCGCAGCAGGTTATCGGCCGCCGCATCGCGCTGGCCGGCGCCGATCTGGGCCACGGCAAGGTCAAAGCGCGCCTGTGCGTCGGTCGGATCGGCCGCAACCGCGGCATCGAGCGCGGCGAGTTCGCCATCGTCGGGTTTATCGGCCGCGAGCGCCAGCGCACTCTTCGCCTGCGCGATCGCGGGGTCTCCCGCCATTTCGGCCGGCACGGCGTCAAGCGCCGCCTGCGCCGCTTCGGCTTCGCCCGCCACGAGCAGCGCGCGTACGAGGCCGCCATGCGCGGCCGCATTGTCGGGCGCCATGTCGAGAATTTGCGTGAAGATGCCGACCGCTCGCGCCCCGTCGCCCTCCGCAAGGACGCTCTCGCCCATTTCGATCAGCGGTGCGATCTCGACCGCGAGATCCTTTGCCTCGCTTTCGATCGGCAGTTGCGCCAGCAGTTGGTCGAGGATCGATTTCAACTGGCTTTCGCTGCGGGCGTTGGTCAGGTTGGCGACCGGCTGGCCCTGGAAGATCGCATAGACGGTCGGGATCGACTGAACCTGGAACTGACTGGCGATAAAGCCGTTCGCGTCGACATCGACCTTGGCGAGAACGACCCCCTTGTCGGCATAGTCGGCGGCGACCTTTTCGAGCACCGGGGCGAGCTGCTTGCACGGTCCGCACCATTCGGCCCAGAAATCGAGAATGACCAATTTGGTCATCGAGGGATCGACGACGTCGCGCCGAAACGCTTCGACGGCTTCCTTTTCCTGCGGGTTCAGCCCCAATGTGGCCACGGCCTGTGCTCCTGTTTCCTATGTTTCGGGTCTGGTCCGGCCCGCCGCCCGCGCGTGCGGGAGGGTGCGGCACCGCCTTCCGCACCGCGGAAGAAGACTCGGTCCTGCCGCTTATGTGGGAATTGCGCCGTCGATGCCAACCCCGCGAACATAATCGCGCAGAAAAGGGATATTGGGGGCTTGCCGACTCCAGAAGCCGGTGCTAATCGCCCGCCTCACCCGCTGGCACCTCCCGGTCGCCAGCCGCCAGAGCGGGCGTAGCTCAGGGGTAGAGCACAACCTTGCCAAGGTTGGGGTCGAGGGTTCGAATCCCTTCGCCCGCTCCAGTTTTCCGACATTTTTCAGTGACTTAGACCTCCAAGCGCACTGCGACGTTTGGTGACAAGGTGGTCTGCGTGGGGGGTTGTCCTCATAATGTCACCACTTGGGATCGTGGCATCGGAAAGAATCTGCAAGGTCGACCATAAGGCCGTCTACGAATGGGAGAGGGCTGCGGCCATCGCAGGCCGCGCCTTGTAGACCTGTCTATCGAACCTCGATGCAGTTCATAGAAACATCCAATTCCGGTTCCAGTTATCGTTGCGAATTGGTCAATCGATCGGGGATGAGATCGCGCACTTCGCAATTGTTGAAGTGTGTGACCGGGTTCCGCTACGCATGTCCAGGCGAAAGCTAAAGGTAGTGGTGCGCGCCCCGACGTGCGCTTCCTTGGCTCGGTCACCTTTTCCGCGGATTTAGGTTATGAATAATAATTGAATTATAAATTGGAAGCGGCCTGCCGCAAAACATACTTTTCACATGCGACTCATTTTAGTCGCGATGCTGGAAAGGAATGTGACATGAATACGCATGACGACATCATCGACCTCGGCGCCGCCCAGGACGAAACCCATGGTGCGCTGCCCGCGGGCCAACCGGACGTGCAGCCCGGCGATCGCTTCATCCTCGGCGGTATCAGCGCCGACGATTGATCGATGCGTGGCGTGCGGTCTCGGCACTGCACGCCACCTTCGCTCGGCGATCTTCCCATGAAAAAGCCTGCCCCCGCTGCAACGCACTGGTGCCGAACCGGCAATGGCTTCATATTTCTGGATTTGGCTTCAGACCGCTACTTCACACTTGAATCAGGCGCAGCGGATCGGTTCTCGCTCATCGTTCATCGCGGACAAGATGCCGCAGACGACGATTGGCTTGCTGAGCGAGGATTGCACAATCTCGCCCGGCCGGTGGATCGAATCTTCCCTGAAGCAATCGCACCGACGTCAAGCTATCTGGATTCTCCAGGTACGGAGAGAGCGTCCGCAGTCGATACGATACGCGCGATATACGCCTTGGCCCTGGCGCGGCGACATGTTCGAAAGCTTCGGCTGGCGCAGATTTTGAGTACCATCCCCCAATTCGAGCCGCTACCTGCGGAGGACCAACGCTCGGCCGCGCGCTGCGCGGCGGCCGCGTTTCAGCGCGCAAGGCACTATTTTTCCGGTATGGACGAATGTCTTGGCCGCGGCATTGCAATTCGCCGAGTGCTGGCCGGAAAGGGCTGCGACGCCCGGTTGGTGATCGGGGTGACCTTGCCTTTTGCTGCGCACTGCTGGGTCCAGCTCGGTTCCGCCGTGCTGACAGATCCGCTTGATGTCGTGCTTCCCTACACCCCCATTTTGATTGCCTGATGCCAGGCTATTTTCGCCTTGAAGTTCCCAGACGTTCGGATCGCAACGGCGGCAAAAGGGCCGAGGAGGACCCGTCTGCGCTCCTGCTCCACGGCGCTCGGCTCTGGTGCGACGAACATCCGCTGGAAATTGGCGGCGATGGCTATCTGATCGGTCATCTGTTCAAGCGAGGTGCAACGAGCCGGGTGCTCGACCTGTGCGAGGCGGCGGCCGAAAAAATCCTCGCATCTGGCGGCAGATCGCTCGCGTCCGACTATTGGGGCGGCTATGTCGCAATCTTGGCGCGACCTGATGGACATATTGCCGTTTTTCGAGATCCTTCAGGATTGCTGCCCGTCTATTATCGCGAAGATGATCGATGCTTGACCCTGTCGAGCGATGCTGCGGAACTGGGCAAACACGGCGGGGTCAATTATCCTGCAATGCTGAGGTTCCTGGCCAGCGCTGGCGCGCCGAGCAGGGAAACCTGCCTCGAAGATGTCCGGCTACTGCTTCCCGGAGAAGGGCTGATAGTCGCCGGAGGCTCTCATCAGCTGGAAAGCTGGTGGTCGCCTTGGGATTGGACGCAGGTCAGACACAGATCATATGCGGCAGCCGCCAAAGAGCTTCGCGCCGTCGCGCTCGACTGCATTGGAAGCTGGACGTCCTGCTTTGACTCGATACTTGTCGGTGTGTCTGGAGGTCTCGATTCCTCGATCGTCGCCTGCGCCGCCGCTCGCCGCGCAGCGGCACTTCATTGCCTCACGATGGTCGAAGACGACGCTATCGGAGATGAGCGTCGCTATGCGTCCATTCTCACTACGGCACTCGGCACCCCATTGCTCGAAGCGAACTACGACCTCGGAGCGGTCGATATTGGTCGCGCCGTGGCGCCGCACCATCCATGGCCTCATGCTCCTTTCTACATGCAGGCGATCGAGGCGGTGCACGACGGCCTCCGCCGCGAGCAGAAAATCGATGCATTCTTCTCGGGCAATGGAGGAGACAATATCTTCTGTTCGATCCGCAGTGCTACGCCATTCGTCGATCGCTTCATGGCGCAGGGGCCGCGCCATGGGCTCTTCGACACGCTGCGCGACTTAAGCGATTTGACGGGCGCGAGCGGTACGACCATCCTGCGACATGCCTGGGACCGATATCGTGATGTCGCTCGTCCCCCCTCCCTTCATCGTGACTATTCCGGACTTTCTTCTGCGGCGATTGCCGAACTGGAGCATCCCCGCCCTTCGCACCCCTGGATGCAAGCGCCCGAAGGCGGCCTTCCCGGCAAGGCGGCGCACGTCAGACTGCTTGCCCGCGCGCAGCGCAGCATTGAACTTTATCCCCGCCGCACCCATCCGCGCCATATCCCGCCCCTGCTTTCGCAGCCCATCGTCGAAACATGCCTGTCGATCCCGACATGGCAGTGGGTAGCCGGGGGCCGGGATCGGTCCGTTGCGCGAGCGGCCTTCAAATCCGTCGTGCCAGCCGAACTGCTTCGCCGCACCTCGAAAGGCGGACCGGGCGGCTTCATGCACCGTATCTATCAGGCAAACGCCGAACGCGCCGGCGACCTGCTTCGCAACGGCCTGCTCGCGCGCGCAGGCCTGCTCGACTTGTCGATATTGGAAGCGGCGTCCCGGCCGACCGCGCAGGGTTTCGAAAAGGCGCAGCGTGTACTCGAGCTTTGCGCGGCAGAAAGCTGGGCCCGTTGGTGGAGCGATGCCGCCCGGTCATGACGGCTCACGCTGCAGGGCGCTGGGCGGTCGCGAGCAATCCCGCAATTGCGCTGCCATCGTTGACCAGCGGTCATATGTGCTAATGGGGGCCATGTTCGGATCGCGTCGGCCGCGAAGCCAGAAATCGAACCAGGCCATATTCTCGCGCATCGCGCGCAGCCGGTTCGATGGGATGTGAAACAAATGCGTTTCGTCGGTGGCAATATCCTCGCCGGGATAGAGGCTGATCTGGGCCGGCACCTCCGCATCGCGAAGCGCGGTATAGAAATCGATCGCTCCCGCAAAGGGAGACGCCATTTGCTGCAACACGGGCGCGCAGACCTTCTCTGCGCGAAGCGACGGCGACAGCTGACGATAGGAAGCGAGATGGCGCCCCGACGGCGGGCCGCCGAAAATGGCGTGATACCCCTCTTTCGGATCGGCATAGGATGCCGGCTCAAGATAATTGCCGTCCCCGCTGGATGCGGCTCCAAATATGGTCGATTGGGTCACAGCGACATTCACCATCTGCGATCCGCGGCTATAACCCGCGATCCCAATCCGTTCGCGATCGATAATGCCTTTGCCGACCAATTCGTGGATCATGTCCTCGAAACTATAGACCCCGTTGAGCCAGATCAGTTCGCGGAGCCGCGACGGCCCGAGTACACTCGGGCCGCCGGACCATTCCATATAGGCATTCCAGAGCTCTGCCTGCTGCCGCGCCGAAGGATCATTCTGAAGGATGACGACAAAGCCGCGCTCGGCGAACAATTGGGCGGGATAATTCCATTGCAAGTCCGGGCTGGCGAAGCGCTCGTCGGCGTCGCTGCCATGCGTGATGAGGATCGCTGGATAGGCCTTCCCTTGCTGATAATCGCGCGGCCAGACTATGAAACCCGTCGACCGATAGCCTAGCCGGTTCGTCCATTCATGCGCGGTCACGCGGAGCGGCGCTATTGACTCATGAACAGACGAGAGCGAGGCGAGCGCCCGCACCTCCCCGGATTCCGGAGCGACATGCACCAACCGCGGGGCTTGATTGAGGGATTCTTCTACGCAAACACCCCACGCGAGGTCCTGGCGGAAATCGCAAGCGGTTAGGCTACCTGCGACGAGGAGTGGCTTGACCTTCCGGCTGCCGAGCAGAACCAGCCCATAGCGTGGGTGCGGTATCGTCCGCACGCCAAGCACCGCCTTGCGCCCGTCGTTCGCCAGCCAATTGCCTGCCGCACGCGGATCGCCAATATAATAGGGTTGTGGGCCATAATGGATTTTGCGGCCATCCGGGCGCGTCTCCGTGAGGTCGAGCTCGCGGCCAAAGCCTTCGCTCGCGAGCACGCCGCCATGCGGACCGCTGACCAGGCCGATCGACGGGAAACCCGGTTCCTGCTCCGCGGGATGGCTTGATCCTGTTGCAAAGCTCCAAATGAAGGTCCCGGTGCCACCCGAACGCTCCGCATCGCCTTGCTCCAATTGGTAGCGGGGGCCCTCGCGCGTCCACTGCACATTCGCACCATAGTAGAAAGCGAGACGATCTTGAGCTGGCCGCGATGCCACCAGCCACTCTTCGCCCGCGGCCGATCTCAGTCGCAATTCCACTGTTGCCTTTACCGGCGCGCGCCGCCGGTAGCGCTGTGCGACGACCGCAGCGTCGATCGACATGGCGAGCGGTTCGGGACGCGGCCTGAGCGTCGCATACCAAAGCCATCGTCCGTCAGGAGACCAGTCGTGATATAATATGCCGATCCGGCGCGGTGCGCCGCTTCGCACGGCGAAGAGCCCGCCTTCCGTCTGCCCGACGGTAACGACGGCCTCTCGCTTGAGCAGCAGCGTGAGCGTCCCGCGCGCGTCCAGCTTATAGAGTTGAAGCCCATCTCCGCGATCGATCAGGAGGCTCCAGCCTCGGCCATCCGGCAGACGTCTGAGCTGTTCGGCGCTTGGCGCCCGCAAAATTTCGCGGGACCTGTGCGAGTCGAGATCGTACAGATGAAGGATCGAGACGCTTTTATCGGTTTCGATATCCGCTCGCCGCTCGAGATAGGCGAGCGACCTGCCATCGCTGGCCAGGCTCAGATCGAAATCGGTCGGCACGGTCGCGATATTCTCGATCGTCCATCGACGGCCTTCCGTGGCTTCGACCGGACCGCCAGTGCCGAGGATCGCCACGAAGGCAAGCGCCGACGCAGTCGCCTTACCAGTCATGTCGGACCGTCACGCTCAAAAAGCGTGCAATCGCCGACCCGTTGGTCGTGTCGAACGGCGTGTCGAACGGTGACGTCGTGAAAATCGGCGCGGGCTTGCGGTTGAACAGATTCTGCGCGCTCAACGCGACTTCCGTCCCCTTAGCCAGCTTTATGCGGCCGGTGAGATCGATCGTCGTCGCCCCCTCTATCTTGACGGACGCCGGACGGCGGTTGTCGGTGACGGCGCCACTGTGATTGAGGAAAGCAGAGAGCGAAAAGTTCTTGCCGCTCAGCGTCAGCCCGCCGCGCGCCCGGAAATGCGCCGGATGGAAGATCGTCCCGGCAAGGTCGGTCACCGGCAGGCCAGAGAGAAGTTGCTGGCTGCTGTCGAGCCAAGTAGCACCGGCATTGAGGCTGAGCTGGCGGTTGCTGCCCAGCGCGGCGTCATATCGTACGGCCACATCGACCCCGCGGTATTTTTGCCGTGCGACATTGCGGTCGCGCGCATCGAGGAAGGCCACAACGCGCGCGGGATCGTAAAGCGCGCCCGTTATGTTCTGGAGCCCGCCATCGGCACCATCGAAGATGGCGTCCAGCAGTGCCGGTGCCGGATTGCGGGTCACGAGATCGGCATAGATCGGGTTGTCGAGAACCCCGGCACCCGAAGCCAGCGGCGGCGCGACCCGGTCCTTATAGTCGATCCGGAAATAGCTCGCGGATAGCGCGAGCTCCGACAGTGGCCGCACGGTTGCGCTGAAAGTCCAGTTTTCCGATCGCTCGGGCCCGAGCCGGTCATTTGCCCCCAGCGCGTAGGCAAGGGTTGAACCGGCAGGAAACCCTTGGCCGAAGCCGCCAACCGGGACGAGCAGTGCCGCATAGCCAGAATATTGCTGATAGAGCGTCGGGAGTTTGAAGGATCTGCCCCATGACACCCCGAGCCGGAGCTGCTTTATTGGGTCATAGACGAAGCCAAGCTTCGGGGTGACGATGTCTCCGGAGTCGGAATAATCCTCGTAGCGCAGCGCCGCGGTGATCGAAGCGCGGTAGGCGAGCGCGATATGCTGGTCGGGACTCGTCAGCGGAAGCAGCAACTCGCCATAGGCGAAGTGATTGCGGCGCGAGCGGGCAAAGCTGCGCGTGCCGATCTCCGATGAGAAGCGATTGATGCGATAGCCTCCACCCAGCGCAAGGCGCGCGGCGCCCGCGGGCAGGTCGAATAGCCGACCCTCGAGCCCGGCCTCAACGGCGATGTTCCGGTTGAAGAAATGTCGCGCGGTCGCGCTACTCGGCGCACCGCCGCTGTAATTCTGACTGAGGCCGTCGGTCGTGTCGGTTCCGAAAAATGCTCCGACATTGAGTTTCCAACTCGCCGACAGGTCAGCTGACAGGGTTGGAGCGAGACCGAATGTTTCAAACTCGGTGCGCGCTTCGAGCCCCGCGTTGCGGAGTGGCTGGGCGACCGTGAAGCCCGTGGCCGTTTTCATTCTTCCGCGCTTGTAGATGAGGTCGGCTGCCAAGGTCACACCGCCTCCGAGCGACTGGTGCCCGCTCAAGAAAAGCGCGTGTCTGCTCAGGTCGGGATACAGAGTGGAATCGGGATTATTCGCGCCCGCATAGCTGCGATCCTTTGCCCGGATCGCGGTGCCGCGCGAATAATCATAGGCCGCGATGATGCCGCCCTCCGACCAGGCCGAGCCGCCAAGAAGATTATATTGCTGCTGGAAATTGCCGCCGTCGGTCGACGCCCCGAGCCGCGCGCTGGTCGACACGCCATCATAGTCCCGCTTGAGCAGAATATTGACCACCCCGGCCACCGCGTCGGCGCCATATATGGCGGATGCACCATCGGCCATGATCTCGACGCGATCGACCGCGGCGATCGGAATGGCGCTGACGTCGATGACCGAGTTCACGCTGCTATAGGCAAAGCGCTTGCCGTTGATCAGCGTCAGCGTGGCATTGGGACCGATCCCGCGCAGGTTGAAGGTCGACGCGCCATTGGCGTTGACATTCTCATTGGCCGCGCCCTGCGTATTGCCGATCCCCGGATTCTGCCCGCCGCCGAAATTCTGTGGGAGGCTGCGTGCCACCTCGCCGAGGTCCGCCTGTCCCGCGTTGCGGATATCCTCCGCCTTGATTTCGATCACCGGTGCAGCCGCAGGCGCGCCAGCGATCCGCGAGCCGGTCACAATGATGGCTTCCGGTTCCGCGGCAGGGGTGATTGCAGCGGACGCGCTGTTCAGGATGACGACCGTACGGTCGTCGAAATTTGCTTGGAGTCCGCTTCCGGCAAGAAGCGCCTCGATCGCTTCGCGGGCTGTCAGTTCGCCCTTGATGGCGGGAGCGGTCTTCCCCTCGATATCTTCCGAGGCGGCATAGAGTTCAATGTTGGCGACGTCGGCAGCCCGGCGCAGCGCCTCTCCCAGATCCTGCGCCGGAATATCATAGGATTGGCGCGGCGCCTGCATGGCCTGCGCGCCTTCGGGCGAAAGCAAGGCTGCCGTGCCGACGAGCAGTGCGGCCAGCGAACGGGATTTAATCGACATTTCCACTCCCCCAATATTCTCGGCCGTGCATCAGGCAGACGGCCAGTGGGGGTGCGTTGACGGGAAGATAGGAGCGACCTTAGTCGCTCGGTGAAAAAATTATCGACGGCGGAGGTGGATGGCGTCAGACCTCCGTTCGACGGCGAGGCCGAACAATATGGCGATCCGTTCGGCAAATGCCTCGGTCTGGCTGATATGGAAGCGACCCGACACTTCGCGCGCGGCTATGTCGGTGTCGTCGATCACGATCGGCACCGCGGCGTAGCGATTGGCTTCGGCGACGAGCGCGCCGAGTTTGATCGATCGATACTCTGCCCACCCTTCGGTCCAGTCTGGCTGAATGACGGCCGCCGGCGCCGCGACAGGCTCCAACCGGCTACCGGGCCCATAGGCGAGGGCGCTTCCTGCCTTGAGGGGCATGGTCTGCTCGACGTCTGCATCGGCGCGCACCTCTGCTGCGCCTCGGCGCAACGATGCGACCACGGTCCCCGATGCGGCGAGACTCAGATCGATTTCGGCATCATTTGCCGTCGCTCCTCCGCGCCCAGCCTCGATCCGGAGTGGGACATCGCCCGGCGCGACCGACAGTCGGACCCGGCCCCTCACGAGACGAACGCTTCGTTCGCCATGCGAAAAGGCCACGTCGAGCCGGCTGTCGGTGTCGAGCGTCGCGCGCGAACCATCGACGAGCCGGAAGGTGCGGATCTCGCCGCGCTGCGTCTCGAGCGGTTCGGCGGCAAAAGCCGTCGCGCCGCCGCCTGGCTGGCCGGGAAAGGGGGCGCCCGCAGCCCCGATCGCGATGATCAGGAGCGCGAGCGCGGTGGCGGCCGCTCCCCATGTGAACCAGCCGCGCATTCGACCACGGCGCGCCTCGGCATGCGTCGTTCCGTGGCGCTGTGAAGTCTTGAGGATCGCAAGCGCAGCCATCCGCTTTTCGGCGCGCCGATAGGCTTCGCGATGCTCGGTTGAGGCCTGCAACCACGCGTCGAACTCGTCGCGCAGCGCCTCCGCATCCTCGCCGCGCATCTTGACGAGCCACGCGCGCGCGACCTCGTCGGCCGGATAATCGTCGTCGACGGCCTTGGTCATTTCCCGCTGTCCACCACCTTCGCGATCTGACCGAGCGCCTTCATCATATGATATTCCACCGTCGCAATGCTGATGCCGAGCTG
>CAZSMB010000026.1:8328-24590 GCA_964607625.1 uncultured Sphingopyxis sp. | reverse complement strand
GCGCTCGACCCGCTCGCATAATAGGCCTCTTCCTCGGCGATCGAGGTGATGTAGGTGAAATAGCGGTCCTTGTTCTGCGCCCGCGCCGGGGCCAGCAGCGCGTCGATATAGGTCTGCACGTCGCCATAGGCCGACGGATTGACGTTGGTCGCGACGTCGTTCGGGAACAGGTACCATTCGTCGATCACCGCCTTGGCAAAATCCTGCCGCGACGACAGGCTGCAACTCGCGGTGGGGGTCGGCGTCGGCGTCGGCGACGGGGTGGGGGTGACCGTCACCGGCGGCGCGCTGCTGCTGCTCCCGCCGCCGCCGCCGCACGATGCGAGCATCAGCGCGGCAAGGCTCACTGCGGCGATCGACTGTCTGGACTTCGTCATGGTTTGCTCCCCGTTTTGCGCTCCCGCGCCTCGCGCGCGCGGCGCCTTATCGTTGATCGTCCGCCTTTGCACCGGCGGCGGCGGCGCCCTTGAATCCCTGGGCGACGACATAGAGTTCGGGCGACCCCTTGCGGCTCGCCGGCGGCTTGGCGTGCTTCACGCTGGCGAAATGCGTCTTCAGCAGGGTCAGCAATTCGCGGTCGGCGCCGCCGGCGAAGACCTTGGCGACGAAGGCCCCGCCCGGCAGCAGGGTCTGCACCGCGAAATCGGCGGCGGTTTCGGCGAGTGCGATAGTGCGCAGATGATCGGTCTGGGGGTGTCCGACGGTGTTCGCCGCCATGTCCGAAATCACCAGGTCGGGCGCGCTGCCCAGCGCGTCGATCAGGGCGTCGGGCGCGGCGTCGTCCATGAAATCCATTTCCAGGATCGCCACCCCCTCGATCGGCTCGCACGCGAGCAGGTCGATCCCCGCGACCTTCGCGCGCGGGTTCGCCTTGCGCACCACCTGCGACCATCCGCCGGGCGTGATGCCCAGGTCGACGACCGCCCGCGCCTTTTTCAGAAAGCCGAATTTTTCGTCGAGCTCGAGCAGCTTGTACGCGGCGCGCGAGCGATAGCCTTCGGCTTGCGCGCGGCGGACATAGGGATCGTTGAGCTGGCGCTGCAACCAGCGCGTCGACGACGCGCTGCGCCGCCGCGCGGTCTTGACCCGCTCGTGCAATCCGCCCCGCCCGCTCCCTGTGCCCTTGCGGCTCATCGGCGATACTCGCGACGGGTCACGGGAATGTCGCGGCCCTGCATGGCCAGCGTGCGCAAGATGCCTTCGCGGATGCCGCGGTCGGCGACGCCGATGCGGGCGGCCGGCCACAGGTCGATGATGCTTTCCAGGATCGCACAGCCCGCGACGACCAGGTCGGCGCGCTCGCGCCCGATGCAGGCGATCTCGGCGCGGTCGGCGATGCTGGCCTCGGCCAGGCGGCGGCTGATCGCGCGCATCTCGTCCGACGGGACGATGATGCCGTCGACCACGCGCCGGTCGTAGCGCGGCAGGTCCAGAAAGACGCTCGCGAGCGTCGTCACCGTGCCGCTGGTGCCGAGCAGGCGCAGCGGCTGGCCCGCGAAGCGCGTCGCGCGGCGGGCGAACGCGGCAAAGGCGTCGCGGGTGACCTCGCGCATATGGGCATAGCTGGCCTGGCGTGCGGACAGGTCGTCGGCGGCGGGGGACGCATGTTCGGTCAGCGAGACGACCCCCCACGGCACGCTGATCCAATCGTGGATCCTGACGTCCTGTCCGGTCGCCTCGACGTGCATCAGTTCGGTCGAGCCGCCGCCGATGTCGAAGATCAGCCCCGGACCTTCGCCGGGTTCCATCAGGTTGTGACAGCCGAGCACCGCCAGTCGCGCCTCTTCGGCCGCCGTGATGACGTCGAGCGCGATCCCCGTTTCGGCCCGCACGCGCGCGACCAGCTCGTCGCAATTGCTCGCCCGGCGACACGCCTCGGTGGCAACCGCGCGCGACAGAGACACGTGGCGGCGGCGCAGCTTGTCGGCGCAGATCGCGAGCGCTCCCACCGCGCGATCCATCGCCTGGTCGCTGATCCGGCCGCTGCGATGCAGCCCTTCGCCGAGCCGGACGATGCGGGAAAAGGCGTCGATCACGACCAGCTCGCCGTCCTGCGGGCGCGCGATCAGCAACCGGCAATTGTTGGTGCCGAGGTCGATCGCCCCATAGCTTTTCGGTCGCGTAAAGGGAAAGGGGCGGGACGGGACGCCGCCCTGTTGTCTGTCTTTCGCCACCGCTGGCCGAGGCCGCGGCGGCCGCCCGGATGGCGATGCCATTTGCCGCATGGCTATGTTGACCTGTCTTCTCACGCGTCCGCCTGGATGCGGACGTGCACTTGGGGACAAGCCTAGGCGCGCGCGGCAATGAAGGCAAGCCGGATCGCCCCGGCGCCCACCTCTATGCGCCTGCCGCGCAAGGAAAACCCCGCCCGGCGTGCGAATCGCCGGACGGGGTGAAAGGTGGGAGGGGACTTATTGGGGGTCGGGCCTGCCCTTTAGCGGCAGCCGTCATTCCCCTTGTCGATCGCACGGCCCGCGATCGCGCCGATCGCGCCGCCGATGATCGTGCCGACGGTCTTGTCGCCGCGGCCCGCGATTTCATTACCGGCCAGTCCGCCGGCGATCGCGCCGATCACGGTGCCGCCGGTGCCGTTGTCGCACTGGCGATAGCGGCGGTTGTCATAGCGGTTGTTGTAATAGCGACGGTCGTTGCGGCGGTCATACCGGCTATCGTAACGGTCGCTGCGCCGGTCGTAGCGGCGATCGTGCCGGTCATAGCCCGCCTGATAGGTCGAATAGCCGGCGCGGTCGTAATAGCCGCCCTGCGCGGCGGCGGGCGCGGCCATGCCCAGCGTCGCGGCGGACATCAGCGCGGCGATGGAGAGCGTCGTCATCTTTTTCATCTCTTTTCTCCTTCTTTCCGTTCGGCCCTTGGCTGGGGCGTTGGTTCGATGATGTCCTTTTGCCCGATTCGCTTTGAGCCAAGGCTGAACATCGCTGTCGGCGTTCGTTCAGCTTTGGTTGCCTGCCGTTCATCTTGCCGGGGCTGGGGCCTTCCCTTTCGGCGGCGACCCTTCTACCCCCGCGCCGATGCGTCGCCTGCTTCCCGCCACCCTGATCTTCCTGCTCCTCGGCCCGCTCCCGGGAACGGCGATGCGCTTTCCGGGTGTCGACGAAAGCCAGCGGGCTCTGGCGACTCCGGTGGGTCTTGCGCCCGTCCGGTCGGGGTCGCTGCGCTTCGTTCGCGGGTGGCGCCTGCAAAGTCCCAACAGCCACTTCGGCGGTTTTTCGGCGCTCGCGCGGCCTGCGCCGGGGCGCTTTCTGCTGGTGTCGGACAATGGCTATGTGTCGCGGCTGGCCCTGTCGCCCGCCGGGGCGCTGACGGCGTTTCGCATCGATCCGCTGCCGGCGCCGCCCGGCAAGCGTCGCAGCAAGCTGGCGGTCGACTATGAATCCTTCGCCTTCGATCCGGTCAGCGGCCGAAGCTGGGCGGGGCTGGAGAATGTCAACCAGATATGGCGTCTCGATCCGCGGCTGACGCGTGTCGAAGCGAAGGCCGCCTTGCCCGACTGGCCCTCGAACAGCGGGCCAGAGGCGCTGGTGCGCTTCGCCGACGGCCGGATCATCGTCTTCTCCGAACATGGCGGCGACGATCCGCGCGGCAGCGAGGCGGTCGTCTATCGCGGCGACCCGGCGGCCCCGAACCGCAAAGCCGTGCGCTTTTTCTACGACACCGGGGGTCGGGGGCGGGTCAGCGACGCGGCCCCGCTTCCCGACGGCCGGATCCTGCTTGTCCATCGCCGGCTCGGCTTCGATCCGGTGTTTACGACGATCCTGGCCGTCGTCGACCCGGCCGACATCGCGCCTGGCGCGGTGGTCCGGTCGGTGACGATCGGGCGCGTCCCGAGGGCGCTCGCCGACAATTTCGAGGGCGCCGCGGTCGCGGCCGAAGGCGGCAGGACCTGGCTGTGGCTCGTATCCGACAATAATTTCAACGTCTGGCAGCGCAGCCTGCTGCTCCAGTTCGAACTCGTCGGCCTGCCGCCGCGGCGAACGGCGGACGGCAATAAGGCGGCGCGCTGAGTCTCGTGGTCCCAAAACGGCTCCGGCCCGCTCCCCACCCGGGCTCCCGATGCGCTATGCTATGGAAGGCCGGGTGGGGGAGCGGGCCGGAGCCGCACAAGGAATGGCGAATTACGCCGCCTTTTCGGCGAGCTTCTTCGCGACTTCCTTCTTCAGCTTGCGGGCATTCGCCGAAAGCTGCTCGTCGCCGGTCTTCATCAGCCAGTTGTCGAGGCCGCCATTATGCTCGACCGAGCGCAGGCCGTGGGTCGATACGCGCAGCTTCACGCCCTTGCCGAGCGCTTCCGACAGCAAGGTCACATTCTGCAGATTGGGCAGGAAGGTGCGCTTGGTCTTGTTGTTGGCGTGGCTGACATTGTGGCCAACCTGGCGACCCTTGCCGGTCAGTTCGCAAATGCGCGACATGGTTCTCGTCCTTACAAAATCTGGGCGGCGTGCCGGCTGGCGCGAAAGGCGCCGAAAAGACCGGGTGGGCCGGGAAAGGCGCGCGCTTATCGGCTTGCCGGGGATTCGTCAAGGCATTAGCGGGAAGATCATGGCTCTTTTCCCGCTCCCCGACCCGATGCGCCGCGCGCTCGATCTCGCGCGAATCGCCGCCGATCGGGGCGAGGTGCCCGTCGGTGCGGTCATCGTCAAGGATGGCGAAATCATCGCCGAGGGGCACAACGCCCCGCGCGAATCGCACGACCCGACCGCGCATGCGGAGATCATCGCGATTCGCGCCGCGGCGGCAAGGCTCGGCAATGAGCGGCTCGACGGCTGCGACCTCCATGTCACGCTCGAACCCTGCGCGATGTGCGCGGGCGCGATCGCCCATGCGCGCATCGCGCGGCTCTATTACGGTGCCGACGATCCGAAGGGCGGCGCGGTCGCGCATGGTCCGCGCCTGTTCGCGCAGCCGACGCTGCACCACCGGCCCGAGGTCTATGACGGCATCGGCGCGGGCGAGGCCGCGGCGCTGCTCAAGGATTTTTTCGCGGCCCGACGCTGAGGAAAATATATCTCACACAAAGACACGAAGAGGGCATTTTTCCCCTCTTCTGTTCGTGCTGAGCTTGTCGAAGCACCGTTCTTCCCTGGATGTTGAAGGAAAAGCGATCGCTCCTTCGATTGGCGTGCAGGCGCTCAGGCAAGGCCCCGGAAAACTCAGGGCGAAAGGAAGCAGAACCTCTTTGTGTCTTTGTGTGAGATGATTTCTTTTCTCCGCGCCGTCGCGAAGATATTCTCGGCGGCGGCGCTCATAATCCCAACATCTGGTCGACCCATTGCGGAACCAGCACGGTCGCCGGCCCGTGACGCGCCTCGCCGAACCAATGGCTGCCCTGGCTCGGCTCCATGTTGAGCTCCAGCGTCCTTGCCCCGGCCTGCCGCGCCTCGCGCACGAAACCCGCGGCGGGATAGACCGCGCCCGAGGTGCCGATCGACACGAACAGGTCGGCGTGGTTCAACGCCGCATAGATGTCCTCCATCCGGTACGGCATCTCGCCGAACCAGACGACGTCGGGGCGCAGATGACCCGGCATGCCGCAGGCGGGGCAGGCTGGACGGTCGAACAGCGTTCCGGTCCAGCGGCTGCGCGTGTCGCACGCGGTGCACCAGGCGTTCAGATGCTCGCCGTGCATGTGGATCAGCCGCTTCGCCCCCGCGCGCTCGTGAAGGTCGTCGACATTCTGCGTGACGATCAGCAGCTCGCCGGGCCATGCGGCGTCGAGGCGCGCGAGCGCCTCGTGCGCCGCGTTCGGCTGCTTCGCCTGGATCGCCTCGCGCCGCGCATCGTAAAAGCGGTGGACCAGGTCGGGGTCGCGGGCAAAGGCCTCCGGGGTCGCGACATCCTCGACGCGATGTTGTTCCCACAGGCCCCCCGCGTCGCGAAACGTGTCGATGCCACTCTCGGCAGAAACGCCCGCGCCGGTCAGGACGACGATGTTCCGAATCGCGTTCATTCCCCGTCTCTATCCGTTCGTGTCGAGTCCTTCGACTGCTTTGCAGGCGCTCAGGATAAACTTCGGCCGCTTGCCGAAGTCGAGACACCCCGAAGGCCGGGACGACCGATGGACATCTCGACTTCGTTCGATGCAAACGGCTAAGGGGGAGACTGAAAGGCAGGGGATTATGACCAACATCGGCATCGTCGGCAGCCACGGCCGGATGGGCGTCGCGCTCGCCGCCGCCATTTCCGAGGCTGGACAGCATCATCACGGCGTCGACAAGGGGGGCGACATTGCAAAGCTCGCGGGGCGCAGCGACGTGCTCGTCGACTTTTCCTCGCCCGCCGCGCTCGAAGCGACGCTCGACGCCTGCACCGCCGCGAAAAAGCCGATCGTGATCGGCACGACCGGGCTCGAGGAGCGCCACCATTATCTGATCGACGACGCCGCCAGGGAGATTGCGGTGCTGCAAACCGGCAATACCTCGCTCGGCGTCACCCTGCTGGCACATCTGGTGCGCGAAGCCGCGACGCGGCTCGACGCCGATTGGGATATCGAAATCCTCGAAATGCACCATTCGCGCAAGGTCGATGCGCCCAGCGGCACCGCGCTGCTGCTCGGCCAGGCGGCGGCCGAGGGGCGAGGAATCAATCTCGACCGCTGCTCCGAACGCGGCCGCGACGGCGTCACCGGCGCGCGCGGTCATGGCAAGATCGGCTTCGCCTCGCTGCGCGGCGGCACCGTCGCCGGCGACCATGACGTGATCTTCGCAGGGCCGGAGGAAATGCTGACCCTTTCGCACCGCGCCGAAAACCGCATGATCTTCGCGCGCGGCGCGGTAAAGGCGGCGCTGTGGCTCGTCCATCAGAAGCCGGGACGCTACACGATGGCGCAGGTGCTGGGACTGTAACGCTCGAAGAGCGCCGGGACGAAAATCCGCCTTGCCTTGGGTGGCCCTAACTGTATTATACACATAATACAGGAGTCATCGCATGTCCATCGTGTCGCCAGCCGCCGAAACCGCTCGCTATGTCGACAGCCTCGGGGCGGCCGCGCTGGCCCGGGCGGCAGCTTATACGGCCGGCGAGGAAGCGTTGATGATCGCGGGCGTCGCGGTGTCGATCTTCATTGCCTGGCTGATGATCCGGCTGCGCCTGCTCGACCGGATCGCGGCACGGATGACCGCGCGATCCTGGCTGGTGGCGACCTTCGCGATCGGCCTGGCCTTCTTTGTCGTCTCCGATGCGATCCGCCTGCCGTGGACGGTGTTCGTCAATTGGCAGCGCGAGCGTGACTATGGCCTGTCGAGCCAGCCGCTAGGCGATTTTCTGGGGCAGTCCGCGCTAAGCAGCCTGATTTCCGGTCTCTTCGGCGCGTTGTTCATTGTCGGCATCTATTGGTTGATCGGACGTGCGGGGCGGCGCTGGTGGCTGTGGGCGGGCGGGCTCACAGCGCTCGTGACGACCGCGATGCTGTTGCTGGCGCCGACGCTGATTGCGCCGCTTTTCAACGAATATGAGCCGGTGCCGCCGGGGCAGGTTCGCACTGCACTCGAGGAGATCGCCGACCGGACGGGCATTCCCCACGACCATATCTATATGTACGATGGATCGCGCCAGTCGGACATCTTCACGGCCAATGTCGCCGGGATCGGGCCGTCGGCGCGCATTGCCATTTCCGACGTCGCGCTCGACAAGGCGTCGCTCGACGAGGTGAAGGTGGTAACCGCGCACGAAGCAGGCCATTATACGCTCGGCCATGTCTGGCGGCACATAGTGGTGCTCCCGCTGCTCGCCTTTCTGGTGCTCGCACTCATCGACCGGCTGTTCGCGCCGGCCGCGCGGCTGCTCGGTTCGTCTGCAGCGCTCGGCGATCCGGTCGGGCTGCCGGTGTTCATGGCGCTCGTTTCGTGCCTCAGCCTCCTCACGGTGCCTTTGGTCAACAGCCTGACCCGCATCGGCGAGGCGCAGGCCGATGCCTATGCGCTCGAAACGACCCGCCTGCCCGATGCGCTTGCGAGCGCCTTGCTCAAGACCGCCGAATACCGCTATCCGCGTCCACACCCGCTGCAGGAGGCGATCTTCTACAACCATCCCTCGGTTGAGAATCGCATTCGCGCGGCGATGGAATGGAAGGCGGCGCACCGTGGCGAAACAGCAGGCGAGCGGCCGGGGAATGACCCGCGCTGACATCTTCGAATTCTTCCGCCGCCTTGCCGAGCTGAACCCCGATCCCGAAACCGAGCTCGAATATGGCAACACCTATCAACTGCTCGTCGCGGTCGTACTCTCGGCGCAGGCGACCGACGTCGGGGTGAACAAGGCGACGCGGCGGCTGTTCGAGGCGGTGAAGACGCCGCAGGCGATGCTCGACCTCGGCGAAGCGGGCCTCAAGGACCACATCAAGACGATCGGCCTGTTCAACGCCAAGGCGAAGAATGTCATCGCGCTCAGCGCAATCCTCGTGCGCGATTATGGCGGAGAGGTGCCCGCCGACCGCGATGCGC
Organism: uncultured Sphingopyxis sp.; assembly: GCA_964607625.1. Taxonomy (GTDB): domain Bacteria; phylum Pseudomonadota; class Alphaproteobacteria; order Sphingomonadales; family Sphingomonadaceae; genus Sphingopyxis. Next base: position 16,134 of record CAZSMB010000026.1, on the reverse strand, counting down.
TGGTCGAGCTGCCGGGCGTCGGGCGCAAGACCGCCAATGTCGTGATGAACTCGGCATTCGGGGCAGAGACTTTCGCGGTCGATACGCACATCTTTCGCGTCGGCAATCGCACCGGCCTCGCGCCGGGCAAGACGCCCCTCGCGGTCGAGAAACAGCTCGAAAAAAAGGTGCCGGGGCCGTTTCGCGTCGGCGCCCACCACTGGCTGATCCTCCACGGCCGCTACATCTGCAAGGCGCGCACCCCCGAATGCTGGCGCTGCCCGGTGGCGGACCTGTGCGCCTACAAGCCTAAGACACTGGCGCCGAAGGCGAAAAAGGCACCCGCCTGAATCCGGTCGCTCCGGCGCCGCGATTCGGCGCGCCGCAAACCGTGAAATCCGGCCTGAACATCGGGCGATTCGTCGCATAAATGCGGGCTTTTTCGGCGTACATCCTATGCAGCGAAACGTGGGGGGTAGCAGCCCGGCACGGCGCCAGGGGGCGCGGCCTGCAAGGCCGCGGCAACGCACGGCCGGCTGATGCCATCAAAGGAGTTACAGAATGCGTTTCGTTTCCAAAAGTCCAAAGGCGCTGATGCTGCTGGCCCTGCTCGCCGTCCCGGCGACGGGCAGTTGGGCGCAGGAGCAGCAGGACCAATCGCAGGACGACGTCATGGCCACCGTCTATGGTCAGGGGATGCCCGACCCGGCCGACATGGCCAAGGGGCCCGAGGTAGAAGGAATTATCTCCGCGCGCAGCGGCAACCATATCCAGATCACCACCGCCGACGGCACTCGAACCGTCGTGGCCGTCGGCGATACGACCAGGATCCGGTCCAGCGGGGGTTTCCTTGGCCTCAATCGCGACAAGCTCGCCGCCGATGCGCTGATGAACGGCCTGCCGGTCTCGGTCGAGACACTCCAGTGGGACGGCGGGCTGCTCGCCAGCCAGATCGATCTCAAGAACAAGGATCTGAAAACCGCGTCGATGATCCAGAACGGCACCAACCAGCGGTTCGAGGTACAGGAAGCCGCGACCGAGGCGCTGCGCGGCCGGATGGGCGACATCGACAAATATAATATCAAGGGCACGACCAATGTGAACTTCGACGTCGGCAAGGCGGTGCTGTCCGAACAGGCGAAGGCCGATCTGTGCGCGGCGGCGTCGCAGGCCGAAGGTACCGAAAACGCCCTGCTGCTCGTCGTCGGCTACACCGATTCGACCGGCAGCCAGGACTTCAACCAGCAGCTCAGCGAAAAGCGTGCGAGCCGCGTGGTCAACTACCTGCAACAGGCGTGCAAGTGGAAGCCCTATCGCATGCTGACGCCGACCGGCATGGCCGAAGCCGATCCGCTGGCCGACAACAGCACGCCCGAGGGCAAGGCGCAGAACCGCCGCGTCGCGGTGAACATCCTCGTCAGCAAGAGCGTCGACGGGATCTGATCCGGCCTGGGGGTGGGTGCGCCCACCCCCATTTCTTTCTCGATCGCCTGGCGGGGCCGCCGGTCCGGCAGCGATTGTCGCTTGCCGATTGCGCGTGGCGCGGCATAGTCGCGCCATGCGCACATCCTACGCCCCGCTCGCTTTCGCCGCCGCCCTCCTGGCCGCCGCGCCCGCTCACGCCAAGCCCGCCGATCCGGCCGCGGCGAAGCAGATCCTGATGGACAGCGTCGCGATCCCGACCGTCGCGGGGCGCGGCAAGGTGCCCGAACTGGCGGCCTATTATAAAAAGGTGCTGACCGCGGCGGGCTTCGCCGATGGCGATATCGTGATCACCCCGATCGGCGAAACCGCGACCTTCGCCGCGACGCTCAAGGGTTCGACCGACGCAAAGCCGATCCTGATGCTCGGCCATATGGACGTCGTCGAGGCCGATGCGAAGGACTGGACGCGCGATCCCTTCGTGCCCGTGGAAGAGGACGGCTATATCTTCGGCCGCGGGTCAGAGGATAACAAGTTCGACGTCGCGATGATGATCGCGACGATGGCCCAGCTCAAGAAAGACGGCTTCAAGCCGAAGCGCACGATCATCCTGTTGCTCTCGGGCGACGAGGAAACCGCGATGGTGACGACCCGCGCGCTCGCCGCGAAATACAAGGGCGCCGAAATGGCCTTGAACGGCGATGGCGGCGGCGGGCTGATCGGCGAGGACGGCACGGCGCAATATTACGGGCTGCAGGCGGGCGAGAAGACCTATGCCGATTTCACGCTCGAAGTGACCAATCCCGGCGGCCACAGCTCGCGCCCCGGCCCGATCAACGCGATCGTGCAATTGTCGAACGCGCTCGCAAAGGTCGGCGCCTATCATTTCAAGCCGCAGCAGAACGAGTTGACCAGGGCCGGGATGCCGATCGTCGCCGACCAGGTCGGCGGCGACATCGGCGCGGCGCTCAAGGCTTTTGCCGCCGACCCGACCGACGCGGCGGCGATCGCGACGATCACCGCCGATCCCGAATATGTCGGGCAGATCGGGACGACCTGCGTTCCGACTCTGGTGAACGGCGGTCATGCCGAAAATGCGCTCCCGCAACGCGCGACCGCGAACATCAACTGCCGCATCTTCCCCGGGGTGCCGGTCGCGGCGGTGCGCGCCGAACTCGAAAAGGTCATCGCCGATCCCGCCGTGACCGTGAAGGACGATCCCGACGCGACCGCGAGCGATGCGTCGCCGCTGCGCGGCGACGTGGTCGCCGCGGTGACCAAGGCGGTGCACGCGCGCTTCCCCGGCATTCCGATCATCCCGTCGATGAGCGCCGGCGCGACCGACAGCCTGCATTTCCGCGCCGTCGGCGTGCCGAGCTATGGCGTCGCGGGCCTGTTTTCAAAGGCGAGCGACAGCTTCGCGCACGGGCTTAACGAACGCGTGCCCGTCGATGCCATCCCCGGTGCGCTCGCGCATTGGGACAGCCTGCTCAGGGATTTGTCGAAATAGGATAACGCCCCAAATCCCGTTCGCCCTGAGCTTGTCGAAGGGCCGTTCTCTTTCTTCGACGCCGCCGAAGAAAAACGGTGCTTCGACAGGCTCAGCACAAACGGATTGGCGGAGGGGCGGCGGTCAGACCAAAGCCGCCACCGCGCGCTCGATCATCGCCGCTGCCGCCTCGGCGCCGAAACTTGTCGGATCGAGCGACAGTTCGAGCCACAGTCCGTCGACCATCGCGGTCAGCATGATCGCCAGCCGCGATGCGTCGGCTGCCCCGCACGCGGCCAGCAGATCGCCGAGGCGCGCACGGTATCCGGCATAGCTTGCCGCATGGATCGCCGCCATCCGCGCATCGCTGCGGGCGAGCGCCCAGAAGGCGGTCCACGCGCCGAGCAGATTGGGGTCGGTTACCGGCGGGCGGAAACTTGCGGTGAGATAGGCGCTCAATTGCGTGCGCGGATCGGGGCCCGCAGCGGCGACCGCCGATGCAAAGACCGCGTCCATCCGGTCGCTCGTCGCCTGATAGGTCGCGGCGACCAGGTCGTCGATGCCGCCGAAATAATGGCGCAGCAGGCCGGGCGATACCCCGGCCCTTGCACAGATCGCGCGCACATTGGTGCGGGCCAGCCCCTGCTCGGCAAGCACCGCCGCGGTCGCCTCGATCAGGGCGGTGCGACGCGCATCGGCGCTCTCGCGCGTAAAGGCTTGGCGGGGGGCAGTCATGTTGTTATACGCATGTATAACAAGGATGGACTCATGGCAACGCTGCGCGACACCTTCGACAACATCGACCCCCTCGATGGCTGGTCGCTCCCGGCGTGGACCTACAGCGACCCCGATTTCTACGCTGCCGAAGTCGAGCGCATCTTCCGCCCGAGCTGGCAGGTCGTCTGCCACGACAGCGACATTGCAAACCCCGGCGACTGGCACAGCATCGACTATGTCGGCGAGAGCGTGATCCTGGTGCGCGGCGCCGACGCGATCGTGCGGGCCTTCACCAACGTCTGCCGCCACCGCGGCTCGCGCCTCGTCGACGGCGCGGCGGGCTGCGCCAGGAAGCTCGTCTGCCCCTATCATGCCTGGACCTATGACCTCGACGGCCGGTTGACCGGCGTGCCCGATTCGGCGAGCTATCCGACGCTCGACAAGGGCAAGGCGGGGCTCGCCCTGGTCGAGGTCGAACAATGGCGCGGCTTCTGGTTCGTCCGGCTCGCCGACGACGGCGGCCCGTCGGTCGCCGATATGATGGCACCCTATGAGGCGATGGTCGCCCCCTATCGCTTCGAGGAGCTCGGCGCGCTGGGCCGCGTTACGCTGCGCCCGCGCGATGTGAACTGGAAGAATGTCGGCGACAATTATTCGGACGGCCTCCACATCCCCGTCGCGCACCCCGGCCTCACGCGGCTGTTCGGCAAAAGCTATGGTGTCGAAGCTCAGGAGCGCGTCGACCGCATGTGGGGCGAGCTGATCGACCGGCCGTCGGCGAACTGGTCCGAACGCCTCTACCAGCGCCTGCTGCCACCGGTGCCGCACCTTCCCGAAGCTAACCAGCGCCACTGGCTCTACTTCAAGCTGTGGCCGAACGTCGCTTTCGACATCTATCCCGACCAGGTCGATTTCATGCAGTGGCTGCCGACCGGCCCGACGAGCTGCCTGATCCGCGAAATTTCCTATGTGCTCCCCGACGCCTGTTCTGGAGAGTGGCGGCGCGAGATGCGCGCGGTGCGCTACCTCAACTGGCGCATCAACCGCCAGGTCAATGCCGAGGACACCGCGCTGATCACCCGCGTCCAGCAGGGGATGGCGTCGCGGAGCTTCTCGATGGGCCCCCTGAGCGACAAGGAGGTGTGCCTCAGGCATTTCTGCACGCGGATGCGCGACATCATTCCCGAGGCGCGGCTCGAACAGGCGCCGCCGGCGGGGTGGAGCCGATAGATCCAGGGGTTAGGGGAGGGCCTGTGGCTCTCCATCATGGTTGAAGACGGGACAGGCCCTCCCCCGGCCCCTCCCGCAAGCGGGAGGGGAGAATGGACGATCTTCCAGTCGTCATCGTCGGTGGCGGTCCCGCCGGAATGGTCGCGGGGCTGCTCCTCGCACGCGCCGGGGTGCGCGTCACCGTGCTCGAAAAGCACAAGGACTTCCTGCGCGATTTCCGCGGCGACACGGTACACCCGTCGACGCTTCAACTGTTCCACGAGATCGGGCTGCTCGACGAACTTCTGAAACTGCCGCATGCGCGCTTTGACACCGCGACGCTCGATTTGCTCGGGCGGCGCTACACCGTCGCGACGCTCGCGCATCTGCCCGTCGCCGCGCCCTATATCGCGATGATGCCGCAGTGGGACCTGCTCGACTTCATCGCGCGCGAGGGGCGGAAATATCCGACCTTCGACCTGCGCATGTCGACCGAGGCGGCGGCGCCCAGCTTCGACAGCGCAGGGCGCGTCGATGGCGTGACGCTGGCGAGCGGCGAGACGCTGCCCGCGCGGCTCGTCATCGCCGCCGACGGGCGCCGCTCGGTGCTGCGCGAGGCGGCGAAGCTGCCGCTTCAGGATCTCGGCGCGCCGATGGATGTGCTGTGGTTTCGCATCCCGATGCCGGGCGACACGCCGACCGACGTGCCGCTCGGCACGATCGATACGCGCGGCATGCTCGTCGCGATCCCGCGCTCGGGCTATTGGCAATGTGCGCGGATCATCGAAAAGGGCGGCTTCCCCGCGATCGAAGCGAAGGGCATTGGCGCCTTCCGCGCCGATGTCGTCGCGCTCGTTCCGGGCCTTGCCGCAGGCATCGACGCGATCGCGAGCTTCGACGACGTCAAATTGCTCTCAGTATCGCTCGACCGGCTGACGCGCTGGTCGCGGCCCGGATTGCTCGCGATCGGCGATGCCGCGCATGCGATGTCGCCGGTCGGCGGGGTCGGGATCAACCTGGCGGTGCAGGATGCGGTCGCCGCGGCGAATATCCTCGCCACACCGCTCGCGGGCGGCGCCGATCCCGATCCTTTGCTCCAGCGCGTGCAGGATCGCCGCTGGACCCCGACGGTGCGGATGCAGGCGCTTCAGCGCGCCGCGCATCTGCGCGTCATCGAACCGGTGCTGCGCGGCGACGTGACCCGCGTGCCGCTCGCGATCAAGCTGCTCGACCGCGTGCCCGTTCTTCGCCGTATCCCGGGCCGCGTGATCGGCCTCGGCTTCGGCCGCCAACATGTCGAATCCCCGCTCGCCAAGGAGTTTCAATGAGCAAGCCCTATGACGCCGTGATCATCGGCGCCGGCCACAACGGTCTCGTCTGCGCCTTCTATCTCGCGCGCGCGGGGCTCAAGGTACGCATCGTCGAGGCGCGCGATGTCGTCGGCGGCGCCGCCGTGACCGAGGAATTCGCGCCGGGGTTCAGGAATTCGGTCGCGAGCTACACGGTCAGCCTGCTCCAGCCCCAGGTGATCGCCGACATGAAGCTCGCCGATCACGGCTATCGCGTGATCGAGCGGCCGATCAGCAATTTCCTGCCGCAGGAGGATGGCGGCTATCTGAAGCTTGGCGGCGGGCTCGAACGCACAAGGACCGAATTCCGCAAGTTCAGCCTGCACGACGCCGACGCGCTTCCGGCCTATTATGACGCGCTCGAAAATGTCGCCGAGCTGCTCCGCGATCTCGCGCTCAGGGTGCCACCGAATGTCGGCGAGGGGCTGCGCACATTGATCGATGGAGCGCGGCAGGGGCGGCGTTTCGCGGGATTGAGCCTCGAACAACAGCGCGACGTGCTCGACCTGTTCACCAAGTCGGCGCGCACGATGCTCGACAGCTGGTTCGAAAGCGAGGCCGTCAAGGCCGCCTTCGGCTTCGACGCGGTCGTCGGCAACTATGCCTCGCCCGACACGCCGGGCAGCGCCTATGTCCTCCTTCACCACGTCTTCGGCGAGGTGAACGGCAAGAAGGGCGCGTGGGGCCACAGCGTCGGCGGCATGGGGACCATCACGCAGATCATGGCGCAGGTCTGCGAGGCCGCGGGGGTCGAGATCAGCCTCGAAAGCCCGGTCGCAAAGGTGCTCGTCGATGGGGACAAGGCGGTCGGGGTCAAGCTGGTCGGCGGCGAGGAGATCTCCGCCGCGCGCGTCGTCGCCAATGTCGGGCCCAAGCTGCTGTACGAGCGGATGATGGACGCCGCCGACCTGCCCGTCGATTTCCAGCGCCGGATCAAGGGCTTCAAGGCGGGCAGCGGGACCTTCCGGATGAATGTCGCGCTGTCGGAACTGCCCAGATTCACCTGCTTGCCCGAACCCGGCGAGCATCACCAGTCGGGGATCATCCTGGCGCCGACGCTCGACTATATGGACCGCGCCTTCCTCGACGCGAAGCAATATGGCTGGTCGAAGGCGCCGATCGTCGAGATGCTGATCCCCTCGACCGTTGACGACAGTCTCGCCCCCGAAGGGTGCCACGTCGCGAGCCTCTTTTGCCAGCAGTTCGCGCCCGAGCTTCCCGACGGACGCGACTGGGATGACGAGGAAGAAGCGGCCGCCGATACGATCATCGACACGGTCGAGACATATGCGCCGGGCTTCCGCGCGAGCATCGTCGGCAGCACGCGCCTGTCGCCCAAGGGGCTCGAGCGCAAGTTCGGGCTCGTGGGCGGCGACATCATGCACGGCAATATGACGCTCGACCAGCTCTGGGCCGCCCGCCCCGTGCTCGGCAACGGCGGCTATCGCGGGCCGGTGAGGGGGCTCTATATGTGCGGTGCGGGCACGCACCCGGGCGGCGGCGTCACCGGCGCGCCGGGGCATAATGCCGCGAACGTGATCCTACGCGACCGGGGGCTCTTCGCGCCGCGGTGGCGCTGAGCGCGTCCGCGTCCACCAATAGAGCGGCAGGCCCGCGGCCATAAGGACCAGGCTCATCGCG
>CAZSMB010000026.1:3515-8228 GCA_964607625.1 uncultured Sphingopyxis sp. | reverse complement strand
GCGCGCGCGCCGCGCCAGTTGATCGCGGTGACGATCCAGATCAGCGCGATCGTCGCGGCAGCCATATGGTCGGCGAGGGCGGGTACGAAAATCGAGAGGAAGCTGACCGATGCGACCGCCAGCGTGACGTTCGCGGTCCACACCGAAATCCAATAGGCCCAGCCGATCATGAAGCTCGGCACGCGGCCGAAGGCGCGCTCGACGAAGCCCGTAGGGCCGCCTGCTTCGGGAAAGGCGACCGTGAGCCGTGCGAGCACCGCCGCGAGCGCGAGCGCGCCGGCGATCGTCAGCGCCCAGCCCGCGACCGCATTCCAGCCGAAGGGCGCAAGGCTCGCGGGAAGCAGGAACACCCCCGACCCGATCATATTGCCCATGACCAGCGCGACGCACATGGCGAGGCCGAGCTTTCCGCCCGGTCCCGCCTCATGTGTCATCAGGTCATTCTGCGGGCTAGAAATCCTTGCTGACCTTTAATCCTATCAGGCGCGGACGGATGACATTGTCATAAAAGACGCCGCCGGTCGAACTTATGCCGTCGGGGTCGCCGCAGATCGATTCGCCGCACTGGACCGCGCTGTTCACCACGCCTCGGCTGTCGAACAGGTTCGTTGCGAACAGTTCGGCGCTCCAGTCGTCGCTCTTCACGCCCAGGCTGATATCGGCAGTCGTATAGGCCTTGAAATCGCCGACGATCGCATTCTCGAACGAGCGCAAGTCCGACCGGCGTTTTCCGATGTGGTTGACCGCAAACTGGACATGGCCGTCGAACCCGCCGACGGGGAAGTCGTAGCGCGCAACCGCATTGCCCTTGAACTTGGCCGTAACGGGCAAGTGCGTGCCGCGCGGCGCCAACAGCGCATTGCCGGCGGTCGTGCAGTCGAAATCGTCATTGGCGATCAGGCAGAAATCGCGGCGGATCGTCGCGTCGTTATAGCTTGCGCCCAGATTCAGCGAGAAACCGCCCTGCCGGTAGTTCAGGTCGGCCTCGATCCCGCGAATGCGCGCGATACCGGCATTGCGAATTTCGGTCAGGCCGTTGGCGCCAAGGAAGGAGAGCTGGATATTCTTCCAATCCTCCTGATAGACAGCTCCATTGAACCGCAGCGGTCCCCAGCTCGTCTTCCAACCGATTTCATAGTTGTCGAGCGTGTCGGGACCATAGGGCGGCAGCGTCCCGCGCCGGTTGATCCCGCCGGGGCGGAAACCGCGCGACCAGGTCGCATAGACAAGCGCGTCGTCACTGACCTTGTAGGTCAGGTTCAGCTTGTGGATGAAATCGGTGTCCTTGGTTCGCTTGTCGAGATTGGTGCAGGGCGATCCCGCGACGACCGGCCCCGCAAAGCAGGCCGCTTCGCCAGTACGGCTCGAATAGCCCGCCGAGTAGCCAAAGAAGCCGACGAGGCTGTTGTCGAACTTGTAGAGACGTCCGCCGCCGGTCAGCGTCAGCTTGTCGGTGATGTCGAAGCTCAACTCGCCGAAGGCGGCATAGTCGCGGTCGACGCGCAGCTGTTGGGTCAGCCAGATGTCGCTGTCCGTGCCCGTGACGGTGATCGAATCGGCGATATCGTCGATGATATAATTCTGTTCGATATTGTGCGACTGGCGTTGCCAGAAGACGCCGCCGATGAAGCGCACCCGTGCATCGGCGGGCGACGCGATGCGCGCTTCGAAGAAACTCTTTTTGTAGCGGTCGATGCCGTGGATATACTGGTTCGGGCTGACGAGGTCGCCGTTATTGTCATAGAAATAAGCGCCATAGCCATAGAGGGCGTCATAGAAATAGGCATAGTCCGAATAGTCGCTGTCGACCACGGTCTTGCGGCGCAGGTGCCCGCCGGTGACGGTCAGGTCCCAGTTGCCGACCTTTCCCTCGATGGTGAGCGCGGCCTGCAGCCACTTATCCTCGCTGTCCTCGGGATTGTACTGGACCGTCTGCAGGTCCTTGGACACCGCGGAGCTACGCTCTTGCGCGAAGCTGCCATTGGCTTTCTGGATCTGGCCCATGACAGTGGGGCGCAGTGTCCAGTCGTCATCGAGTTCGATCCCGAGTGCGAGGCGAGCGCCATAGGTGTCGACGTCGTTGTAATCGTCTTTCACATAGGCGGCATTGTCCTGCGTCGCCGCAGCGGTGCCCTGTTCGTCGGCGAGCGACGGGTAGACGCGGCTGCCCGCGATATTGTCGATATAGCCGCCATCGTGGCGATACCAGCCGACGAGCCGGAGCGCGGCGCTGTCGCTGATCTTCGCGTTGACGAACCCCTCGGCGACGCCGCCGATGTCGCCGTGCGCGACACTGTTGAGCTCGAGTCCCATCGAGCCATAGGTGCCGCTGGTGTCGGGCTTGTTCGTGACGAGCTTGATCGTGCCCGCCATTGAGCTGGCGCCATAAAGCGTGCCCTGCGGCCCCGCGAGCGCCTCGACGCGCGCCAGGTCATAGGCGTGGATGTCGAGCGCGCCCTGGATCGTCGTGATCGGCATTTCGTCGAGATAGGTGCCGACCGTCGGTAGCGAGGCCGAATGGTTGGCGTTCTCGCCGCTCGCGACGCCGCGGAAATAGACCTGGCTGAAGCCGGGGCCGAGCGTCTGGATCGTCACCGACGGCAGGAATTTTACGACGTCCTGGAATTCCTTGACCTGCAGCTCGTTGAGCTTCTCGGTGCCCAGCGCGGTGATCGCCATCGGCACATCTTGCAGATTCTGTTCGCGCTTCGACGCGGTGACGACGATGTCGTCGTCCTTGTCGCCATTCGCCTGCTGCGCAAAGGCCGCGCCCGTCGTGCAGAGCATCGTGCTCGCCAGCAGGACCGCACCGCTTTTTGCTACCACTGCCCCTAACGTACGCATGAGACCCCCCTCACATGACAGCTATGTGACGCCAGAATGACGCGATGCAGCATAAGCGCAAGCATCTTTGCCTGTTGCCAGCCTCCGTTGGTCGAAAATGTCGGCTGCTGTTGCCGAAAGGCAACGAATGGACGCGGTGGTCAGCCAAAGCCGTCCGGCACGGCGGGATAGGCATCGAGCACCGGTCCCAGCGCCTCGCGAAGCGGGCCGAGCCATGCGTCGTAGCGCCGCCACTGGTCGACCCCGTCGCGGTTGATGGGCCGGCGCACCTGCTCGCTCGACGCGGTTCGCACCGCCCGGGCATTGGCATGGAAGGCGAGGCACGCGTCCTCGAACGGCAGGTCCAGAAAGGCGAGCATCGCGCGAACCTCGCCTTCGGGATCGTCGAGCAGGGCTTCGTGGATCACACGGTGCACGCGGCCCGGCTGTACCGCGTCGACATGCGCCATCAATCGCACATAATCGCGGTAATAGGCGCCCATGCTCTCCAGGCCATAGCTGAACGCCTGCCCTTTCGCATAATGCTGTCGGAAATTGGACCAACAGCAATCGAGCGGGTGCCGCCGGGCATCGATGATCCTCGCATTCGGCAGGATCAGGCGGATCAGCGGAACGTACAGCCAGTTGTTCGGCAGCTTGTCGAGATAGAAGGGTTCGCCTGTCCTGCGCTGCACCTGCGTACGCCGCAAGAAGGCTCGCCCCATTTCGGCAAGTGTGTCGGCCGGCGCCTCCGCAAGCGCCTGAACCCAGTGCCGCCCCTCGCCTTTGGCTTCGCGTCCCAGGCCCAGTGCCAATGCCGGGATGTCTGGAAGCTCCATCGTTCCTTCGACCGACGAATGGCTCGCCAGTATCTGCTCGATCAGGGTCGAGCCTGCGCGCGGCATGCCGAGAATGAAGACCGGGTCCGGCGCGGGATCGCCCGCACCGTCGCGCGCCGCGAAGAATTCGGGAGTGAAGGTCGCGATCGCCGCATCGACGATGGCTCGCGTTTCGGCGGTGTCATAGCCGAGCTGCTCCGCGCGGATCGCATTGCCCGCGGCAAAATGGCGAAAGGCGGGTTCGGCTTCGCCGGCATCGTCATAGGCTTTTCCAAGCGCGAAATGCAGGTGCAGCCGATCGTCGGCGCGCGCGTCACCGTCAGGTTCTGCGGCGACAAGTGCCGCCTCCATTGCGGCACGGTCACCCGAATCGAACCGAAGTGTCTTCAGGTTGGCGAGACTCCACCAAAGCTCTCCCAACCCCGGATCGACGGCGAGGGCGTGGCGATAGGCCGCGATGCTGTCACTCTGCCGGCCCACCGTCTTGAGCATATGGCCATAGCTCATCCAGAGCTTGGCATGCGCCGGGAAGCGTGCTGTCAAGCTTTCATAGAGTGCGATCGCCTCGTCATATCCGCCGATCCGCCCGAGCGCCGCGGCTTTCAGGTTCGCGTGCGCGGGATTGTCCGGATCGCCCTCCAGCACCGCATCCAGTGTCTCGGCCGCTTCGGCATAGCGATTCTGCTTGTAATATACGGTGGCAAGGTTCGCGCGCGCCGCGCCGAAGCCCGGTGCCAGATCCAGTGCGCGCGTCAGCAATTTTTCGGCATCGCCATAGCGGCCGATACGGCCGGCGAGTTCGGCGAGCATGCGGATCGCCGCGACGTCGGTCGCATCCTGCTTCAGCCGGGCCCGCAGCGCGGCTTCGGCATCGGGCAGGCGATTTTCGGCCAGTGCCAGCGCCGCGTCGATCATCGCGGGGTCGTGGATTGCCGCGCCGACCGCGGCGAGCGAGGCGGCCTGCGCCTCGGTCTCGCGCCCAAGTGCCCGCAGGGCATGCGCGGCAAGGCGATGCGCTTCGGCTGCCATCGGCGCGGTCTCGACGATCGCG
>CAZSMB010000026.1:0-3415 GCA_964607625.1 uncultured Sphingopyxis sp. | reverse complement strand
CTCACGCCTTCGATCGCGCCCGTGCGACCGCCCGTTTCAGCGTGTCGTAGCCGACCTGACCTTGCAGCAACTGGTCGCCGACGACCCAGGTTGGGGTCGCATTGAGCTGGAGTTGACTTGCGATCGCCAGATTATTGTCGAGTTCGCGCTGGAACAGCGCCTCGTTCGCGGTTGCATCGGCGCTACCGTCCGTAACCACGCCGGCCTTGGCCGCCGCCGCCGAAATCGCCGCGGGCGACAGCGAAGATGCCGCGAACATCGCGTGGTGAAAGGCGTCATATCGGCCTTGGCGCGCGGCGGCGAGCGCCATCAGCGCGGCATCGCGGCTCTGCGGCGCGATGATCGGCAGCTCGCGGAACACGACTTTCAGGCGCTTGTCCTCGCGGATCAGCCGGTCGACGTCGGGCACGCTCGCGCGGCAGAAGCCACAGGCATAGTCGGTAAAGACGACGAGCGTGACGTCGCCGTCGGCATTCCCAGCCCACGCCCCGGCATAGGGCTTTTCAAGCGCGGGACGGATCGCGTCGATCGCTTTGGCCATTTCGCGGTCGCGCTGGGCTTCCAGCGCTTCGGGAATGATCTGCGGGTTTGCCTTGATATAATCGGCGACGACGGTCTCGACCTCGCTCCTGCTCATCCCGCCGCCGAAACGGCCGCCGAGCCAGAAGGCCACGCCGATCATCGCGAGCGCGCCGATCCCTGCCAGCCACAGCCGGGCTTTGCGATCGTCCATCATCCCCCTCTCGATTCGTTGCGGCGGCGGTGCGGCCATGGCTTTCGCGCGAGGCGGCGTCGCGGCCTTCGGTGCGGGCGGAACGTGCGGCGTGCGGTCGTCTTCGACCGCAGCGAATGCCGGCGCGCTTTCGGCGGGCGGCGGGGTGTCGGCGAACAGCGGCAAATCCGGCGCCGCCGGCTTGCTGGCGCGGGCTTCGGCTTCCTCGCGCGCAAGCAGCTGCTCCAGGCCCGACGGCGGCGGGGGCGGGGGGGCGCCCGGCGTCGGCCGCAGCTTCGTCGCGGCCTCGCCAAGTCCGTCCTTGCCCGCCTTTGCGGCTTGGCCGATTCCGGCTTTTGCCTTGTCGGCGACCTCGCCGATACCGCGCCCGGCTTCGCTCGACAGTCGGGCGACCTTGTCGCCGAGCGCCATCTTTTCCCACGCCTGGCCGCTGGCGCCCGCCGCCGCGCGTCCGGCTTTCGCCGATCCGCGACCCACCGCGCGCGCGCCGCGGGACAGGGCAGCGGCCGATGCAGCGGCCATCTTGCGCGTCCGGCGCGGGATTTCCATCGCCTCGACACGCGCGGGGATATCGGCGCGTTCGCCGGCGCGGATCGTCCAGTCGGCAAAAGCCCCGGCACTGCGCCGCAGCGCGGACCATGCGCGCGCGGCGCCATCCTTCACCTGCCCCGACCGGGGCTGCCGCGCGGACGGCGGGGCGTCGGCCGGGTAGCGCGACAGATCGATTCCGACGGGCGGCTCCTCTTTGGGCTTGGCCAGTCCCTCGTCGGGGCGCGGCGCAGCCCCCGGCGTTGGCGCCGGATCGCGCAGCCACGGCTGGTAATAATCGTCTTTCCTGTCGGTCACTTGTCGCCCTTGTGCATCGCATGGTCTGCGATGCGTCCCCGCGTTTCCCGCACGAATCTAGCGTCGTTTGCGCGTGCGTTCCACCTCCGCGCGCGCAACCATCGAAATATCCTGTGCACGAATCCAGTCGGGGCTGCCTTGCGGGAGGCCCTGCATCGCCAATTCGGCATTACGCAGCGCAAGCCCCGGCTGTCCACCCTCCAGGCTATAGCGTTCGGCCGAAGCGAGTGCCGCCCGCGCCTGATCGCCCTTGGCGGCATAGACGATGCCGAGCTGGTACCAGGCGAAGGGATTCTCGTTGTCGAGCGCGACCGCGGTCTTCAGCACTTTTTCGGCTTCGGCGAAATTCTCGGGATTTTCGGTGGCGATCAGGGCGTGGCCCAGCGTCGCGGCGATCAGCGGCGCCGAATGCGATTTGGCGACCGCCTCGCGCAGGGGCGGGATGGCATCCTTGGGCCGTCCGGACTCGAGCAGCACCTGGCCTTCGAGTTCCAGGAAATAGGGATCATGGGGATCGACCTTCAGCAGCGCGTCGACCTCGTCGAGGGCCTTTTGCGGATAGGCGCCCTTGTGCCAGGCATAGGCGCGCGCATAGTGCGCCGGGATGCTGTTGTCGCTTTCGGGATAGTCGCGCAGCGTCTTTGCCGGCTCGGCGATATAGCCGACGAGTTTCGCCTTCACCCGCTGGAACCGGCGTTCCAGATCGGGGTCGTTGGGCTTGTCCCACGCCGGGTCGGCAACATAGCCGTCGCGCAGCGCCTGGATCCGGTCGCCCGACAAGGGGTGGGTGCGGCTGTAGGTCGCGTCGTCGTCCTGGCTTACCGCATAGCGGAATTCCAGATTCTGCAATTTCTTGAAAAAGGCCAGGCTGCCGCGTCCGCTGATCCCGGCTTTCGACAGATATTGCGCGCCCGCTGCGTCGGCGGTCGCTTCCTGCACCCGGGTAAAGGCCAGGAACTTGCCGAGCGCGGCCTGCTGCCCCGCCATCATCACGCCCATACCCGCTTCGCCGCCGCCGGCAGCAATCGCCGCGGCGCCGAGCAGCAGGCTGAGCAGCGAAATGCCCGTCGCCGCCTTTGCCCCCTCGTTCACGCGGATCGCGTGGCCACCCATGATGTGCCCCAGCTCGTGCGCGAGCACGCCCTGAACCTCGTTCGCGGTGTCGGCGGCCTCGATCAGCCCGCTGTGGACATAGATATCCTGGCTGCCCGCGACGAAGGCGTTGATGCTGCGGTCGCTAAGCAGGTGGACGCGTACCTGCCCGGGCCGGAGTCCCGCGGCGACGGTGAGCGGGTCCATCATGTCCTGGAGCAGGGCTTCGGTTTCGGCATCGCGCAGGATCGATTGCGCAAGCACCGGACGCACCGCGACCGCGAGCAACACGACGAGGGTGAGGAAGAGCCGCGCGAGCGCGCGCAGGGCATCACCCCCGTGCAGGAAGCGCGGCTGGAAGGTGCGGGTCATCGACACCGGTCTTGCACCCCGCGCCTGAACCGCGACTGAAGCCGGGCGGCGTCGGTCGCGGTCGGGCGCGGGAGAGCAAGCGTCCCGGTCATCGCGGCGTCAATTGCCGAACGTGCGCTGCCACCAGCCGCGGCGCGGTTCGCCCGTTGCGTCGTCGGTGTCCCCTTCGGCCGGCGCCGCGTCGGCCGGCGCGGCGTCGACCGGGGTCGCTTCGGTGGCAGCGGGCTCGGCCTTGCGGCGGCGACTGCGTGCGGGCGCCTTGGCGGGTTTGGCTTCGGGCTCGGCGTCCGCTTCGACCGCCTCGACGGCAGGCGCTTCGGCGGCGGCGGCGGCGGCGTTTGCGGCCTCCCCCTTCGCCGTCACCGTCGCTAT
>CAZSMB010000025.1:20212-24689 GCA_964607625.1 uncultured Sphingopyxis sp. | reverse complement strand
ACGCTGATCCACCTGATTTCGATCCCGGTGACCAACACGTCGGTCAATCCGGCGCGCAGCACCGGCCCCGCGCTCGTCGTCGGAGGGCTCGCGTTCAAGCAGTTGTGGCTGTTCTGGCTTGCGCCGCTGATCGGCGGCGCGCTTGGCGGCTGGCTGTACCGCAGCGTGGGCGCCGATGCCTATCCGAAACCCAATATCGAAGGCGAATGAGCGGATGCGCGCCGGCCGGACTCCGACCGGCGCGCGTCATGCCTATTTGAGCAGGTCGACCGCGAAAGCGCGTACGGCGCCGGCCAGGTCCGGTCGATCGAGCGCGAGCGCCAGATTGGCCTGGACATATCCGGCCTTCGACCCGCAATCATGGCGTTTGCCGTCGAAGGTGACCGCATGGAACGCCTGCTGTCCGATCATCGCCGCCATGGCGTCGGTCAACTGGATCTCGCCGCCGGCGCCCTTTTCCTGTCCTTCGAGCACCCGCATGACTTCGGGCTGGAGGATGTAGCGGCCCGAGATGATCAGGTTCGACGGCGCTTCGGCGACGGGCGGCTTTTCGACCAGACCGGTTACCTCGGTGATGGCGCCGTCGCGGCGACCGGGCGCGATCACGCCGTAGCTCGAAACCTGGTCCTGCGGAATCTCGAGCACCGAAATCAGGTTGCCGCCCAGCTTGTCATAGGCATCGACCATTTGCTTCATGCAACCGGGCGCGCCGTGCATGAATTCGTCGGGCAGGAAGATCGCGAAAGGTTCGTCGCCCACGATGTCGCGCGCGCACCAGATCGCATGGCCGAGCCCGAGCGGCTCCTGCTGGCGGACATAGGCGCAATTACCGGGGCCAAGGCGGGTCGGCTCCAGAACCGACAGATCCTTGCCGCGTTCGGCCATCGTCTTTTCGAGCTCGAAGGCGATATCGAAATGATCCTCGATCGCGCTCTTGCCGCGGCCGGTGACGAAAATCATCTGTTCGATGCCCGCCTCGCGCGCCTCGTCGACCGCATATTGGATCAACGGGCGGTCGACGATTGGCAACATTTCCTTGGGAATGGCCTTGGTGGCAGGCAGGAAGCGGGTGCCGAGCCCGGCGATGGGGAACACGGCTTTGCGGATCGGTTTCATACTGGGGCCCTATTGGTCATGGTTTGGAAATCAATGGAATGACCGGCGCTGCGCGACGAAATTCCTTCCTCTTGCGTTCAAGCGAACATGCGACCCGGAATATTGTCTTGGGGATAATTATGGCGTGACGATGACGACCACCCGGCGGTTGTCCTGACGGCCCTCGGCGGTCGCATTGCTTGAGATCGGAACCGCTTCGCCGCGGCCGACGATCTGGTCGGGGCTGAAGTGCATGCCGCCCGCCTCCATCGGCCGCGCAACCGTTTCGGCCCGCTCTTGCGACAATTTCAGATTATAGTCTTCGGTTCCCACCGAGTCGGTATGGCCTTCGACCCGCGCCGTGGTGATCCCCACCGACAGCAGGTGGCTGGCCATCTCGCGGATACGCTCCTCTTGCGCCGGGGCGAGGGTGCTCTGGTCGAATCCGAAGAGCAGGCGCTCGTTGAGCGTCAGCGACCAGTCGGGGGCGCCTTCGACGAAGCCTTCCGATTTCAGCGCGGCGACCTGTTCCGCCGTGAAACCCGATGGCCGCGGCATGCTCTGGCACGCGGCCAGCAGCGCGGCGAGCGCCAGGATCAGGGCGGTGCGGATGGGGAAGGGGGTATGTCGGGTCACGGTGGGGGGCTTCCGTATCTGGTCAGGTTCGATGGGACAGCTTGTTGGCGTACATGGCTGCGTCGGCGGCTGTCAGCAGCGCCTGGCCGTCGTCCCCGTCGTCGGGATAAACGGCGACGCCGATGCTGATGGCCGCGCGATAGCTTTCCCCGCCGGGGAGGTCGATCGGGTCGGCGACTGCGGTCCGGATCCGGTCCGCGAGGTCGTCGGCATCGCTTCGCGCCTCGACCGGTTCGACAATCACGACAAATTCGTCGCCGCCGATTCGCGCCGCGAAATCATCCTTGCGCAGCGCCGATTTGATGCGATCCGAAAGCGCGACCAGAACCGCGTCGCCGGCCGCATGGCCGAAACCGTCGTTCGCAGCCTTGAAATTGTCGGCGTCGATAAAGAGCAGTGCGAAGCCTGTGCCTCCCTGCGCTGCCCTCTTCATCCGGGCGGCGAGTTGTTCGTCGAACGCGGCGCGGTTCGGAAGGGCCGTCAGCGTATCGTGCGACGCCTGGTGCGCCAGCATTGCGCGCTCGTCTTCCATATGGCCCCGCCAGCCTTCCAGTTCGTCGAGCAGGGCGTTGATATCGCTGCCGAGCCGGTCGAGTTCGGCAATGCCCAACCCCTGAACGCGCTTGTCGAACCGGCGGTGCAGGCGAACGTCATGCGCCACGGTGGCAATCTCGTTCAGCGGCTTTACAAGCTCATATTCGAACCGGCGCGCCAGCATGATCGTCCCGAGCGCGGTGATCATAAGGCAGGTCAGGCCGGCGAGCAGTCCGATGCGAACATAGTCGATCAACGTCGAGGAATCGCCCCATATCTCGACGGTTCCGATACGCGACCCATTGCGCCGGACGGGCAAAACGAAGGGTTCGGGAAAGAAAATGCGGGTCAGCAGCGGCGCGGGATCGCTTTCGGGCGATCGCCATTCGGTCAACAGTCGATCGCGGTCGTCGAGCACGCGCAGATGGGCGATGCCGGGCATGTGCGTCAGCGCGGCGAGCCCTTCGCGTGCGGCCTGGGGGTCCTTGAACACCAGCGCGGGTTCGACCCCATAGGCGCCAAGCTGGGCCGCGAGCTCGAGATTGCGGTCGGCATAGCCCCGCAGCGCGGTGACCCCGGCGAGCAGGATGGTGAGGCCCGACAGCGCGACCGCGAAGAGCGTGATCCCGAAATGGAAGCGCGAGAGCAGCTTTTGCAGCGTGGTATGGGGGGGCTTGCGATCGGTCATGGCGCCGCCCCGATCTTGAGCACGCGGGGATCCACCCGCAGCGGGCCGCGGGCGATGGCGTCCAGATTGACCGCGAAGCTGAGCCCCGCAGGGCCGCCGGCGAGACAGAACATGGCGCCGTACAGGCAGGAGGGATCGTCGTCGGTCAGCGTCAGGACGGCGCGGCGGTGCACCCATTCGATCAGGCGCGACCGGTCGGCGACGGAGATTCGCCCGAGAAACAGGATGTCGCAGTCCCCCTTCGCGATCGCGTCGCCCGCCGTCGTCCGCCGAACGGTGACCGAAGGAATGCCGGGGACGGCCGGAGCGATGTTTTCGGCGAGGCGGGGCGTCCCGATGCGGCAAAGCGTCAGCGGTGTCGCCTGCGCGCGGTCGGGCCATGTGACATAGCTGATGATGCCACCGATCATGCGGTTGACCGCGCCGGTCATGCCCCCGGCGCCGTCCTCCACGATCATCTGGCTGGCGGCCTGCACCGACATCTGCGGCGTCGCGAACGTCGCCCCGATCAGGAACAAGGATGCCAACACGGCTATAAAAGACCCCCACGTTGCTCCGGGGATCAAGCTGCCCCAACGCGGCGGCGTCCGCTAGAGAAAAGCGTGGGAAAGTCAAGGAAAAGTGACGTCATGCAGCCAATTTGCCACACTCGCTGCCCACAGCCGGGCCGGGCATTACGCCTGTCGAAGGCGGTCCGAAAATCCTTTGCGCAACTTGGCGAGCTTCGGCGGGATCACCGCCATGCAATAAGGATTGCGCTGGCCCTCGCCGTCCCAATAGGCCTGGTGATAATCCTCGGCCGGATACCAATTCGACGCGGATTCGATGCTCGTCACGATCGGCGCCGGCCAATCGGGCTGGGCCCGGTCGATCCCGGCCCGAGCCGCCGATGACTGCGCGGCGTCGAGCGGAAATATCGCGCTGCGATACTGCGTCCCGATGTCGTTGCCCTGTCGGTTGAGCTGGGTCGGATCGTGCGTCGCGAAAAAGACGTCGAGCAGGTCGTCATAGGAAATGACCGCGGGGTCATAGGTGATGCGAATCGCCTCTGCATGGCCGGTATCGCCGCCGCACACCTGTCGGTAGGTCGGGTCGGCGACGGTCCCGCCGATATAGCCGCTTTCGACGCTTTCGACCCCGGCGAGCGACTGGAACACGGCCTCGGTGCACCAAAAGCAGCCGCCGGCGAAGATCGCGGTTTCACGGGTCATCCTGTCATCCTTCAGCGAAATGATCGTCCGGTGTCCAAAATAGGGCGCGGGGTTGTTATTCCAAGGGCGGGGGTGCGTCGATCAGGGGAGGGTGGAGCGCGGTTCCGGCGACCTGTGCGGCCTGGATGGCGGCAATCTCCCGCTCGAAGGAACTCACCCGGTCGCGCCAGCGCGGATGGGTGCCCGGCTGGATCAGGACGGGGCCGTTGCGCGTGCCGAACCTTTGCCAGAAGCGGATCGCGGCCTGTGGATCATAGCCCGCCCCCTGCATCAGCCAGACCGACAGCCGATCGGCCTCGACCTCGGTCTGGCG
>CAZSMB010000025.1:0-20112 GCA_964607625.1 uncultured Sphingopyxis sp. | reverse complement strand
CGTCCTGTTCGGGCACGACGACGGGCGTGTCGTCGATCGCCGCAATCGTGTCTCCGACCTGGAGGCCGGCCGTCGCGGCGGGCGATCCCGGTGCGACCGCGGCAAGGAAAGGCAGGTCGGCGGCCCCTGCGCCATAAGCTGCGCGCGCGGCGTCGCGGTTCCTTTCGTCGTAGAGGCGCGGATCGCCCCAGATCCAGCCGAACTGGGCCTGGTGTACCGCGCACCAGCCGGCGTTGGCAGTCGTCAGGCGAAAGCCGACCCGGGCCACACGGGCTTCGAGGGTCGCAAGCGTCCGATAGGGCGAGACCGGCGGGGTGGCGTCGATCCGCGCGGCTTCGGCCGAACCGGCGGCGGCGGGCGCGGCGAAGGCGAGCGGCAGGAAGGCGAGCAGGGAGCGGGCGAGCGGCGACATCGGCGCCGGCTTATCAAGCCCCGCCTGTCGCGGCCATGAATTTCGGGGGCGAAAGGCGACCAGGTTGCGGCGGGACGCGGCCTGTTCCTTGGGGGTGACGTCCAGAGCCAGCCGTCGCCGGTCACGCCGCCCGACCAACGCCATCGCAACCCCGGATCAGGTCCGTCGACCCGCGGCGGACGCACCGCCCTCTTGCCTATCGCGGGGCAAGCGACGATAGGGCGGCAATGACCCAGGCTCCGCCCGCCAAACCCCGCCCCGCCGCGCTGTCGCGCTGGCTGTGGGCCGTCGCCCTGCTCGTGATCGCGATCGTCGCGGTGGGAGGGATTACCCGCCTGACCGAATCGGGACTTTCGATTACCGAATGGAAGCCGGTGTCGGGTATCCTGCCCCCGCTGAGCGACGCGGCGTGGCAGGAAGAATTCGAGAAATACAAGCAGATCCCCGAATATAAGGAAATCAACGTCGGCATGTCGCTGGCGGCGTTCAAGGGCATCTTCTTTTGGGAGTGGCTGCACCGCATCCTCGGTCGGCTGGTCGGGCTGGCGCTGCTCGTTCCGCTGGCCTGGTATGCGTTTCGTCGCGCGATCCCGGCCGGCTATGGCTGGCGGCTGTTCGCGCTGGCCGCGCTCGTCGGGCTGCAGGGCGCGATCGGCTGGTGGATGGTCGCCTCCGGGCTCGTCCAGCGTACCGATGTCAGCCATTTTCGCCTGGCGACCCATTTGCTCACCGCGTTGTTCCTGCTGGCGGGGCTGGTGTGGACCGCGCGCGACCTGGCGCAACTGGCACGCGATCCCGCCGCGCGTCCGGCCCGGCTGACCGGCGCCGCGGTCGCGGTGATCGCCGTCCTCGTCGTCCAGCTTTTGCTCGGGGCGTGGACCGCCGGGCTCAACGCGGGCTATGTCGCGAACACATGGCCGCTGATGAACGATCATGTCGTTCCCGAAGGCATCGACTGGTCTTCGGGCGTGTGGATGGCGATCACCAACGATCCGTTCCTGATCCATTTTCTTCATCGCTGGTGGTCGTGGGTCGCGGCCCTGGCGATGCTGCTCGTCGCGCGCGCGCTGTGGCGACGCGGCGGGCGGACCGAGGCGCGCCTGCTGCTGTTCGTCGTCACGGCGCAGATGACGCTCGGCATCGCGACGGTCGTGACGGGCGTGTCGATGTGGATTGCGGTGTCGCATCAGGTGACGGGGGCGCTGCTCGTCGCGACGACGGCGGCGGCGCTGCACCGGCTCGGGCGTACCGGATGAATCCGGGCTGGCGCCCGGCGGCTGCGGCGCTGTTGCTTGGGCTGCCGCTCCCCGTCGCCGCCGATCCGACGCCGCCTGTGGCGGCGGAGGCGGTGCGCTTCGCCCCGCCGCTCG
Organism: uncultured Sphingopyxis sp.; assembly: GCA_964607625.1. GTDB lineage: Bacteria > Pseudomonadota > Alphaproteobacteria > Sphingomonadales > Sphingomonadaceae > Sphingopyxis. Next base: position 18,330 of record CAZSMB010000025.1, on the reverse strand, counting down.
GCGCCCCGCTGACCTGGAGCGTCACGACGCGGCGGCTGGGACGCAAGGGTGCGATGATCGCCTTTTCGTCGGTCTATGCGCTCGAATGGACTCGTCTCGGCCGCGGCTACCGACTCGACGCCACGTTGCAACGGATCGAATCCGATGCTCCGCCCGAACTCGTGCGCGCGCTGACCGCCGTGCTTCAGCCGCTGGTCGGGGAACGCGTCGCCTATCTGGTTTCGCCCGACGGGCGCACGGTCGACCTTGCCGATCCAAAGGCGCTGTCGGACCGGGTCATCGACCGCACCGAGGCCTTCGCCGCCGAATCCGGGCGGCCCGAGGCAAAGGCGATCGCCGCGATGCTGGGCGCGATGTCGCCGGATGAGCGCGCCGTCCTTGCCAGCGCCGATATCCGTGCGCTGGTCGCGCCGGCGAACAGCGCGCTGGCCGCGCCCGCGGGACCGAACGATCCCGTCGGCACGGTGACCACGGTGGAGACGGCCGACATCGGAGGAACGCCCGTCGAAACCCGGACGCGCTGGCAAATCGACGCCGCCTCCGGCCTTGTGCTGCGCGAACAGCGCCAAAGCTGGACGATCGGGCCGGACAAGCGCCCGCAAACGCTGGTCGAGGAGCGGGTGCGGGCGCTGACTTCTCGTTAAGGGTATCATATTACCCGTCAGCAATCGCGCGATATGCTTGACTTTCGGCGTTCCAATCGTCATTAGGCCGCATCGAAGCGCCGCCGCGTCCTTTCGGATCAGGCGGCGCGGTTTGTTTCCGGGCGGCGGGCCGTAAAGACCCCATGCCCACTCCATCTCTGTCAAGGAGCGTGCCATGAAGGCGCTGACCAAGACGACCGCTTCGGCCAATGCCGCCACGGTCGAAAAGAAATGGGTGCTGATCGACGCCGACGGCCTGGTCGTGGGCCGCGTCGCGACGATCATCGCCAACATCCTGCGCGGCAAGCACAAGCCGAGCTTTACCCCGCACGTCGACTGCGGCGACAACGTCATCGTCATCAATGCCGAGAAGGTGCAGTTCACCGGCAAGAAGATGGCCGACAAGCGCTATTACAAGCACACCGGCTATGCCGGCGGCATCAAGGAAACCAGCCCCGAGAAGATCCTCGAAGGCCGCTTCCCCGAACGTGTGCTCGAAAAGGCCGTCGAGCGCATGATCCCGCGCGGCCCGCTCGGCCGCCAGCAGATGCGCAACCTGCGCATCTTCGCGGGCACCGACCATCCGCACGTCGCGCAGAACCCCGAAGTGATCGACGTCGCGTCGATGAACCGCAAGAACAAGGTGGGTGCATAATGGCTGACGAACAGACCATGACCGATCTCAAGGATCTCGCCGGCGCCGTCGAAGGCACCGTCGCTCCGGCCGCTCCGACGGCTCCGCTCCGCGAAAAGCAGGTCGACAAGCAGGGCCGCGCCTATGCGACCGGCCGCCGCAAGGACGCCGTCGCCCGCGTGTGGGTCAAGCCCGGCACGGGCAAGATCACCGTCAACGGCCGCGACCAGGAAGTCTATTTCGCGCGTCCGACGCTGCGCCTCGTCATCAACCAGCCCTTCGGCCTGACCGATCGCGTTGGCCAGTATGACGTCGTCGCGACCGTCAAGGGCGGCGGCCTGTCGGGCCAGGCGGGTGCGGTGCTGCACGGCATCTCGCAGGCGCTGACCCGTTACGAGCCCGCGCTGCGCAGCACGGTCAAGGCCGCGGGCTTCCTGACCCGCGACAGCCGCGCCGTCGAGCGCAAGAAGTACGGCAAGGCGAAAGCCCGCCGCAGCTTCCAGTTCTCGAAGCGCTAATCGGTTTTTCCGCCGACGGGTGGAAAGAGGAAGGGCGGTCCGGCGACGGGCCGCCCTTTTCCTGTGGGACGGGCCCGCAACGGGTCAGCCCGCGAAGACCCGCCACAGGCTGAACGCGCTGGTCGCGGTCAGCACGGTTCCGACGAGGATCAGCATCAGTTTCGGTGGAAAGCGTTTCGCCATGAACGCGCCCATCGGCGCCGCGATCACGCCGCCGATTAGCAGGCCGAGCGTCGCCCCGGCGATATCCGCGACGCCGAGGTGCCAGACGAAGGTCGCCGAAACGGCAAGAGTCAGAAAGAATTCGACGCTGTTCACCGTGCCGACGACCTTGCGCGGCTCGGCGCCCTGGACGAGCAGGTTCGAGGTCACGACGGGCCCCCAGCCGCCCCCGCCCGCCGCGTCGAGGAAGCCGCCGACCAGCCCGAGCGGCGCGATTACCGTCGGCGTCCTGATTTTCGGTGGATAGAGCAGTCCGCGGACGAGCAGCCACGCGCCGACGCAGACCAGATAGGCGAGGACGAAGGGCTTCACCAGGTTGCCGCTGATCGAACTGAGCAGATAGGCGCCCGCCACCCCGCCGACAAGCCCGGGCACAAGCAGGCGAAAGAAGAGCGGCCATTCGATATTGCGGTGGAGCAGATGGCTGATTCCCGACACGCCCGTCGTGAAGACCTCCACGATATGGATGCGCGCCGATGCGGCGGCGGGCGGTACGCCCATCACCGCTACCAGCAGCGTGTTGCAGATGACCCCGAACGCCATGCCGAGCGCTCCGTCGACGAGTTGCGCCGCGAAGCCGATCAGGATGAAGGGCAGGAGCGCCGAGACATCGAGCGCCGATAGATCGAACATGATATTATCCCAACTGTTTTAGTTGAGATATAGATGCCGTGGTTTCACGCTGTCGGCCAGAGCAATTTTTCTGCGGTCGTCGAAGGGAGGGATTTGCGCGCCGGGGCGCGGGTCAGCCGGTCACCTCGTCGGGCAGGTGTTCGCGAACATAGTCGATGAAGGCGCGCAGCTTCGGCATCACCTGCTTGCGGCTGGGATAGTAGAGGAACAGGCCAGAGGTCGACGCGGCATAGTCGGTGAGCGCGAGTTCCAGAAGGCCGGTCTGGACTTGCAGCTTCGCGGTCGGCTCGGCGATCATCCCGATCGCGACGCCGGCGCGCATGGCGACCATCATCGCGCTGAAATCGTTGACGATCACCGGCCCGGTCACACTGACCTCGAACTCGCGATTTCCCTGCTCGAAGCTCCACGGCATCATCGCGCCCGTCGACATGCGCAGCCGGACGCAGCGGTGGTCGCGCAGGTCCTCGGGGGTTTCGGGCCGGCCGTGGCGTTCGAAATAGGCCGGCGAGGCGGCGGCGACGAAGCGAAACGGGCCGGTCAGCCGAACCGCGATCGCATCGGCCTCGAGCGATTCGCCCATCCGCACGCCCGCGTCGAAGCCGTCGGCGCTGAGGTCGGCGAGCGCATCGTCGGCGAAGATTTCAAGCTCGATCTCGGGATAGGCTTCGCAAAAGCCCGCGATGATCGGCTCGAACAGCGGCTGGACCGCTCCGCGCATCAGGTTGATGCGCAGCCGCCCCGCCGGCCGGTTGCCGAGATTGCGGGCGGCTTCATAGGCATCGGCAAGCCCGGCATAGGCCGGCGCGGCGCGTTCGAGGAACATCTCGCCCGCCTGGGTCAGGCCGACGCTGCGCGTCGTGCGCATGAACAGCGGCGCGCCGACGCGCGCTTCCAGTGCCTTCACCGTCTGGCTGATAGCCGAGGGGGAGACGCCCAGATCGGCCGCGGCGGCGGAAAAGCTCCGCCTTTCCGCGACACGCAGGAAGGCTTCGATCCCGTCGAGCGCCCCGTGGGGAATTGTTAAATCCTGCTTCAAGGCACTTGCAGATTATAGAGGATTATCTATGTGCGCAATCGCATCTAAAAAGGTTGCACAACGAAACGAAAGGACCTCTCCCATGACCTATCAGCTCTCCTCTTTCCGCCGCTTCCCCTCCGCCTTCGCGATCGTCGCCGCTTCGGCGCTTGCCTTTACCGGCCTGATCGCCTCGACCTCGCCGGCTTATGCGCGTGACAGCCAGGATTACCGCTGCACCGCGCTCGCCGACCAGGCGCGTACCGCCGCCGACGACATGGCCGGCAGCAAGCAGTCGAGCGCGCAGCGTTTCGTCGCAACGGGCAACAAGCTGTGCGAAGCGGGCAACGAACGCGCCGCCGCCAAGCAGTATCGCGCCGCGCTCAAGATCGCCGGCGTCGCCGAAGTCGAAACCGACAGCAAGATGGCTGCTCGCTAAGTCTCGACACCAAATCTCCGGTCTGCCGCTCTCTCCCTCTCCACGGCAGACACCACAACTGGGGCGGTATCCTTGCAAGGACCGCCCCATTTTGTTTGCGGTCGGACCCTCGGTCTTGCGGCGTGCAGGACCGCAAGCCGGCGGCTTCAGCGCGGTCCGCCGCCCGGCGGCCCGCCGGGATGGCCGCCCGGCGATGCCGCGCCCGGCGGCGAGGCGCCCCGTCCCCCCGATCCGGCAATGCCCAGCCCCGATGGCGCCGGAGGTCCATAGACCGCACCGGTGACGGTATTCGTATCTTCGGGAAGCTGTGGCCCGGCCTCCGCCATCTTCGTTTCCTCCGCACCCTTGTCGGGCTGCGGCGGCGAGGGGGGCGCCCGATCGGAATCGTCGCTCGCCAGTTCGACAGGGGCGGCGGGCGCCGCGGTCGGGGACTTCGGCGGCGCCGTTTTCGGCGCGGCCGCGGGGGTGGTGTCCGGCTCGGGCCGGGTGTCCGCCAGCACCGGGCCCTGCGGCGCAGGCCGTTCGGCCGCAACCGGCGTCGCAGCGGCGGGCGCTTGCGGCGCGGGGGTGGTGGGGGCCTGCTCGGCGATCTCCGGCGTGCGGCGCTCTACGACGGTGCCGCCCGCAAGCAGCGCTGCCGATATCAGGCCGGCGGCGGCGACCGATGCCGCGGCGGCGTAGGGCAGCCAGCGGCGCGCGCGCGGGGCCATCGGCTGCGCGGGGTCGGGCGTCGGCGCGGCCGTTCGTGCCGCTCCTTCGTCCGATTGCGGCAGCGCGGTGGCGTTCGCCTTGATCCGCGCAGCCAGTCCCTCGGGAATCGGGGGGGCGGCCAGCCGCGATAGTGCGCGCGCCGCCGCAGCGTCCTTTGCCTCTTCGACCGGGCCGCTCATGCCAGCAACTCCAGATCCTCGACCGCCACGCCCATATGCTCCAATTGTTCGCGCAAGCTTCGCCGTGCGCGGAAAAGCAGCGATTCCATCGCCTTTATATTCAGGCTCAGCATCTCCGCGGCGAGCGCGTTCGAAAAGCCTTCGAGATAGCATAGCACAAGAGCGGCGCGATGGCGGTGCGGAAGTGCGTGCAACGCGGCTTCGATCGCATTTTGCAGCCGGTGCATCGCAAGTCGGCGGTCGGGCCCGGGCGATCCGTCGGCAATGGCGGCGACCGCGTCTTCGTCGGCCACGGTGCGGAAGCGGCGGAGGCGGTCGAGACACAGGTTGACGGTCACGCGGTGCAGCCAGGTCACGAGCCCGCCCCCGCGCGCCTGCCAGCCGGGCGCGCCTTGCCAGAGCCGCGCGAAACAGTCCTGAACCGCGTCTTCGGCTTCCTGCGCGTCGCCGAGCAGGCGCCACGCGAGGCGATAGAGACGCGTGCCGAACCGGTCGACGAGCGTCCCGAACGCGTCGACGTCGCCGCGCCCGACGCGCGCCATCAGCGCGTCGAAGTCGTCGTGATCGATGTCGGGGTCGGCGGCGGGGACGACGGAATCGTCGAAAGGCGGCGCGTCCTCGCGCAGGGAAAGCGATTGCTGAAGCGACACCGGCGACCCGCAGTTTGAAAGCAACCATCCTTCGCTAGGTCGCGGGCGATGAACCGCCGATTTACACGCGGCCGGAAAAAATCGCGGGGGGCGCGAAGGATTCGGGCGCCGGTCCCGTTTGTCGCTCGATGAACAGGTCGCCTTCACATGCCGTTCCCCGTACGGACCGGCCGCATCGCGCGGTCATCTGCGGCCTGTTCATCGCCCCCCTGCAATTTTCGAGGATTATGCGATGAAATCGGGTCGGTTGTTCGGCACTCTCTGTCTTTCTTCTCTCGCGGCGGCGCTGGCGCAGGTGCCCGCCGCCGCCGACACTACCGTCAGCGCCGACAGCGGCACGCCGCTCAAGACGTCGTCGGCGGGCGACATCACGGTGGCCAAGGATGTCGAACTGGAGGTCGCGGCGGGCACGGCGATCACCGTCGACAGCGACAATGACGTGACGATCGAGGACGACGACGCCGACGACACCGACGACGAGCCGGGACAGGTCACCGCGGGCGAGGACGATGGCGCGACCGGTATTCTGGTCGAACCGGGCGTGACCACGACGATAGCCAATGGCGGGACGATCTCGGTACTCGAGGATTTCGAGCCCGAGGACGAGGATGCAAACGGCATTGCCGACGGCGCGCTGGCGTCGGCGAGCGATCGTTATGGCATCCATGTCGCCGCGGGCGGCACCGTCACGGGCACGATCGGGAACACGGGCCTGATCACGGTGGAGGGCCTCGATTCGGGCGGTATCGTCGTCGATTCCGCGCTCGACGGGTCGCTCGTCCAGGCCGGCACGATCCGCGTCGTCGGCGACGATTCGGTCGGCGTACGCCTGGCCGACGTCAGCGGCGACGTGGTGATGGAAGGTACGACGACCGTGACCGGACGCGGCGCCCGCGCGCTCGACATCGCCGGCGACGTCGGCGGCACCGTGCGATTGCAGGGGATCGTCGGGCAGACGACCTCTTTCACCTATGACGATGACAGCACCGTCTATCTGTCGCGCTTCGACCTGCGGCTCGGTGCGCCGGCGGTCTCGATCGCGGGCGATGTCGATGGCGGCATTGTCGTGGCCGCTCCGCCGGCGGACGAGGACGAGGACAATGACGACGAGGACGGCGACGGCGTCGACGACAGCGAGGAAGGCACCGGCTCCGTCTATTCCTTTGGCAACGGCCCGGCGATGCAGATCGCGAGCGACGAGGATATCACGATCGGGGCGCTCCCGGCCGGCGACGGCGGCTATTCGCTGCTCGTGGAGGGGTCGGTGACCGGCACCGCCAACTACAGCTCGACCGACGCCTATGCCATCGTCCTGGGCGGGCAGGGCGGTACGGTCGACCTGCCCGGCGGAATCGGCGTAACCGGCACCGTGTCGGCGGTGACCCAGGATTCGGCGGCGACCGCGCTCCTGATCAACGAGGGCGTGACGGTCGGTTCGCTGTACAACAGCGGCACGATCAAGGCGACGATCAATTCGCAGGGGGAGGGCGCAGCCTATGGCATCCTCGACCTGTCGGGAACGCTGACCACGATCGAGAATACCGGCTTCATCACCGCGACCGGGTCGAGTACCGACATCGTCAACGCGATCAACCTGTCGGCCGCCACCGACGATGTCACCATCACCCAATATATGAACGATGCGGATATCGCGACGCGCGCCGAGGTCGAGGAAGACCTCGACGAAGGCGAAACCGACACGACCGTCTACACCGCGATCACCGGAAATATCGTCACCGGATCGGGCAACGACACGCTCGCCGCCAACGCCGGCTGGATCGTCGGCAATACAAGTTTCAACGACGGCGACGACCGTTTGCTCCTGTCGGGCGAAGCCTATTACAAGGGCAAGGTCTCCTTCGGCGACGGTGCGGCGCTCGCCGCCTTGTCGGACGATGCCTATTTCACCGGTACGCTGGATTTTGCCGGGCTCGCCGGTTCCTTGACCCTGGCCGACGACGCGATTTTCCGGGGCGCCATAGCCAACGGCGAAGCCTCGTCGATGGCGGCAGCTTCGGCGCCGACGGCGTCAAGACCTTTGCGGTCGGTTCGCTGACGATCGGCTCGGGTGGCACGCTGAACGCCTATATCGACGGCGATACGGGAACGAGCTCGCAGATCGTCGCCGATACCGCGACGTTCGAAAGCGGCGCGACGGTGTCCGCGACGATCAACTCGCTCGAGGGCGCCGAGGGCAGCTATGTCATCCTGACCGCCGCGAATATCGACGGCAACCCGGCCTTCGACGACACGACGACGCAGCTCCCCTACATTTTCGCGGGATCGGTCAGCGTCGAGGATAATGCGCTGACCCTCGACATCCGGCGCAAGACGGCCGACGAGGTCGGGCTGAACGGCGCCGGCAGCAGTGCCTATGACGCGATCCTGACCGCCGCGGTCGAGGACGATGTGATCGCACAGAGCTTTCTCGACATCATGGACGGCGACACGTTGCAGACGCAGGTGGCGCAGATGTTGCCCGATCATGCCGGGGGCCTGTTCGACAGCGCGACGCGTGCCTCGCGCCTCGTCGCGCAGCATGTGATGGATCGCGATTCGATTTTCGACGTGACCGAAGAAGGCGATACCGCCGCCTGGCTCGAGCCGGTCGTCTGGCGCAGCAACCGCGACGCCACGGGCACCAGCGGGTACAAGACGAGCGGTTGGGGGCTGTCGGGCGGCATGGAATGGCGCACCGGGATCGGGTTCGTCGGGGGGTCCTATGCGTGGCTGAGCGGCACGGTCGACGACAATGGGGGCACCGCCTCGATCGACACCACGCAGCACGATCTGGCGGCATTCTGGCGTACCGGCGGCGACGGGCCGCTCTATGCCTTTGCCCGCGCCGGCGCGGCAAGAATGAGCTTTTCGAGCACGCGTGCGCTGACGGTTACCGCGAACGACACCGACTATAGCTATGCGAGCGCCGGGGACTGGAAGGGGTGGCTCTTTTCGGGGATGGGCGGCGTGTCCTATGATATTGCGGCGTCGCGCCAGTTGATGATCCAGCCCAAGGCGCGGCTCGAATGGTATCGGCTGAAAGAGGGCGGCTATACCGAAAGCGGCGGCGGCGATGCGGTCGACCTGACCGTCGACGCACGCAACAGTTCGTCGCTGTCGGGGACCACATCGCTCGCCGTCTCCTATGCCTTTGCGCCGCGGCATCGCGATTATCGCCCGCTGACGCTGGAAGTCGAGGCGGGCCGGCGCACGGTCCTGTCGGGCAAGCTGGGCGTTACGCAGGCGAATTTCGCGGACGGCGATCCCTTTTCGATCACGCCCGATCCGCTCGACGATGCGTGGACCGGCGAACTGCGGCTGCTTGCCGGTGGCTGGGACTATACATGGAAACTCGCGGCAGGCGCCGAAAAGAGCCCGAACAGCAGCGTCGATTACTCGGCGCGCGTGTCGCTCAGCGTCGCTTTCTGATCGCGAGCCCCCCGCAGCCAGCCTAGGCTGGTCACGGGTCAGCCGCCGTGCCGGGGGGCGCGGCGGCTGATTGCGTTCGATCGCTGGGTCCGGTCGCAGCGCGCTTGCATTGTATGATAAATACTATAGTGGACGGATTCGGTCGAGGAAGAGGATATAGGAGAGGCTGGTGGCTTTCGCATTGTCGCGACGCGCGTTGTTGCTGGCGGGCGCTGGAGCGGCCGTCCTGCCGGCGGCGGCGATCGCGCGCTCCCGAACCCGGCCCAATATTGTCGTAATCTATGCCGACGACCTCGGCTATGGCGACCTCGGCTGTTATGGGTCGAAGACGATCCATACCCCCAACATCGACCGGATTGCGGCGCGCGGGACGCGCTTCGTCAACGGCCACGCGCCGTCGGCGACCTGTACGCCGTCGCGCTATGCGCTGCTCACCGGCAATTATGCCTGGCGCGCGTCGGGAACTCAGATCCTGCCCGGCGACGCGCCCGCGCTGATTCGTCCCGGCACCTTCACTCTGCCGTCGATGCTGCGCAAGGCGGGCTATGCCACCGGCGTCGTCGGCAAATGGCACCTCGGTCTGGGCAGCGGGCATGTCGACTGGAACGGTGAAATCGCCCCGGGGCCCCTCGACATCGGTTTCGACTATGGCTTTTTCATGCCGGCGACGCTCGATCGCGTCCCGACGGTTCTGATCGAAAACCGGCGCGTCGTGAACCTCGACCCCGCCGACCCGATCCGCGTCGATTACAAGCACAAGATCGGCGACGAGCCGACCGGCGAAGACAATCCAGAGCTGCTCAAGTTTCGCGGCGACCCCGAACATTCGAACACGATCGTCAACGGGATCAGCCGCATCGGCTATATGACGGGCGGCCACGCGGCGCGCTGGAAGGACGAGGATCTGACCGACGAATTGCTCGGCAAGGCGACCGCTTTCGTCACCGAGCACAAGGATACGCCCTTCTTCCTTTATTTCGCGATGAACGAACCGCACGTGCCGCGCGCACCGCATCCGCGCTTCGTCGGCAAATCGGGAATGGGGCCGCGCGGCGATGCGATCGTCCAGCTCGACTGGACCGTCGGCGCGTTGATGGACCGGCTCGAAAGCCTGGGAATCGCCGACGATACGCTGATCGTCTTCAGCAGCGATAACGGCCCGATCCTGTTCGATGGCTATGACGACCAGGCGGTCGAGCGCGCGGGCGACCACCGGCCCTCCGGGCCGTTCCGCAGCGGCAAATACAGCATATTCGAAGGCGGCACCCGTGTTCCGTTGATTGTCAGCTGGCCGGGCCACGTTCCCGAGGGAAGGGTCTCGACGGCGCTGGTCGACCAGGTCGACCTCGTCGCCTCGCTCGCGGCACTCGTCGGGCAGGGGCTGCCGCACGATGCGGCGGTGGACAGCCTCGACATGCTGGCGCCGTTGCTCGGGCGCAGCGAACAGGGCCGCGACTATGTGATCGAGGATACCAAGCTGATGGTCACCACGGGCAGCAAGGTGGCGAGCAGCGGCGCGCGCATCCTCGCGCTGCGCACCGGCGACTGGAAGCTGATCCGGGCGAGCGTCGAGCCGCAGCAGTTTCACGGCAACGCGATCGGCACGTCGCCCCGGGACCAGCTCTACAACGTGGCGAACGATCCGGGCGAACGGCACGATCTGGCGACCGAAAGGCCGGAGGTCGCGCACAGGCTCGCCGGCTGGCTCGACCGCGTCGAACGCGCGGGCCGCAGTCGGCCCTGACCCACGCCAATCATAGCACGGACAAACCGGGATCGCATCGGGAGGATTTATGAAACAGTTTCTGGGTGCCGCGGCAAGGATCGCGGGCATCGTTGCCGCCACCGCGCTCGCCGCTTGCAGTCATACGCCCCCGGCGTCGGCGTCGCAGGCCGCCGCGACGCCGCCCGCGGTTCCAGCGTCGGCCGCGCGGCCGAACATCCTTCTGATCATGGTCGACGACCTCAAGCCGACGCTCGGTTCGTTCGGCGACCCGGTGGCGATCAGCCCGAACATCGACCGGCTCGCGGCGCGCGGCGCGCGGTTCGAACAGGCCTATGCCGACCAGGCGGTCTGCGCGCCGAGCCGCATCAACCTGATGACCGGCCGGCGTTCGACATCGACGGGCATCTATAATTTCGGCATGGACCTGCGCGACTATATCCCGAACGCGGTCACGCTGCCGCAGCTCTTTAAGCGCGCGGGGTATGAAGCCGAAAGCATCGGCAAGGTGTTCCACGTCGGGCACGGCTCGCACGACGATCCGGCGAGCTGGTCGGTGCCGTCGCGCCGCGACAAGGTTGTCGAATATCTCGAACCTGCCAGCACCGAGGGCAAGCCGACCCGCGAAGAGGCGCTGTTCAACGAAATACCGGTGCCGGGCGATGTGAACATCTTCAAATATGCCTCGACCCTCGCGCGCGGCAAGGCGTGGGAAGATCCCGATGTTCCCGACGACGCCTATGCCGACGGCCGCACGGCCGAGCGCGCCTCGACGCGGCTCGGCGAACTCAAGGCGGCGGGGCAGCCCTTCTTCCTGGCCGTGGGGTTCGCGCGGCCGCATCTGCCCTTCTCGGTGCCGAAACGCTATTGGAATCTTTACGATCCGGCGAAGCTGCCGATGCCCGGTTTCGAGCGGCTTCCCGACGGGGCGCCGACTTTCGCGGGCAAGGTCGGCGGCGAGATCGCGGCCTATCGCCCGGTCCCGCCAAAGGCTCTGGGCGCCGACTATCCCGAGGCGCTGAAGCGCAAGCTGATCCACGGCTATTATGCCGGCGTCAGCTATGTCGACACCCAGATCGGCAAGGTGCTCGACGCGCTCGACCGCGAGGGGCTGGCCGACAATACGATCGTCATCCTGTGGGGCGACCACGGCTGGCACCTAGGCGACCACGGATTGTGGACCAAACACACCAATTTCGAACAGGCGGTGCGCCAGCCGATCATCTTTGCCGGTCCGGGGACGGGCGCCCGCGACAGCGCGCCGAAGCAGATCGCCGAGACGGTCGACATCTATCCGACCCTCGTCGCGCTTGCGGGGCTGAAGCTGCCGGCGGGCATGCAGTCGCTGGACGGGATGAGCCTTGTTCCGGCGTTGAACGATGCGTCGGCGGAAACGCGGCCCTATGCCTATCATTCGTTCAACCGGCCGGGGCGTATCGGGCAGGCGATCCGCACCCATCGTTACCGGCTGGTGCGCTGGACGCAGGAAGCGACAGGCCAGCGCGTCTATGAATTGTACGACCTTCAGGGCGATCCGGGCGAGACGCGCAACCTCGCCGGGACGCGTCCCGAGGTGCAGGCGCGGCTCGAGGCCTATCTCGATGCGCAGCCGGCGCCCGCGAGCGTCAATCTGAAGGCCGAGCACGACGCGCGAGCCAGCCACTGACCGCAGGCGCGGACAATCGATCGAGGGGAGAGACATGAAGACAGCAATTCTGGCCGCCGGCGCGGCGATCGCCGGCCTGCCCGGTGCCGCCATCGCGCAACAGGCACTCGGCGCCAATTTCAACGAACATTATGAAGATGTGGATTATCGCGACTTCGCAAAGGCCGATGCGACCTGGGTGCGCCTGTTCCTGCCGATGCCCCAGCTCGACAAGGGTGCGGCGGAACATGGCGCGGTCCGCACCACGCTCGACCTCCACGAGCATGGGTATCGGACGATCCTGTCGCTGAAATGGCCCTATCTGAACCGCGACTTTCCCAAGGCGGGCAGCGACGCGATGGACAGGGAACTGGCGCGCCTCGACGCGGTCCTGCCGCTCGTCATGGGCAAGGCCGACATCATCGTCATCGGCAACGAGCCATATATCGAGAGCCGCGAGGAGGACCGCGACCTCGACCTCAATGCCTTTTACGAGGCGATGGCGGCGCGCGTGATTGCCTATCGCGCGGCGCATTGCGGTACCGGCTGCAAGACGCGTCTCTACATGGGGGCGCTGAACCGTCTCGATCTTCGGAAGCGGATTACCCCGTCGACCGATCGCTGGCTCGCTTTCGTCAAGGCGACGCCCGAACTCGCCGGGGTCGACATCCATCCGCATATCAACCGGATCGAGGATTCGAAGCCGTTCCTCGATTACATCCTGCCGCGGATGCGTCCCGACCAGACGTTTCTCGTGACCGAATTTTCGCTGGTCTGGTGGTGGAAGACCAATATGACGAAGCCGGTCGCGCCGGCTTTTGCAGAGAAATACGGCCTCCCCAAGACCGCCCAGAACTGGCAGGTGATCAAGGCCGCGCTCGAAGAGCCTTTCGCAAAGCCGATCTGGGACGAGTATCTGGCGAAAAGCCCGTGGTTCGAAAGCCGGAAACATTATCTGCGCAACCAGATGAAGATATTCCGCGACACGGGCCGCCTGGCGGTCGCGACGTACGGGTTCAAGCAGGGCAGCTCCATGTCCGCGCATTTCGGTCCCGACAAGTCGCCGTGGCTGCTCAACAGTGTCTTTGCCGCGCGGACCGTCAAGGCCAACCCCGACGGAAGTGCGGCGGCCAATTATGCCTGGATCGACGATTTCAAGGCGCTTCAGAAGGATTGATGCCGTGTTGATTCGGAAGGGATTCCAGGGACTCGCGCTCCTGTCGCTCGCGATGGCGAGCGCGGCGGCGGCGCAGCCGGCGCCCAAGAAGGCGGTTGCCGACGATATTTTCGCCGACCATCCCTCGATGGACCGGAACGCGACCGTCTTGCCCGCCGCCGATGCGAAGCCGGTGGCGCCGGTCTTCGCCGAGCGCCCGATCGGCGACGCCTCGATGGCGCGGCTGCCCGGCGGCGGATGGATCCTGACCGGAACGCAATTGCGCAGCGGCGCCCGCCACGGTGTCGAGCTGTGGACGTCCCCCGACGGCAAGCGCTGGAAAAACCTGGGCCCGGCCCGGATTTCGGGCGAGGGCGTCGTTCCGGGCGACGTGTCCGAACGCTATCTCGCGCCGTCGGTGACCGTCGCGGGCGACGCGCTCTATCTCGCCTTCGCGGACGAGACCGGGTGCGCGCGCATCGCCACCGGATCGGCGGCCAGACCCGACGGAGGATTTGCCGCCTCGCCATGCCTCGTCGAGGATGCGCCCGATCCGTCGCTGTTCGTCGATCGGGATGGCGCGGGCTATCTGTTGTGGGGCGGCGGTTATATCGCCCGCCTTCGTCCCGGCTTTTCGGCGCTCGCCGAAGCGCCGCGATTCCTGAAGCCCGACCAGGCGCTGTTCGCCAAGCATCCGCCGGTGGGCAAGGATTGGCCGGTCCGCGTCCGCGTCGGCCGCGCCGGCGCAACGATGGTTCGCGACGGCGACACATATTTGCTCGCGGCAAGCGAAGTGACCGGGCGGATGCGGACCGCGACCGACGACCTGTTCGTTGCCGAGGCGCCGACCCCCTATGGCCCCTTCACGATGCGGATGCTTGCCGTGCCGCATGCGGGCGGCGGATCGCTGGTGCGGCTTGACGATGGCCGCCTCGCCGCGACCTATAATCCGAAATGCGAAGATGCGTTCGCGATGTTCTGCGAACAGGTCGGACTCGTCCCGCTCGAGCGCGCGCCCGACGGCCGGCTGCGACAGGCCGCGTCGGTGATTACCGAGGACAGCGCGGTCGCGGCACGGCAGCCGCTCATCACCGGCGAAACGATGCGCGATCCGTCGGTCACGCTCGGCGGCGACGGCTATTATTATCTTGTCGGTACGCTCGACGGCTACGGCTATCACCGCCCCGACGGCGGGGTGAAGCTGTGGCGCTCGGCCGACCTCAAGCGGTGGGACGAGGTCGGCTTCGTCTGGCGCTGGCAGGACATGGGCTATGATTTCGGCAACAATATCGCCGAACTCTGGGCGCCCGAGATCAAGTGGGTTGCGCGCGACAAGACCTATTACCTCGCCTTTTCCGTGATGGAGCGCGGCGTCGGCGGCAAGACCTGGCTCTATCGATCGAAGAGCGGCAAGGCGGACGGCCCCTACGAGAATGTGACCGACAGCTATTTCGTCAAGGGTATCGACGGATTTCCCTTCGAGGACGACGACGGCCTCTATTTCCTGTGGGGTGGCGGCAGCATCGGCAAGCTGAACGCGGCGCGCGACGGGTTCGAGGGGCCGGTGCGCCAGCTCGTCGATGTCGATGGCGACCATGTCGGCTATGAAGGCAATGGCCTGATCAAGGTGAACGGGGTCTACTTCCTGACCGGTGCCGAATGGCACGGACCGCTGCGCACACATGGAACCTACGACATGATGTACGGGACCTCGACCAGTCTGTTCGGACCCTATTCGCAGCGCCGCATGGGGGCGCCGCACGGCGGGCACGGCACCGCCTTCCGCGACAGGGAGGGGCGGTACTGGTACACGATGTTCGGGAACGACCCGACGGCGCCGTGGCGGATGCACTTCGGGCTGGTGCCGATCGACATCGGCGATCCGGCCTCGATCGGCGTCCCGCGAATCGGTGGCGCGGCCGACTGAGCCGGCGAGATTTCGGCCCGAAGTCCGATGCGAAGGGATGCCTAACCGCTTGGGATGACAGGCTTCGCCGATGCCCATAATCACATATGTATGATTTATATTGCCAGCCCGAAGGCGCGTCGCTAATCCGCCTTCAGAACAGGCCCGAATTGCAACAGGGGGGAGAGATATGAGTTTCAATCGGTGTGCGCTGCTGGTGGGTAGCTCGCTGATGGCGCTGGCCGTCGTTCCGGGTGCCGCGCTGGCGCAGGACGCGACCGCCACGGTGGCGGGCGACGACAATGCGGATGCGATCGTCGTTACCGCGATTCGCCAGAGCATCGAATCGGCGCAGGCCATCAAGCGCGATTCGGACGATATCGTCGAATCGATCGTCGCAGAGGATATTGGCAAGCTGCCCGACGTGACCGCGGCGGAATCGCTCGCGCGCATCACCGGCGTACAGGTCGATCGCAATGCCGGGGCGGCGCAGGGCGTCCGCGTCCGGGGCCTGCCCGATCTCACCACCACCTACAACGGCCGCGAAGTCTTCACGGCCGAGGGGCGCTCGGTCGCGCTTCAGGATTTTCCGTCGAACGGCATCGCCCGCCTCGACGTCTACAAGGCGGCGAGCGCCAACCTTCTTGAGCCCGGCCTTGCCGGCCTGATCGACGTCCGATCGCGCCGCCCGCTCGATTTCAAGGGAACGCGGGTCGCGGGCGCGATCACCGGCCTGCACTGGTACCAGTCGCAGCGGCTAGGCGTGGAGGCCAATCTGCTGGCGAGCACGCGCTGGGAAACCGGCATCGGCGACATGGGCCTGCTGATCGAAGGCTCCTATGCCGACACGAAGTTCATGGATTCGACGCGCGCGGTCAGCCAGACGATCCTCAATCGTACCAACGTCCCGGGCTATGAGGGCGAATCGATCCGTCTGCCGTCATTCGTCAATACCGCCTATGGCAACGGCAAGCGCTGGCGTCCCAACGTCGCGGCGTCGTTCCAGTGGCGTCCGAGTCCGGATCTCGAATTCTACCTCGATGGCCTGTTCCAGGGCTATCGTGCCGAAAATTCGGCGCGGAATTTCCTGGTCAATTCGGGGGCCGCGGCGATCCTGAGCAATGTCGTCCTGATCCCCGACACCAACCAGATCGCCAGCGTCGATGCCTCCGCCGGGGGCCAGTCGACCGCGCAGCAACAGGTGAACGACCAAAAGACCGACACCTATCAGGCGGGCGGCGGTTTCATATGGAAACGGGACGGGCTGCGTGTCTCGGGAGACATCGCCTACACCGATTCGACCTTCACCAACACCACCGCGAACATGAACTATACGACGATCCGTCAGCCGACGCGTCACTTCGAGTTCGACACGGCGCAGGGCGTCGGCGGGGGAACGGTGACGCTGTCGAACTTCGACCTGTTCGATCCCTCGCAATATCGCTGGACCAACATGGTCGAGAACGGCAATCGCGGGACCGGCAGCGGCATCCAGGCGCGCCTCGACCTCGATTACAAGGTCGATCGCTTCGGGATTTCGAACATCCAGGCCGGGGTTCGCTATTCGACCCGCGATGCCGCCAATTATAATTATACCCAGACCGATGTCGCCCCCGCCGGGCAGTTCCTGTCGGTGTTGCCGCTCGATTACGTCAGCGCGCCCGCGGGCTTCCGCAACGACGACGCGACCTCGCTCCTTACCTGGCTGACCCCGACCCGCGACAGTCTGGAGGACAATCTCGACACGCTGCGCACGCTGGCCGGGCAGGCGACGGGACGCCCGGAATGGACGCGCGTCTATACCAGCAATGAAAAGACCTACACCGGCTATGTCCAGGCGCGGTACGATTTCGATATCGGCTCGACGCCGGTGGACGGCTTGATCGGGTTCCGCGCGTCGCGCACGGAAGATTCGATCGAAGGCGTGCGCGCGACGCAGGGCGCGGGTGCATCGGAAGCGGTGATCCGCAACAACAGCTATACCGACTTCCTGCCGAACGTCAGTGCGCGAATCCGCTTCGCGCCGAAGCTCCAGCTGCGCCTCGCCTTTACCAAGACGCGGACGCGGCCGGGCTTTGGCGACCTCAACCCCTCGGTCACGATCGGCGCGCTGCCGACGATCTGTACGCCCGATCCGAGCAACCCCGATGCCGGCCCGGACAATCCCGATTGCATCCGTCCGGCCTCGGGCGGCAACCCCGATCTGAAGCCGATCGAGTCGACGAACTATGATGCGTCGCTGGAATATTATTTCAGCCGCAGCGGGTCGATCACGCTCGGCGTATTCCGCAAGGACCTCAAAGGCTTCATCAACAGCTTCACGACCGACATCGAAGATGCCGAATTCGACCGTCTGCGCATCACCCGCCCCGAAAATGGCGGCGACGGCAAGATCAACGGGATCGAATTTTCGGCGCGCACCTTCTTCCGGGCGTCGTGGCTTCCCGACTGGATGGCGAATTTCGGCGCGATGGTGAACTACACCTATCTCGACCATTCGACGCAGCTCGCGCCCTCGCTTGCCGAGACGCTGCCGGGGCAGCAACCGATCGCGGGCGTGTCCGACCATCTGTTGAACCTGTCGGGCTTCTATGACGCCAAATGGGGATCGGCGCGCCTGTCGTACAATTATCGGTCGGGCTATGTCGACGGCTATGGCCGCGTGGTCGACCCCGCGCTCGGTGCGGGCGTCCTCGGCCCGACGTTGCCGGTCACGGCCAAGGGACGCGGGACGCTCGATTTCGCGGGCACGCTTTCGCCAACCCCGGGTATCACCTTCACCTTCAACGCGACCAACCTGCTCGGCGCGGCGCTGCGCAATTC
>CAZSMB010000024.1:8986-25246 GCA_964607625.1 uncultured Sphingopyxis sp. | reverse complement strand
GCATGAGCTTCGCCATCGCTGGCCTCGTCAGCAAGGCGCCCGTGACGATCGACGACATGGCGCCGGTCGCAACGAGTTTTCCCAATTTCGAGGCACTGCTGGAGGGCCTGCAGCGATGAACCGTCGTCCCATCCTGTCCATCGCGGCCCCGATCGCGCTCCTCGGCCTGAGTGCCGGCGCGGCCGGCGCGCAACAGGGCGCCACCCTTCCGACAACCGCCGACACGGCGGGCGCCTTTGCCGATACAACGCGCGCGCCGGACCCGACGGCATCGGTCACCAGCGCGACGTGCGACGGCGACGTCGAATATTGTCCGAGCGGTGCGCAGCTTCGGGTCGACCGGAGCTTTTCCGATTATCCGATCGATAGCCGTGCGGCAGACGCCGGCAGCGGACTTCGGCCGATCGACGACGAGCCCTGCATCCCCGACGAGGGCTGCGAACGGCGCGACGCCGCCGGTGTGCGTCATTTTCTGTACGGAGACGGCGCCGACGACCTCCGTGTCATGATCAAGACGGTGGAGGCAAGCGAGTTCGAAGGGCGACCGATCGGCGCGCTCGATATCGGGACGGCGCGCGACCAGTCCGAGGTGATGGCCCGGGTTCGCCGCTTTCTGCCCGATGTGGCGTTCGACTGCGACCCGTCGCTCGTGTCGGGAAACGTCGGCCCCGTCGAATGCGGCGCGACGCTCAACCCCGGCTGGGTCGAAATCGGCTTCGACCACGATGGCCGGCTGCTCCGCGTGCGATTTGACGGTTATCAGTTCATATGAGCGCCTATATCTCCTCCTTTGCCGCGAACGCGATCGGCATCATCGGCAGCATCCTGTTCATCGCTGCATTCGCCTATGCGAACCTCGCCAAGAGGCTGGACCAGCTGCTGTTCAATGCGGTGAACCTTGTCGGCGCGATTTTGCTGCTGATCTCGCTGTCGGTTCATTTCAACTTGGCGGCGTTTCTGCTCGAAGCGGCTTGGGCGCTGATCGCTTCCTGGGGCTTGCTGCGCGCCCTTCGCGCGCGCCGTACCCGCGGTGATTCGGCATGATTATCGCGGTCGACGGCCCTACTGCGTCAGGCAAGGGCACCATCGCCAAGGCGCTTGCCGAGCATTTTGGCCTCCCCGTGCTCGATACCGGGCTGCTCTATCGCGCTGTGGGCTATCAGACGCAGCTCAATCATGGCGATCCGGACAAGGCGGCCGACGCCCTCGCCGCCTGCGATTTTCCGGATACGCTGCTCGACGATCCCGCGCTTCGCTATGAAAGCACGGGCAGTCTCGCCAGCCGCGCATCGGTGCATCCCGCGGTGCGCAGGGCGCTGTTCCAGCGGCAGGTCGATTTCGCCAACCAGCCTGGCGGCGCCGTGCTCGACGGGCGCGATATCGGCACCGTGATTGCGCCGCACGCCGACGCCAAGCTGTTCGTCACGGCGAGTGCCGAGGAACGCGCTCGCCGCCGCCATGCCGAGATGCTGGGGCGCGGGGTCGAAATCGGCTATGACGCCGTGCTCGCCGATGTTCGCGCTCGCGATGCCCGCGATACGGGCCGTGCCGACGCCCCCCTGCTCCGTGCCGACGATGCGATGCTGCTCGACACCTCGGCGATGGACCGCGATGCCGCGATCGCCGCCGCCATCGCCTTCGTCACGGAACGGACAAAGGCGCGCGGCTGACAGGAGCCCGCGGCCGATAGGGCTTTTCGCCTTGCCGAAAGCCGCGTTCGCGACTATACGCGCGCCGTCCGACGGGCCTTGTGGCCGGTCGAGGCACGGACGAACCGCCGCTCCATATCGAGCGTCGGGCGTGATGGGTTATTCCCGTCGCGCCCTTTTTGCTTTGCCCGTGCTTCTGCCGCCAACCGGTCCCGAGGATGTTCTGCTTTGCATCCGGCGGGCAGGACGGATCGGCCACAAGACCAGCGGAACCAACCGCTTGGCCGGAACAAATGAAGTAAGGAAGAACCCATATGGCCTCTACGGCTTTTCCGTCGCGCGACGATTTCGCCGCGATGCTCGACGAATCGCTGGGTGGTGCTGATGGCGGCTTTGAAGGCCGCGTCGTCAAGGGCACCGTGACCGCGATCGAAAATGACCTGGCAGTGATCGACATCGGCCTGAAGAGCGAAGGCCGCGTGCCGCTTCGCGAATTCGCGATGCCCGGCCAGAAGGCCGACCTCAACGTCGGCGACGAAGTCGAAGTCTATGTCGACCGCGTCGAAAACGCCAATGGCGAAACCATGCTGTCGCGCGACCGCGCTCGCCGCGAAGCCGCCTGGGACCGCCTGGAAGAAGAATTCAACAAGGAAGCCCGCGTCGAAGGCGTCATCTTCGGCCGCGTCAAGGGCGGCTTCACCGTCGATCTCGGCGGCGCCGTGGCCTTCCTGCCCGGCAGCCAGGTCGACATCCGCCCCGTGCGCGACGTCGGCCCGCTGATGGACCTGCCGCAGCCGTTCCAGATCCTCAAGATGGATCGCCGCCGCGGCAATATCGTCGTCTCGCGCCGTGCGATCCTCGAGGAAACGCGCGCCGAACAGCGTTCGGGCCTGATCCAGAACCTCGAAGAGGGCCAGATCATCGAAGGCGCGGTGAAGAACATCACCGATTACGGTGCGTTCGTCGACCTCGGCGGCATCGACGGCCTGCTCCACGTCACCGACATGAGCTACAAGCGGGTCAACCACCCGAGCGAGATCATCAATATCGGCGACACGGTGAAGGTGCAGATCATCCGCATCAACCGCGACACGCAGCGTATCAGCCTGGGCATGAAGCAGCTCGAAGCCGATCCGTGGGAAGGCGTCGCCGCCAAATATCCGGTGGGCGCGAAGCTCGCCGGCACGGTCACGAACATCACCGACTACGGCGCGTTCGTCGAGCTCGAACCGGGCATCGAAGGCCTGGTCCACGTCAGCGAAATGTCGTGGGTCAAGAAGAACGTCCACCCCGGCAAGATCGTTTCGACGAGCCAGGAAGTCGACGTCATCGTCCTCGAAGTCGACAGCGACAAGCGCCGCATCTCGCTTGGCCTCAAGCAGGCCCAGTCGAACCCCTGGGGTGCCTTCGCCGAAGCGCATCCGGTCGGTTCGGTCGTCGAAGGCGAAGTCAAGAACGCCACCGAGTTCGGCCTGTTCGTCGGCCTGCCCGGCGATGTCGACGGCATGGTCCACATGTCGGATATCGCTTGGGGCATCTCGGGCGAAGAAGCACTGCATCTCCACCGCAAGGGCGAGACGGTGCAGGTCGTCGTTCTCGATGTTGACGTCGAGAAGGAACGCATCAGCCTGGGCATCAAGCAGCTTGAAAAGGGTGCGCCCGCCGTCGGCGCCGGCGCGTCTGCCGGTTCGATTAAGAAGAACGAGACCGTCACGGTCACCGTGCTCGAAGTCCGCGACAACGGCCTCGAAGTGCAGGCTGGCGACGATGGCGCCACGGGCTTCATCAAGCGCGCCGACCTCGGCCGCGACCGCGACGAACAGCGCCCCGACCGGTACCAGGTCGGCCAGAAGTTCGACGCGATGGTCATCGGCTTCGACCGCTCGAAGAAGCCGAACTTCTCGGTCAAGGCGCTCCAGATCGCCGAAGAGAAGCAGGCGGTCGCGCAATATGGTTCGTCGGATTCGGGTGCGTCGCTCGGCGACATCCTCGGCGAAGCGCTGAAGGCCGGCAAGAAGGACTGATCCTTTCTGCCAGCGACGATATGACGGAAAGGCCCGCCGAGTGTCCCTCGGCGGGCCTTTTTGCATCCGCTATATGTTTTGACCGCACCCTGATTCATGTTAGTCTCGCACCGCGTTGGGAGGGGTCTCACGCACTGGCGCCGGCAACGACCGGATGACCGCATCCGTTGCGATGCGCGTGACAATGAGGGGAAGCAAATGATCCGGTCGGAACTGGTTCAAAAGATTGCGAGCGAAAACAGCGATTTGCGCGTCGAGGAGGTCGAGAAAATCGTCGACACCTTCTTCGACTCGATCGTCGACCAGCTTGCCGCCGGCGGCCGCGTCGAATTGCGCGGTTTCGGGGCCTTTTCCACCCGTGCGCGCGAGTCGCGCACCGGGCGCAACCCGCGCACCGGCGCGCCCGTCGCGGTGAAGGCGAAAAGCGTGCCCTATTTCAAGCCGGGCAAGGAAATGCGCGAGCGGCTGAACGATTGAGCGTCGAACCGCGTCGGCGCGGCCGCAGCGACGACCGGCCTGACATTCCGGCTCAGTTCTTCAGGCGATAGCCCGTCCGGAACATCCAGAAAATCACGCCCAGACACAGCGTCAGGAACAGCGCGACCGCGCCCATGCTGACGCCGATGCCGACATCGCCCTGCCCGAAGAAGGTCCAGCGAAAGCCGCTGATCAGATAGACGACCGGATTGAACAGCGTCACCGTCTGCCAAGCCGGCGGCAGCATCGACAGCGAGTAGAATGCCCCGCCGAGGAAGGTCAGCGGATAGACGACGAGCATCGGGATCACCTGCAACTGCTCGAAACTCTGCGCCCAGATGCCGATGATGAAGCCGAACAGGCAAAAGGTCACCGCCATCAGCAGCATGAAGCCGACCATGAAGAGCGGATGCGCGATCTGGATGTCGACGAACAGGTGCGCGGTCGCAAAGATGATCGCCCCGATGATCACCGATTTCGTCGCCGCAGCGCCGACATAGGCGATGACCATCTCGATCGGTGACAGCGGTGCCGACAGCATTTCGTAGATGGTGCCCGTCCATTTCGGCATATAGATGCCGAAACTCGCGTTGCTGATGCTTTCGGTGAACATCGTCAACATCATCAGCCCTGGCACGATGAAGGCGCCATAGGGCACATCGCTGACCGAGCTCATCCGGCTTCCGATCGCCGACCCGAACACGACGAAATAGAGCGTCGTGGTGATCACGGGCAGCATCAGGCTGGTCCAGAACGTCCGTCCGAACCGCGCCATTTCAAAGGCATAAATCGAACGAATGCCGCGCGGATTGCTGATCATGCGACGTCCCCTTCCGTCCGCGTTTCATGCACCAGTCCGACGAAGATATCCTCGAGCGAGCTTTGCGTGGTGTTGAGGTCCTTGAAGCCGATACCAAGATCGCTCATCCGCCGCAGCAACGACGGCACCCCGGTCGCCTCGGCCTGGCTGTCGAATTCATAGACCAGCTCGTGCCCCTCGCCCGCCAGTTCGAGCGTCCATTCGCCGAGTTCGGCGGGAATCGCGGTGAGCGGGTCGGCCAGGTTGAGGGTCAGCGTCTTGCGACCGAGTTTCTTGATCAGCGCATGTTTTTCCTCGACCAGAATCAATCGCCCCTTGCTGATCACGCCGACACGGTCGGCCATTTCCTCCGCCTCTTCGATATAATGGGTGGTCAGGATGATGGTGACGCCGCGCTCGCGCAGGCCGCGGACCATGTTCCACATGTCGCGGCGAAGTTCGACGTCCACCCCTGCCGTCGGCTCGTCGAGGAACAGGATGTCGGGTTCGTGGCTGAGCGCCTTGGCGATCATCACGCGGCGCTTCATCCCGCCGGACAATTCCATGATCTTGGCGTTGCGCTTGTCCCACAGCGACAGATCGCGCAGGAGTCGCTCGATATAGGCCGGGTCGCGCGGCTTTCCGAACAGGCCGCGCGAAAAACTGACCGTCGTGATCACCTTTTCGAACGCGTCGGTATGCAGTTCCTGAGGGACGAGCCCGATCATCGTCCGCGCGGCGCGAAAGTCACGGCTGTGATCGTGACCCGCGACGGTCACGCTCCCCGCCGTAGGGGTGACGATGCCGCAAACGATGCTGATCAAGGTCGTCTTGCCCGCGCCGTTCGGGCCGAGCAGCGCGAAAATCTCGCCCTTGTTGATCGTCAGGTCGATGCCGCTGAGTGCCTGGTGCCCGCTTTTATAGGTTTTCGCCAGGCCAGCGATGGAGAGCACTGGTTGCATGACGCTCTCCCTACCCGGTCCGCGCGCAGCCGTGAAGTCGCAAACAGGCCTTGACCTCTTCGGGGTCATCCGCTTGACCGTCTGCCGGTGCGCGGACGTGGCGGAACCGGTAGACGCAGCAGACTTAAAATCTGCTATCCATATGGGTGTGCGGGTTCGAGTCCCGCCGTCCGCACCAGTGACGGGAGCAGCGAGATTATGACGGCACGGCGCATCGGCTCGCGCTTCTTCGCTGCCGGCCTGCTCGCGCTGACCCTGACGAGCTGCGGCCTGTTCGGCGAACAGGGGCCCGTCCGCATCGCCGCGATCGGCCCGCTCAATCCCGCCGCCAATCCCATTCGCGGCGAATTGTCGGCGACCAATGCCGCGCTGCTCGAAGCCACGTCGCAGGGCCTTGTCAGCTATGACGCCGAGGGCCAGATCGATGTCGGCCTCGCCGAGCGCTGGACGGTGACCGCCGATGGTCGCAGCTATATATTCCGGGTTCGCGAAGCCAAATGGTCGAACGGCAAGAAGGTCGCGGCGGAGGAGGTCGCGGCGATCCTGCGCTCCTATCTCGGGCGCCGCAGCCAGAATATATTGAAGGACGATTTTCCCGAGATCGAAACGATCAAGGCGATGACCGACACGGTGATCGAGATTCGGCTCTCGGTACCGCAGCCCGACCTTCTCGAACTGCTCGCCCAGCCCGCGATGGCGATCGTCAATCGCGGCATGGGCTGGGGACCGATGCGGCCCAGAAAAGACGGACGCGGGTTGTTGCTCACACCGGTTCCCGACCCCCTTGCCGAAGATCCGGAAGAAGCCGAGGCGGCGGCCGCCGATCCGGCGGCGTCGATCGAACTCGTCGGGACAAGCGCACCGCGGGCCTTGGCACGATTCAAGAACGGCTATGCCGACGGCGTGCTCGGCGGTCGCTTTTCCACCCTTCCCTATTTCATCGCGTCGAACATCGGCCGCTCGCGGCTGGTAGTGGATCCTGTCCCCGGCCTGTTCGGACTGGTCTTTGTGCGCGCCGAGGGCTTCCTGGCCACCGACGCCAACCGCGAAGCCCTGTCGCGCGCAGTTCGGCGGCAGCGACTGGTCGAAGCGTTCGGGCTGACCGAATGGCAGCCCCAGGTCACGCTGCGCCCTGCCCTCTATGCTCGCGACGGCGGCCCGGTGCCGCTGCTGCCCGCCTGGGCGGATTACGACGATGCCTCGCGCCGGGCGCAGGCGAAGCGGGTTGTCGATGCGTGGAAGGCGGCGGGGCGCGACATCGACCCGCTGCGCATCGCGGTTCCCGATTCGCCTGGCGGCCGAATCCTCTATGCCTATATCGCCGCCGACTTCGACCGCATCGGGGTACCCACCAAGCGCGTCGATATCGGTGCGACCGCCGATCTGAAGCTTGTCGACCAGGTCACCCCCAATGACGATCCGCTGTGGGGTCTGCGCCGCCTGTCGTGCCGCGAGGATACGCTGTGCAACAGCGAAGCGCAGCGCAAGATCGACGAGGCGACGGCCGCCGCCGATCCTGTCGAGCGCGCCCGCCTGATCGGCGAGGCCGAGACGATTCTCGGTCGATATACGCCCTTCATCCCCCTGGCCACGCCGCTGCGCTGGTCGGTGGCCGCGCAGCGGCTTTCGGGCCTGCGGGCCAACGCGCGCTCGCAGCACCCATTGAATCGCCTGCGCGACGCCCCCAACTAGATAGCGGCGCGCACCTTTCGCGCGTTCATGCAAAGGACGCCAATGGCCCCGTCGACGCCCGACACCGATGCGATTTTCGAGGCACTGGTCCAGAATCGCAACGATCCCGCCGCGCTGCGCAAGCGCATCGAGACGCTCGAGTTCCTGCTGGAGCGCAGTTTCACCATTCCCGGCATCAACCGACCGGTCGGGCTCGACGCGATCGTCGGCCTGGTGCCCGTCGTCGGTGACGTGGTGACCGCGGCCATGGGCGCCTATATCATCTGGGAGGCGCGGAATCTCGGCATGCCGAAGTGGAAGCTATGGCGGATGATGGGCAATCTGGGGGTCGACACCGCGCTTGGCGCCATCCCGCTCGTCGGCGACGCCTTCGACCTCCTGTTCCGCTCGAACACGCGCAACCTGAAGATCATCAAGCGCCACCTCGACAAGCATCACCCCGGAACGATCACGCTCGAGCAATAGCAGCGCGTCCCTTCGTTGTGGATGGGCTTACCGGGGACATCCCCTGCAAATCAGCGCACGGGAACCGGCGCTTGCCCGGATGTCAAAGGCGATCTTGCTGCGACCAAGTTATGCACAGAAACGTGGCCCTGTTCCTCGCCCACTGAACAGGGCGCAGGTTGAACCAAGAAAAACACCACGATCGAGAGCCTCGGTTCAGGTGGGAACGATCTGCAGGTCGAGATGATCGGTATCGAAACCATTGTCGCCCGGGACCGCAGCGATGGCGCGCTCGCGCACGCGCGGGCCCTGCGTGCGGCTGAGAACGGCATAGCCCGAGCCGTTCAGAACGATCTCGTCGTTCCCCGCAATCAGTCGGGCGCCCTGCATCGTTCCCGGCGTATAATTGACGATCAAGTCGTATCCCTGGGGCGCGTTGCAATATTCGCGGAACATGCCCAGCGAAACCGCATCTCCGCTGATCGCGCCGAAACCCGTCGCACGATGACTGACCATGCATTGAACCGCAACGGTGGCGCGCAGATTGAAACCATAGGAGGCGGCAAATGCCGACGTCGGTGCCGTCGCCAGCACCAGTCCCATGAAGCCGATCGTGAAGTTCCGAAACATTCGCCACCCTTTCTGCCAAATGGCCAAAGCGTGGGTCAGCGAATAGCGCCTCAAAAATAATATTGAGTTAAGCAGTAGTAAACGGGATCATGCCATTTAAGATAAATATGAGGTTAACCAATATTGGCCAGAAAACTATCGCGCTGTCACTGAAATCGAAACGACGTCGCTATATTTACCTGCCCGCCGGTCGGAAATGTCGCCAATAACGAAATGGATCGGAAGGGAATCTCGCCGATAACCCATGTCGCTCGGCCCCGCGACGGTGCTTACGCCGGTCAAATTCACCGAGGTGCCGCCAACGACGAGCGTATAAGGAACTGTCCAGTCGCTCGATCCGAGCCGCAGCTTTCCCGAATTCGCCGACGAAACCTGAAGGTCGTAACGACCGGTACTGCTAACGCGCAATTGCAGGGGAACCGGTGCAATTCCGGGGCGCAGGTCGCCGAGATCGACAACGGCGTGGCCGTCACTCATCCGATAGGCACCGGTTAACCCGATCCTTGCCGACGGCAGCACCTGAAGCCCAAGCACGAGCCTTGTCCCTCCAAGGGATCGGAAGGTGCGATCTTGCGCCTCGATCGTCACATCCTGCGTAAAGGTCCCCGCGTCGCGCACGTCGTCGGGATCGGCGACGAGCTTGTAGAGGATGGTTTTCGATTCCTGCGGCGCCAGCACCAGTTCGCGCGAAGAAGGCGTCCGGAGCGAACGCCCGGCGCGCGGGGTAACGTCCTGCGTATCGGTGAGGTTGAGCAGCGCATAGCCGATCGGCTTGCCTGTGCCCTTCGACAAACCGAACGGCGGCTGAGTCAGCTCGAAGATCGGCGCGAAGCGACATTCGGCGCCGCCATCGTTGGTGTATGTGACCCCGAAGGTGCCTTCGGGAAGCGATCCACCATAGGGATCGTAGCCGTCGATGATCCAGGCGGTTGGCGCCGCAGTCATCCGCACCATGCAATCGGCCGGGCGGGCTGTCGCGGCGGGTCCCTGCGCAATGGCGGCCTGAGCGCTGAGCGCGGCGGCGGCGAGAAGCAATGAGCGAAGCATGGAGCCTCCTTATTTGAACTGGCCCGACCGGACGGTTCCCAGGTTGACGAGCCCGTCGGTATCTTCCGGGACGGTGAATTCGAACGCGCGGTTGACCGTGCCGTTTGCACCATAGGTTTCGACCAGATAGCGCCGGCCGGGCAAGAGATTCGAAATCGCGAAGCGACCGGCGCTGTTGGTGAAAAACGGCGTCGGCTGAGGGGTGTCGCCCTCGGTCACGTCGAGCAGTGTTACGCGCCCGCCGATCAGGGACACGGGCTTTTCGGAGGTCAGCATCAGCGTACCCATCGCGCTCGCAAAGGATTCCGTACCGATGCGGGCGGCATAGCCGCTCTTGTACGGCGGATGGACGCGGAATACCCCGGGGCCGGTGTCGTACCCGACCGGCGGATCCTCGACGTCGTACTGCACCGACTGCGTCGTGTACGAGCCAAGGAAATTGTTCACCGCCGCCCCCAACGCGCCGCTGCGGCCGATATAATCGTTCTGCGCGAGCGACTGCCCGGCGACGACGCTGCGCTTGCCGAGATTCTTGTGCGGTTCGAGGAGCATGAAGCTGTCATTGATCCGCCGCCCAAGTCCGACCATGCCGCCGGCATAGGCGATCGTGGTACCGACCCGCACCGTCGTCGCATTGACGTTGGCGAAATTGGAGACATCGGGCCCAAACGCCGCGTGGCTGATCGCAGCTTCGAATCGGTTGGCCGAATAGGATGCATAGCCCAGGGCTTGGGCGCTATTATCGTCGCGAGTGAGCACACCACCGAAGCCGACACTATTGAGCTGGTTGAGGCCGCTCTGATTGTAGGAGAGTTCGCCCAGATTGTCGCGGCTCTCATAGCGGGCCTCGGCGCGGCGGCGATAGTCCGGCTGGAAGACGAGGCCGACCATGACGCTAAACCCGTTCCGGGTCGAAATGCTCGAAGGATATTTGGCGTAGTCGACGCCGGCACGGAACGTCCACTCGCGATCGATGCGATAATAGCCCACCGCCCCGACGCGATAGGTATCGCCGATCACCCCGCGTCCCTTGAGGTAGGACCCGGAAGCGGTCATCAGGAATTTCATGTTAAACTGGTGCGTATATTGCGCCGTCGCGGTCAACGAATTGGTATTGATGCCGAAAGTGTTGCCGAGATTGGCAAAGTTCTTCGACGTGTAATCAGCGCGCAATGTCATGCTGTCGGACAGGCCGCCCCGGTCGAAATAATGTTCGTAGCTTGCGCCGAGCGCATAGCCTTCGCCCGAAAATTTCGAATGACTGCCGGCTGCGTCGAGGAGCAGGCGTCCGCCATTGGGCAGCACGAACTGAGTCTGTCCGTTGAGCGTTTGAACTTCCTTGCTCGCCTGCAAGCCCACGCCAATCGCCGGCGCGTTGAAGAACGCTTTACGGAAGAACCCGGTGAAAGCGAGCGGTCCTTTATAATCCGGCGCTCCGCCAAAGGTGTCGCTCATCGGTCCGAAATAGGCGCCATATTCGTAGTCGCCCGGATCCAGGTCGATCGGATCGAGATACTGCTGGAAGGACAGATTCTGGATTGCGCCGCTATTGTCGATAACCTGGATGTCGATATCGTTACTGCCGGCGACGAGCGGCAGATCGCTGAAATCATAGCGGCCAGCCTGCAGTCGCAATTCGCGATAGAGCGAGCCATTGCGCATGAATCGCACCGTCGATTCGCGCTGAAGCACGAGTTGCCGATCAGCTTGCAGGATCGCCGAGCGAAAAGTGTTGAAGCGCCGCTGTTGGCGAACCACGCCAATGCCGCCCATCTGGACGTAGGACTGCTGCCCCCGAATTTCGGGATCGAGATCCCCTAGAAACCAACGGCGGTAATCATCAGGCTGGTCGTAGACAAGGCGCGCATAGTTGCGGCGGAACTTGTAACTTTCCCCATCCAGCGTGAACTGCTGGCCGAATTGCGCGTCGCCTTCGAAGACAACCGGTCCTACCCGGATGGCACCGTCGAAATTGACGGTAGGCGGATCGCTATGGTCGTCGCCTTCCCAGATATAAGTCTGGATGACGTTGAGATTTAGGTAAGCCGAAAAGCTCTCGGGCTCGAGCGAAATGTCGTTTACATCGTCACGCGGGGGCGCGAACAGATTAACCGTCGCGCGTTGGTCGGGCGATACTTCGACAACCACGACCGCGAGCGTGCTCGGATCGTACGTCAATGCGACGCCGGTGTCCTTCAGGTCGTCGGGACCGAATTGGGTCACACCGGCCAGATGCGACGCGAGATTCGCGTGCGCTTCCTCGGTGAGGATCGGCTTGACGAGCTTCAGGAATGTCGCGGTGTCCAGCAGGAAGCGATCGTCGGCAGTAAGCCGCATTGGAATGTCGCCGAGACTGCTGCTCAGAAATGTCAGCGGCACCGTCATGTCGATGTCGCGCTCATACGGGTTGATATCGGGTCGGCCGTGCGGACCGATCGGCACCTGCGGCAGTCCAAGTTCGGGCTGGTCGTCAGGACCGGGCGGAGCCGGAGCTGGGACGCCTGGCAACGGGATGCTCGTCGACGGCGGTTCGGGCGGCGCCGATTGCGGGATAGCAGGCGGCGGGCTGGCCGGCTTTTGCGGCAGCGGGATCGATACTTGCGCAGCGGCGGCGCTCACCCAGAGGGCCGACACCGCCACCGAGCATAGTGCCGCCCGTCGTATCATTTTGCAAAGGTCAGCTTGATGGGGCCAGGCCCGAAGCCGGGCACCGGCAGATTGAATGTGCGCTCACCCTGCGCGGGAACGTAGCCAGTCCCCAAGACACGCGTCAATTCCTCGGGCGAGATGTCTACACGCAGCCATTTGCCGTCGCGATCAGTGCCCTCCAGATGCCAGGCGAAATTCGACATCATCGCGTGCCGTCGCCCATCGTTGCGAAGCGTCACCTCGACACCGTCCTGCATCGGGGGCACCTCGGTCGATCCCGGCGGCGTTCGCGGCTGGTAATCGGCCTGATGAACCGATGTAGCTTTAACGTCGGGCTTGGCGCCGGGCGGTGCAACAACGACGAGTGCACGCATCTTGTAGAGAACCTGTACCTGTGCCGACGCGGCATCTTCGGTTCCAGGTTCGAAAGCCACGGGCAATTGTTCGACCGAAACATAATAGGCTTCGGCTGTCGCAATCTCGGGATCGCCCACCCATTGGAGGCGAATGACTTGCCGCCCACCCGGCGGCAGCGCGCCTTGCGGCGGAAAAATCAGGAATTTGTCGTCGGCGGGCGCTTCGGTGATCTGTCCATCGGCGCCGATCGTCATGCGAAAGACGCGCGTCTGAAAGGCCAGCTTGCCCGCGTTGATATTCTGAACCTCGATGCGCGCGACGGAATCGCTGCCGCGCGATTCCATTTCGACCACCATCGGCGATACGCGCATTGCGAGCGCGGGAGCCACGAGGATGAACAATGCGGCCAAAACCGCCATCAGCGCCCGCATGTGGCGCTTCGCCATGGTCAAGATTGCCATGAAACCCCCCTCGTCCCTCAACCGTCGCTTGTTAATCGCACAGGTAAATAAAGAAAGGGGAAAGATTGCTCTTCCCCCTTTCTCCTTGTCTTCGGCCAGCCTTAGATCGCGCTGAGCGTCAGCGTCGTCGAACCGGTGTAGTTACCGGCGACCAGGCCCTTGTTGGTGATGGCCGAGGCGGTGAAGTTGATATCCATCGCCGAGCGCCATGCACCTTCGTTGGCAACACCCGTCAGGTCGCCATCGCCGACGACGAGCGAACGGCCACCGCCCGCTCCGACCGAGTTCTGCGCGACACCGGTCCAGCTCGCGGTCACGGTGTACGGGATGTTCGCCTGGAATTCGTCGGTGTCATAGCCGCCAGCCGCGTTATTCACGAGGCCCAGCGTGCTGCTCTTGGTGATGGTCACATCATTGTTGAAGTTGCAGCCCGCCGTCAGCGTCTCGATGTTGGCAATCGCAGGGCCGACCATTTCGAACGCCGAGTTGACGTTTTCGTTATTGCCGGTGCGAACACCGATCACGCCAAAGTCGATGTTCGTCGCGCTGGCATTGTTGCCGGCATAGAACGAGCAGTCCTTGTTGACCGAACCCGAGAGCTGGAACGTCGTGGTGACGGTCGGCGTGGCGGTTTCGCTGTCGCTCGGCGCATCGGCGACGGCGGTGTAACGCGTGCCGATACCGCCAGCCAGGCCAATCTCGAGACCGAGGGTCGCAAACGGACCGGGGTTGGTCGAGGTGTAAGGAATACCCAGAATCGTACCGGCATAGTGACGCTGGTTGGTCTGAGCAGCAGCCGGCGAAACGACGCCGACGAGAGCGATAGCGGCAACGGCGCCGCAAAGCATCTTCTTCATAACTTCTTCCCTCTTTATCCCGCCCCCGCCCACGATCGGGCGGCGGCATATTGCACCGGGTGGTCGCTAAGCCGGACGGGCACGGTGCCTGCCCTGTTCGGCCTAATTCCGTTCGCGAGGCCCCCCTCGCGAACGAAGCTCAGATCGGAGACACGGTGATCGTGATCGTCTCCGAATATTCGCCCGCCAGCAGCCCGGCTTCGCCCGTCGGCGT
The DNA here is from genome assembly GCA_964607625.1 of uncultured Sphingopyxis sp. Lineage (GTDB taxonomy): Bacteria > Pseudomonadota > Alphaproteobacteria > Sphingomonadales > Sphingomonadaceae > Sphingopyxis. The sequence continues at coordinate 10,984 of CAZSMB010000024.1, read as the reverse complement.
CCCGAGTTCGACGCCCAGAACCATGCCGTCGGTGGCGATGCCGCCGTTGCTGGAAATGACGCCACCCGCCAGAAGCTGGTTGCTGTTGAAGGTGCGGCTGATCGTCCCCGACGCCGGGTAACGCACCGGCATCTGGACCATCAGGCTATACGGAAGCTTGCCGCCATAAGGCCCCTGCCCGTTTGGCATCCGCGTATTGGTCAGCGCGCCCGAGGCGCCCTGGATCGTCATGGTGAAAGGGACATTGCAATCGAACGCCACACGGGTCTCGATGCCAAGGCCGCGGCGCTCCAGATTGCCGAAATCCATGTCGGGAACGCCGCCGAGCGCGCAATACTCGCGAATCGAACCGCTCACCGCGATATCGAGCGAGCGCACGTTGTTGATTTCGCCAGCGTGAGCGGGCGCGGCAAAAGCGGCCGCGATCAGCAGTAAAAATGGCAGTCGCATACCCCCCCCAAAAAAACCTGCTGCGGTTTTCGAAAAACCCAGAAGCTGCGTCGGCAGCTTGATTGGGCGGGGAGCGATGCGACCCGACTCACCCCCCTCTCGTTAGGTGAGAGTTGTACAACTGTTCGGTGCCATGTGAACCCTAAAAAAGGTCGACGAAAAGAAGGGCATTGAAGCCAAGCCACCGAAAAAAAGAGCTTTTGCCGGAAAAAGCTAGGATTCGAAGGTTAATGTGAAGCCCAGACCCGCGCCCGGGAAACGGCCCCGTCCCATTTTGAAACGCACACGGTTAACTTTGTAACCTTCCTGCCCGACCGGGTGCCGCTCGCAACACCGAAACGCCAGACCGTGCCGATAGGGCGACAGGAATCGCCGGCCCTGGGGCTGGCACCGATGGTCAGCGCAGGTCGCTAAGAGCATGACAATCCGTCCCCGACGCCCGAGCTACGCCCGCCAAGGAACGAGTGAATGGTCCGATTGCTGCACCGGTTCAGCGCGTGGGCATTAACCGGGCGGAAACGGGTTGTACGGATGATGCGGCACCTATGGCTATCCGCAGGACAATTGAAACGAACGCCGAGCGCGGTTCGCGGCGCGAAACCGAGAGGTTCAGCTTGAATCTTTCGGCCCTCGCCGAGGATGGGGCAACCGGGAGCCCGGTGCTCGTGCACAATCTTTCGACGTCAGGCCTCTTGATCGAGACCGAAGCCGCGCTGGATATCGGCCGGCAGTTGCAGATCGCGCTTCCCGAAATCGGGGATACGATCGCCACCGTTGTCTGGAACAGCGAGAGATTGTTCGGATGTCGCTTCGACGTCCCGCTAAGCCGGTCTGCGCTGAGCGCCGCGCGCCTGCGCAATCCGCTTCCCGCGGATTTCGACCCCGCGCGAACGGAATTGCCGGCCGGAATCGCGCTTGGGCTCCGCATCCGGGCGTTGCGTGAGGCGCGCAGGATGAGCCTGTCAGTCCTTGCCCGGCACGCCGGCATCAGCAAACCAAGCCTTTGGGCCTGGGAAAACGGAAAATCGACCCCGCGCAGCAAGAACCTCCAGGCCGTCGCCGATGCGCTGCACGTGCCGATCGAAGAGATCTTGAGCCAACCCGCTTCGATCCCGCAAGAAAATGGCGGCACCGAAGGCCTCGCCGCAGGTGCGGCAGGTGAGGCCAATCTTCATGCGGAGGTCGAGGTATCGAGAAAGCGCGTCGCCAAGGCGGCTGGCGTTTCTCCGGGCAAAGTCAGGATCATCATCGAGCTCTGACTGATGCCGTGCCGAAAAGCCGGCGACGGACAATCGGATCAAACCGCACTTCGAAACGGGAACGGTTCGTGATCAAATGCGGCAGGCGCGTTGCATTGCTGCAACACCCAAAAGTCTCTGCGGCCGCCCTCGGACCCGAAGGTGGCAGGGCTTGTACCGAACCTGCCATCTGTCATTCAATTTTATTGAATTTAGTTTGATATTCCGATTCTTTACCCCCACACTTCTCCCAACATTTTTAGTGGTACGACGGTAGTTCGACTAACAAGATGGTCCAATTCGACGTGAA
>CAZSMB010000024.1:0-8886 GCA_964607625.1 uncultured Sphingopyxis sp. | reverse complement strand
ATTTTTAGTGGTACGACGGTAGTTCGACTAACAAGATGGTCCAATTCGACGTGAAATCGAAAGGACATTTCGGTGGATTGTTCGAGGGCGGTGTTAGTGCCGCTTGTCCGAATTCTGCTTGTCGAACAAGTTCACGGCGCCCTCGGCAATCGACACTTGCGCCACCCATCGGATATGGTTCTCGACCGCTTTGCGGCTTGAACCCTGCTTGTGTAAAACAGGAAGAGCAAGGCGAGTGCGCGTCACATTGGGAATGCCAGCTTCCCTGAGTGAAGCCTGGAGCGCATCGTCGAACCAATAGAGGGCGCTCAGCAGAGATTCATCATCAGATAGGGACTGTGCATCGACGGACCTTTGGAAGACCAAGACCGCAGCATAATACGGCTAAGGCAGCGGCCGGCACAGCTTCCTGCCGAGTGCGATGGCCGCCCCGAAGTTCAGTGATCGCCGCGAACCGCCCCGGCCGGCGAACAGGTCGCGGCGACGGGCTCGCCCGCGATCGCCTGGCGCGCGAATATCCGCGAGTCAGCAAAGGAGCGATTGAGCGTCGCCGAATGGTCGAGCCCGGGATAGATATGCGCCTCGATCGTCGAACCGGCGGCGCAAGCGCTTGCGACGAGCGCCTTTTGCATCGGCGCGGGGGTATCGATATCCTCGGTTCCCGTGCCGATGAATACCGGCGTCGCGATCTTGAGCGTCGGATAACCGGCGTGGGCGAGCACCGGCGCATAATAGCGCCAGAAATCGCCCTTGAACGTATTGGCGCGCGTCAGCCCTGCATCGACCACCGTCCCGAACATATCGACGACGCAGGTATCGGCCGCCTTGGCGAACGCGGGCATCGCGCGGTTGGTGAGAACCGCCGCCGGATCATATGTCGGGTCGATCTGCTGTGCCGCCGAAGCGATGTAGAGCAGATAGGCGATGATGCGATCCACCTTGTCGGCATCGCCCGGATCGCTCGCGGTCGTGGCGGCCGGCGACAGGTTCGGAATGCCGGTCGCGATCGTCCCGCGCACATCGACGTCGGGTGCATAATCGGGGGCATAGCCCGCGGTGGCGAAGGCCGCGCCCGCGCCCTGCGACTGGCCGACGATCAGCACCTTGCCCGACAGACCGAAGCCGCCGCCCTGCACCGCACGGACCGCGTCGAGGGTCGAATAGGCCGCGGCGCGGCTGTTGAGATAGGGGTGCGGCCCCGGTGTGCCGAGACCCTGATAATCGGTGGCGACGACCGCATAGCCTTCATCGAGCCAATGGTTGAGATAGGTGCGGTCGCGCAGCGAGCGGGGATTGCGCGACGGCGCGCAATCGTCGCCGATCCCGACGGTGCCGTGCGCCCAGGCGACGAGCGGCCAGCCGCCCTTCGGCGGCGTGCCTTTCGGCAGAAAGAGCGCGCCGGTGACGGCGATCGCGCCGCTGCCCGCCACTCCGTCGGTCGAGCCATAGCGGATCGCCAGCGCCTGTCCAGCTTCCTCCAGGCCATAGTCACTCGCCAACGGCTGCGTTTCGAGGAGCCGGCCCGGCGCCCCGGCGCGGGTGTCGGCCGCCGGGGCCGTCTGCGCCGATACCGCCAGCGGTGACGCCGACAGGCCGAACAGCGCGAGCGTTCCGAACGATCGTATCCAGACCGACATCTTCTTCCCCTTTTTCCCTTGCGTCAGAAACGAGCCGTCGCCGACAGATAATAAGTCCGGCCGAGCACGTCATAGGTGCCGGTATCGGTCGTGCCCGGAACGCCGCTGACGACGGGGGGCGTCTTGTCGAACAGATTATTAACCCCGAACCGTACGCTGAAGCGTTCGGCGGGATCGACGCGCAGCGACAGATCGAAATAATCATAGGCTTTCACGCCCGGCGTCGTGCTCGCGGCGTTGGTGACCATCGACGCATCGTCCATCGCGCCGATATGACGCCAGCGCAGCAACGCGTTGAAGCTGTCGGTGCCATAGGTGAAGGACGTCGTCGAACGCCAGCGCGGCAGCGTCGTGCCCGACCCGATCGTGTCGGCGAAATCCTGAAAGGGCGAGCCCGGCAGATTCTGGATCTCGAACTTGTCGAGATAGTTGATCACCGAAGAAATGCCGAAGCGTCCCGACCCGTCGCCGAGTCCGACGTCGGCGAGGCGCACCGACCAGTCGAGCTGGACATCGACGCCCGCGGTGCGATAGCCGCCGAGGTTCAGATAGGGCTGGAGCGCATTGGTGATGCCGCCGGTCCCCGAATCGCGACCGATCAGCGCGCAATAGAAATTCGCCGCGTCATAGCCGGGATTGCTGCCGTCGCCGTTGAAGCATTTGTTGAGCGAAACCGATACCGGGATCACCGCGATCGCGTCGTCGATCGCGATATTATAATAGTCGACCGATGCCCGGAACCCCGAAAGCCAGGGCGAGGCGGCGCGCGGCGAGAGCACCGCGCCGATCGTATAGGTGTCGGCCTTTTCGGGCTTCAGATTCTCGTTGCCCGACAGATAGGCGGCGACCTGCGCGACATTGTTGACGTAGACGTCGGCGATCGCGTCGGGCATTCCCTGCGCGACGCAGATGTCGCGCACCGCGGCCCCGTTGCTGCCGGTACGGAAGCTGCTGCGGATGTCGCACGGATCGCCGCCGCCGTTCGCAATCAGCCCGATCGTCGGATAGAGGCCAGTCGTTGCGGTATAAAGCTCGCCGACATTGGGCGCGCGGATCGCGCGCTGATAGCCGCCGCGCAAGCGCACCCCGTCGGTCACGGTCCAGTCGACGTCAACCTTGTAGGTCGAGACCCCGCCGCTCTGCTTATAGTCCGAATAGCGATAGGCGAAGTCCAGCGTCAGATCCTGCACCGCGAAAATGTCGTGCAGCACCGGGACGAGCAGTTCGGCATAGCCCTCGATCGCGCGGGTCGAACCCGCGGTCGGCGACGTGCGCGCGATCGCGACGACATTGCCCGTCACCTGCTGCGCGTCGGGATCGAAGCTGAACTCGTTGCGGCGATAGCCCGCGCCGACCGCGAAACGCATCTCGCCCGCGGGAAGCTGCGCGAGCCCGCCCTGGATATTGAGCTCTACGACGTCCTGCTTGGTTTCGGTGCGGTTGCGCGTCACGCCGCTGATATAGGCGACGCATTCGGGCGAATTGGTCGTGCTGAACGGATCATAGCCGCCCTCGCAGATCGACGCGCCGCCGTCGGCCGCCGACACTAGCTTTTGCACGCGGTCGGTAAAGACCGACCCGTTCGCGATGTCGTCGACGACGCTCTTGCCCGTCGAGCCGTAGAGCTCCCAGCTGATGCCGCTGTCGCCGAGCTTGCCCGAGGCGCCGCCGAGCACTTGCCAGGTCGTCGCTTCGTGATCGGTGCGGCGCGGGCCGACTTCGCTGTAGCGCTTGGTCACCACGACCGGCGCCGCGGGATTGGCGCGCGCGTCGATCAGCGGGCGCAGCGCATCGGGGATGAAGGGACTCGTCACGGGCACGCGCATCGTCCACAGCCCGGCATTGGGCGCCGCGTCGGCGATCGTCGTCGAGGTGTAGTCGGTATAAAGCGCCTGCACGAACAGCTTCAGGCTGTTCGACGCTTCGAAGGTCGCACGGCCGAAGGTCGAAATGCGCTCGAGCGGGATTTGCGAATAGGTGAGCTGCGGCGTTGCGAGCAGCGCGGTCCCGGTGTTCAGCACATAGGGGACATTATCGCGATAATTATAGACGCCGCGTCCAGTCGAGAAGAGCGTTCCGTCGGAATTGATGCCGATCGACGAACTCGCCGGAACCGAGCCCGGCGCGACCCCATAGGCGGCAAAGGCTGCATCGACCGCCGCTTGGTCGGGGGCGTTGGCGCCCGGCGTGAACAGGCCGAGCGGGATCGTGCTCGATACGCCGCGGTTCTCCCGGAAAAAGGCGCGCGAATTGATGTTGATCGCGTCGCGATCGGTGTAGGAAGCGCCCACCGTCACCCGCCCACGACCGTCGGCGAAGCGCGTGCCCGCGCCGAGCGAGATTTCGCGGATGCCGCCGTCGCCGCGGCTGGTGATTGTGTTCTGGCCCGAAATTTCGACGCCGTCGATCTGGCGCAATTTGAAATTGACCACGCCCGAAATCGCGTCCGACCCGTATACCGCCGAAGCGCCGCCACTGATGATCTCGGTGCCGCCGATCAGGATCGCCGGCAGCGTGTTGATGTCGATGACCTGACTCGAATTGGAAGGCTGCAGGCGCCGCCCGTCGAGCAGCACGAGGTTGCGCTGGGCGCCGAGTCCGCGCAGGTTGAGCGTCGCCTGTCCCGTCGAATTGAGATCGTTCGAAAAGGCGGTCGAATCCGGCGTGAACTGCGGAAGCTGGTTGAGCGCGCCTTCGAGCGTAACGCTGCCGGTTGACGACACCGCATCGCTGCCGAGCGTGACGATCGGGCTCGATGCCTCGAAGTCGCGCCGCGAAATGCGCGATCCGGTGACGACGATCTCCTGCGCGGGCGCTGCGGCGGCGGCTTCGCCTTCCGATTCGTCCTGCGCCGATGCGGGCGCACTCAAAAGCGAAATGACCGAGGCCGAAATGGCGAGCGTCAGCTTGCGGTTGTCCAACATTCTCAAGAACCTTCCCCTTTTTGCCCTGGCGCAGCGGCGATATCGGCGGTCGGTCCGAAGCGCCGCCTCATTATCTATCGCCGCCCTGTCAAATTACGATACAATGATGCATCGAAATAGGCTCTTGGCGCAAAACGGGTTCGTCTGTCAATCGCCGCCGAGAGGCTCTGCGAGGCGCGGGGCAAACCGATCGAGGCAGAAGTTCTTGACCCCGCATCATATTTCGATACAGATTTGTATCGTATTTATTTGCTGTCGCATACGGCGACCCGTTGGGGCATGAGGAACGGGGAAAATGGACGTCATTACCTTGGGCGATGAAAAGGAACCGACGGTCGGGCGGCCGAGGCAGGCCGATCTCGACGAACGCATCAAGCACAGCGCGGTCGCGCTGCTGGGCGAGGAGGGCTTTGCCGGGCTGTCGGTCAATCGCATATGCCGGCGCGCCGGAGTGCCCCGCCCGACCTTCTATCGCCGCTGGCCGTCTGCCGTCGCGGCGCTGGTCGATGCCTTCAACGACCGCTTTCACGACGCGTTGCTTGTCGACACCGGCGATGCGAAAGCCGATTTGCTGGCGTTCGCGACGAGCGTGCGCAACCGGTACGACGATCCCGTCGTGAGCGTCTGCCTGCCCGCCATCTATGAAGCGCGGCGTCACGAACCCGAGCTCATCGCACCGATCATGGAAGCGCAGCGAGCCCGCCGCCGGTCCAACGTCGCGACGCTCGAGTGCGCTTTGCAGGAACAGGGGATCGAGCCCGTGCTCGGCCCGTTCGAGATCCTCTTCACGCTGACCGCTGCGATCGACCAGGGCTATCTAGCCGGGCGGCCGCTCGCCGACGATTTCCTCGACCGCCTCGTCACCGCAGTGCTGCGTTAACCCGGCGACCGACCCGCGCCCGACGGACTTCCGAGCCGGCGCCCCTTTTCCAGCAAGCAAGGACATGAACGATGCACAGGATGCTGATGACGCTGACCACTACCCTGATCACGCTGCCGGTGCTCGCCCAGGCGCCGGTTAGCGCGCCGCCCGCCGCCTTCGACGTCGCCGCGGCGAAAGCCCGGATCGACGCGACGCTCGACCGGCAATATCCGCACCTCGACGCGCTCTACAAGGACTTGCACGCGCATCCCGAGGTCGGCTTTCAGGAAACGCGCACCGCCGCACTGCTGGCGGGCGAGATGCGCAAGCTCGGCTTCACCGTCACCGAAAAGGTCGGGAAGACCGGCATCGTGGCGATCTACAAGAATGGCGAAGGCCCGACCGTGCTCGTGCGCACCGAACTCGACGCGCTGCCGATGGAGGAAAAGACTGGCCTGCCCTATGCCAGCCGCGCGCAGCAGGAGGTGAACGGCGAACTCAGCTATGTCGCGCACAGTTGCGGCCATGACAGCCATATGGCCTGGTGGGTCGGCACCGCCGCCGCGCTCGTCGCGATGAAGGATCAGTGGCACGGCACGCTGATGTTCATCGGCCAGCCCTCCGAAGAGACAGTGAGCGGCGCCGAGGCGATGATCGCCGACGGCCTCTTCACGCGCTGGCCCAAGCCCGATTTCGGCTTTGCCGCGCATGTCGCACCGATGCCGGTCGGCACGGTGCTGGTGAAGGACGGCGTCGTCAGTTCGGCGTCCGACGCCATCCACATCACCTTTCACGGCGTCGGTGCGCATGGATCGATGCCCGACAAGAGCATCGACCCCGTGATGATGGGCGGCCGCTTCGTCACCGACGTTCAATCGATCATCAGCCGCGAAAAAGACCCCAAGGCATTTGGCGTGATAACCGTCGGCAGCTTCGTAGCCGGGACGGTGAACAACATCATCCCCGATCATGCCGACCTGAAGCTGACGCTGCGCTCGCACGACGATGCGACGCGAAAATTGCTCGTCGAGGGCGTCGAACGCACCGCGCGCGCGGTCGCCGAGATGGCGCACGCTCCTGCCCCGACGATCGAGCATCCCAACGGCACCAACGCGGTCCACAATGACGCAGCGCTCTCGGCGCGGTCGGCAGCGGTCCTCAAGACCGCGTTCGGCAAGGACGTTCTGTTCGTGCCTGCGAGCGAAGCCGGCGGCAACGCCAGCGAGGATTTCTCCGAATTCATCGACGCGGGCGTGCCGTCGGTCTTCTACGCGATCGGCGGCTATGATCCGGCGATGATCGCCCGCTACAAGGCGGACGGAAAGCCGCTGCCGGTCAATCACTCGCCCTATTTCGCCCCAGTGCCCGAACCGACGATCAAACGCGGCGCCGAAACGCTGGCGCTGTCGGTCCTGATGGCGATGGCAGGCGGGGAGCAAGAACAATAGCCGGACCGCCGGCGGGCTTCGGAGGAAGCCCGCCGCCCGATAGTCGGAGAGAATCTGGTACACCTTGTACCGAAGCGATTGGCGTCGGTCCCGACGCCGGGATGGCTGCGGCTTTCCGCTACAGCCCGAAGTCCTCGTTCCGGAACGCAATGCATTCGCTCGACGGAAAGGCCGCATAGGCCGTCATTTCACCGCGCTCGAAGCGGAAATGCCACGTCTGGGCAGTTTTGGGCACCGGGCCTTGAAAAACCGATGGATCGAAGAGCGCGACATTGGCGCGGTGACGAGGATCGCGCACCGATGCGTAACGGATCGCCTGCGTATCGATGGCCCGGGCCGCGGCCGCAAAGATCTGGCAGGCCGAATAATCGTCGGGGTCCATCCACAGCGCCGTCGCCGCATCATAGGGCGGCGCGCAAAGATCGAGCATCCGGTCCGCCGCAACGCCCACGCTGATCGCCGTATGCTCGACGATTGCCGCCGGAGGCCGAAAGCCCGGCGAGCGCGAATAGAAACGCAGCCGCCAGTAAGCGGTCTCGGCGAGCGCGGTCGCGACCGTTTCGGCCGCATAGAAGACGCCCGGCTTCTCCCCGGCCCTGCGAAAGCGCGAACCGCTCTTGTGTCCATAGCGAAACGGCGTCGCGAGCAAATAGTGGAGGTGCCGTGCCGCTGCGGGCAGCGTCGGCTTAACCTCTTCGACGAGTTGTTCGAGCAATAGCTGATCGTCGGCGCCCGACGCGAGACGGTTCGTCGATATCCGGTGCTGCGCCTCGACGATCCGCCAGAGCTTGCCGCGATATTCACGAAACGCCTCGGCCCGGGGCGTGCGCTCAGACCCGGGCGCGGTAGTCATCGACATAGTCGGCGACGTCGCCGAGGCCGCGGATCGTACGGATAAGATCGATCGGCCGGCCGCCGAGATCGAGATTCTCCGCCTTCAGCCAGGACAAGGCCGCCGCATCGTCGCTGCCCATCAATGCGTCGAGGCTGCGGAACAGCCGGACCAGATACTGACCGAGTTCGAAAGCCTTGTCGGGCCTTTGAAGCTGGTAGCTGCCCGAGCGAAGCCGCGACGCCGTGGCGGCCGAAATGCCAAGCACCAGGCCGAGCTGTTCGTTGGTCAGCTTCCAGCAGGTGGCCACGCGGGCGACAGCCGCCGAAAGGACCCGGCCCTGATCGGCGGCGGAGGCAAATTGCGTAGCCACTTCATTCTCCTGAACAAAATATCTCACTATCATTCATAAGAACAGAACAGGGCTTTGGCAAGGGCGGATGCCTCGCCGTCGACCTGCCCTCGCATATGCGCCTCTGCCGAATGCGCAGATGAAGCAGCGCAGCGACGAAGTCGAAGTCGAGCGCAAAGCATGGGGTCGACGTCCGGCTCGGCGTGTCGGTCGCGGCGATCGAAGGCAGCGACAATGTCACCGGCGTCCGGCTTGCGGACGGCGAAGTCATCCCTGCCGATCTGGTGATCGTCGGCATCGGCATCGTCCCCGCGGTCGAGCCGCTGATCGCGGCGGGGGCCGAAGGCGGCAACGGCGTGCTCGTCGATGGCTATTGCAAGACGAGCTTGCCCGACATCTATGCGATCGGCGATTGCGCCGCGCACGAGAACGCCTTTGCCGAGGGCGCGTGTATCCGTCTGGAGTCGGTCCAGAATGCCAATGACCAGGCCAATGTCGTGGCGAAGGGCATTTGCGGCGCCGAGGCGCCCTATCACGCGATCCCGTGGTTCTGGTCGAACCAGTATGATCTGAAACTCCAGACCGCGGGCCTGTCGACCGGGCATGACCAGACGGTGCTGCGCGACGACCCGGCGGCGCGCAGCTTCTCGGTCGTGTACCTCAAGGGCGGCAAGGTCATCGCGCTCGACTGCGTCAATGCCACCAAGGATTATGTGCAGGGCCGCATGATCGTTACCGCGGGCGTGACCGCCACGCCGGAACAGCCGACCAGAGGGTGGTGGACAGGGCTGGATTCGAACCAGCGTACGGAAACCCGGGCAGATTTACAGT
>CAZSMB010000023.1:23710-25297 GCA_964607625.1 uncultured Sphingopyxis sp. | reverse complement strand
CGATGGTGACGAGGCAGGTGTTGCCGGTGCGCTCGCCATTGCCGAACAGGCAGCCCTCGACGCGGTCGGCGCCCGCGAGCAGGCCGAGTTCGGCCGCGGCGACGCCGGTGCCGCGGTCGTTGTGGGTGTGCAGGGATATGATCGCCGCCTCGCGGTTGGGCAGGTTCTTCGCGAAATATTCGATCTGGTCGGCGTAGATGTTCGGCGTCGCCGCCTCGACCGTCGCGGGCAGGTTGAGGATGATCGGATTGTCGGCGGTGGGCTGCAATATGTCCATCACCGCGGCGCAGCATTCGATGCTGAAATCGATCTCTGCGGTCGAAAAGGTTTCGGGGCTGTATTCAAAGCGCCAGTCGGTGCCGGGCAGGCGCGCGGCATTGTCGCGCAGCTGCTTGGCGCCGTCGACCGCGATTTGCTTGATGTCGGCCATCTCCATGTTGAAGACGATGCGGCGCCACGCGGGGCTGACCGCATTATAGAGGTGGACGATCGCGGTCCGCGCGCCCTCGAGGCTGTCGAAGCTGGTGCGGATCAGGTCGGCGCGCGCCTGCGTCAGCACCTGCGGCGTGACATCGTCGGGGATGCGGCCCGAGCGCACGAGATTCTGGATATAGTCGAAGTCGGTCGCGCCGCTGGCGGGGAAACCGACCTCTATCTCCTTCAATCCGCATTTGACGAGCAGGTCGAAGAAGCGGGTCTTCTTCTCGGCATCCATCGGGTCGATCAGCGCCTGATTGCCGTCGCGCAGGTCGGTCGAGAGCCAGATCGGCGCCTTGGTGATCGTGCGCGCGGGCCAGTCGCGCGTGGCGAGCGGAACTTGCGGAAAGGGTCGGTATTTGGCGGAGGGGTCGCGGAGCATGGACATGGTTCGGGCTTCTTCTGCGGTCTGAAGTTCGGTGCGGTGGTCGGTCAGGCCCTTGAGCGCGTGGCCCGCCGCGAGAGGCGCAGGCCGAATGTCACGCCCAAGGGCGTGTAAGTCGCAGAAGAAGAAGGCCGCGCATGTGCATGGCAGCGTCCATGATGCAAAATGTCGCGCTTGGCAAGGGGCGAAACAGAAAATGTCGCCGGGCCGCGGGTTGCCGCGCGGCCCGGCGGAGGGTCCAGGGGGTGGTCAGGCGTCTTCGTTGTCGCGCAGCGCGGTCTCGTCCTCGCCGTCGTCCGGATCGTCGTCGTCTTCCTCGTCCCACGGCTCGAACACCTCGTCCTCGGCCATATTGTCGACCGCGTGGACGCGGACGCCGAGCAGCCAGTCGGCGACCTCGCCCTCCCACGCCGCCTCGACGGGGGTGAGCGCGTCCGCGGCGCCGTCCGCCGGACGATCGCCGACGAGGTCGAAATCCTGCACGCCGTCGTCGGGCGGGGTGATGTAGACATGGGGTTCGAGGCGGACGTTGCTCCAGCCGGCGGTGGGGGCGAGCCCCTCGGCCTCGACGGTCAGCAGGGGATTGTCGTCGTCGCCGGAGAGAAAAGCGGTGATTTCGACGATTTCGCGTACCAGTTCGCTCATCGCACGGACTCCTTGCGAAAAGGGGCGGGGTCGTGGCGACCCCGCTCGCGAGTCTAGGCGGTGCGTGTGACAGATTGAGG
>CAZSMB010000023.1:4515-23610 GCA_964607625.1 uncultured Sphingopyxis sp. | reverse complement strand
CACTCCTGAAGGGGAGGGGTTGGGGTTATTGCTTCTCGAAAGCGGCGGTGATTTCGAGCTCGACCTCGTCGCCGACGAGCGGAACGCCGAAGCCGAGGCCGAAGTCGCTGCGCCTTATCGTCGCCTCGGCCTCGAAGCCGATGGTTTCCTTGTTGGTCATCATCGCGGGGCCGGCGCCGGTGAAGTCGACGTCGAGCGTCACCGGCTTTGTCACGCCGTTGAGAGTGAGGTTTCCGGTGACCTTTGCCTCGTCGCCCTCGGCATCGACAACGACCGCGGTCGAGACGAAGCGCGCGGGCGCCGGGGCGGCGCCGAAGAAGTCGGGCTTGCCGCCGTCCTTGCCCGCGCGCAGCAGGTGGTCCTTGAGCCCCGCGCTCGCGACGGTGACGCTGGCGATCGGGATGGTCACGTCGAGCCGGGCCGCGGCGGCGTTTTTCGGATCGAGCACCAGCGTACCGGTCACGTCGCCGAAGATGCCGAAATAGTCGTTGAAGCCCAGATGGTTGAGACGCCAGCCGACGAGCGTGTGGCCGGGGTCGGCCTGGTAGGTGCCGCCCGTGACGCGGCTGGCGTCCGGGGCGCCGGGGGCTTCGGTCGGCATCTGCGCGAGCAGCGGCACGGCGGCGAGGAGGGGAAGGGCGAGGAGGAAGGTGACATGACGCATGGACGAACACTCCTGGGTTGGGGTGCGCGCACGCTATGGTCCGCCGCGGAAGGCGTCAATCGTTGGCGGTTTCGCTGTCGATCACCCGCCGCTCGTCGAACCATTCGCGGATCGCCTTGGCGACGCAGCCGGTATAGCCATAGGAGCCGACCGGCGAGCAGCTGTTCGGGCGGCCGACGCTGGCGACGGTGCGGTCATATTCCTCGACCGCGGCCCCCCACGCGCTGCCGCGATTGGCCTTTTCGTCCTCCGCGATCTCGCGCAGCGGCTTGGGCACGCGATAGCGTTCGGATTCGGGTTCCTGTGCGCAGACGACGATCTCGTCGCTGGTCGTTTCGGGGCATTCCTCGTCGCCATAGGTGATCAGAATCGACACGCGTTCGGCGCCGTCGGCGGCCGGGGCGGGCGTTTCGTCCTGCGCGAAGGCGGGGGTTCCGAGCGCCAGCGCGAGAAGCGCGAGCAGGGGGGCGGATTTCATGGTCATCGATATAGGTCCTCGAACCGTCCCCGCAACGGGTGGTAGCGGCGGCGGATGAACCTGAGCCGAACGATGCCCCCCATCATCACATCATGGCGAGCCGTGGAGAGCTGGAGCCTGCCCTGTCCAGGCTGAAACGGAACGGGCTCTAACCGGCGAGGTCGAGCGAGGCGGCGATCGTTTCCCAGACCTGCGCGAGGTCGGCGGCGCTCGTGCAATAGGGCGGCATGACATAGACGGTGTTGCCGAGCGGCCGGATCAGCGCGCCGCGATCGCGGTAGAAAGCGGCGAGGCGCGGGGCCAGCGACGACAGATAGCCGCCGCCCGGCTGAACGATGTCGAACGCCGCGATGGTGCCAAGGGCGCGCGGGTTTTCGGTGCGCGGGTCGGACGCGAGCACCGCGAGATGCGCGGCCTGCGCATCGGCGAGCGTGTCGATGCGGTCCCGCACCGGCTCGTCACGCCAGATTTCGAGATTGGCGTTCGCGGCGGCGCAGGCGATCGGGTTCGCGGTGTAGCTCGACGAATGATAGAAGAGCCGCGCGCGGTCGGTCGACAGATGCGCGGTAAAGACCGGTTCGATGCACAATGTCACCGCGAGCGGCATGGCGCCGCCGGTGAGGCCTTTCGACAGGCAGACGATGTCGGGGATCACCCCCGCTTGGTCGCAGGCGAAGCGCGTGCCGGTGCGGCCCCAGCCGGTCATCACCTCGTCGGCGATGAACAGCACGCCGCGGCGTGCGCAGATGGCGCGCATCTCGGCCAGCACCCATGCGGGGTAGACCAGCATCCCGCCGGCGCCGAGGATCAGCGGTTCGACGATGAAGGCGGCGGGCTTTTCAGCGCAGGCGGCGTCGAGCGCGTCGAGCGTCGTCTGTTCGCGCCCCGCGGCGGGGAAGGGGATGGTGCCGACGTCGAACAGCAACGGCTGGTACGGGCGGTTGAACACCCCGCGTTCGCCGACCGACATCGCCCCGATCGTGTCGCCGTGATAGCTGTGTTCGAGGACGAGGATGCGGTGGCGGTCCTCGCCGATGTTCGCGAAAGTGCCGAGCGCCATCTTGAGCGCGACCTCGACGCTGGTCGAACCCGAGTCCGAGAAGAAGACGCGAGTGAGCGGGTCGGGGGTGATGCGGATCAGCTCGGCGGCGAGGCTTTCGGCGGGCTCGTGCGTCCAGCCGGCGAAGATCAGCTGGTCGAGCTTTTCCGACTGCGCGCGGATCGCCGCCATGATGCGCGGGTTCGCATGGCCGTGGGTGGTGACCCACCAGCTCGAAATCGCGTCGATCCAGCTGTTGCCGTCGGCATCATAGAGGCGCGCGCCCTGGGCGCGGTCGATCAGCGGGATCGGTTCGCCGAGGCCGTGCTGGGTGAAGGGGTGCCAGACGGGGGACATGGGGGTTTCTCTCTTTGCCGTTTGTGCCGAACTTGTCGAAGCGCCGTTCGGTCTTTTGGCGTCGGATAAACAAAAGGGCGGCCCTTCGACAAGCTCAGGGCAAACGGAAATGGGCTCAGCCGAAATCTCTGAGGTCGAAATGGTCCGCGAACGCGGCCGCGAGTGTGTCGGGGGTCAGCTGGGCGATGGGCGGGAGGCGGCCGAGGCGTTTCACGCCGGCCAGTTCCGAAATGATCGCCTCGCTGTCCTCGACCGCGTCGCCGATGAAGGCGATGCCGTGGATCGGGACGTTGCGGGCTTGCAGCGCCTCGATCGTCAGCAGGCTGTGGTTGATCGTGCCGAGCGCGGTGCGCGCGCAGACGATGACCGGCACCTGCCAGCGCGCGAAGAGGTCGGCGTAGAGCAGCGTGCGCGTGACCGGAACGAGCGCGCCGCCCGCGCCTTCGATCAAGAGCTCGCCGGGGGGCGGGGTGAGGGCGTCGGGGTCGATGATCACGCCGTCCATTTCGGCGGCATAGTGCGGCGAGGCGGGGGTGACGAGGCGATAGGCTTCGGGGTGGATCGGAACGCCGGCGAGGCGCGCGACGGCTTCGCTGTCGCTTTCCTCTTCGAGGCCCGACTGGATCGGCTTCCAATAGGGCAGGCCGAGCGCGCCGGCTAAAGCGGCGGAGAAGACGGTCTTGCCGATGCCGGTGTCGGTGCCGGTGACGACGAAACGCCGCGTCATGCCGACGCCATCGCCGCCGCGAGCGCGCCGGTCATCGCGTCGATGTCGGCGTCTTCGACATTGAGGGTGATCGCGATGCGCAGCCGCGCGGTGCCGTGCGGCACGGTCGGCGGGCGGATACCGCGGATGTCGAAGCCCGCCGCCTGCATCGCGCCGGCGACTCGCATCGTGCGCGCATTGTCGCCGATGGTCACCGGAAGGATGTGGCTGCCGCTGGACGGCAGACCGAGGGCGGCTAGGCGCATTTCGGCGTGGCGGATGCGCGCGTGGAGCAGCGCCTGCCGCTCGGGCTCGTTCGCGACGATCTCCAGCGCCTGGCGGACGAGGAAGGCGATGAGCGGCGAGGGCGCGGTCGAGAAGATGAACGGGCGGCCGCGGTTGACGAGAAACTCGCGGACGATCTGCGGGCCGCAGAGCAGGGCGCCTTCGCAGCCCAGCGCCTTGCCGCAGGTGTGCAGCGTGATCAGATTGTCGCGCGGGCCGAGCGCGTGCGCGAGCCCCTGGCCGTCGGGACCGAAGACGCCGGTGGCGTGTGCTTCGTCGACGACCAGCACGGCGTCGTGGCGCTCGGCGACCGCCGCGAGGTCGGCGAGCGGGGCCCTGTCGCCGTCCATCGAATAGAGGCTTTCGACCGCGATCCACGGCGTCCCGGTGCCGCCGCCGCGGCGCCAGCGCGCGACGATGTCGTCGACGCTCTGCGCGTCGTTATGGCGTGCGTCGACGCGGCCGGCGCGGCCGAGCTTCATCCCGTCGTGCGCGCTCGCATGGATCAGCTCGTCGTGGACGATCAGGTCGCCGCGCTGCGGCAAGGTCGCGAACAGCGCGGCGTTGGCGGCGAAGCCGGTGGGGAAGAAGAGCGCCGCTTCGCTGCCGTAATGGCGCGCGGCGTGCGCTTCGAGCATTTCATGTTCTTCGTGATTGCCGCGCAGCAGGCGCGAACCGCCGGAGCCTGCGGGCAGCCCGCGCGCGATCCCTTCGGCAAGCGCCCGGCGGAGCGCGTCGGAATTGGCGAGCGCGAGATAGTCGTTCGAGGCGAAATCGCGGCCCGACCGGGCGATCAGCGCGCGGCGGCGATCGTCGGCGGCGAGCGCGGCAAGGTCGGCGCGGTGCGCGGCGAAGGGGGCTGGGCGGCTCGACATGGTTTCTGCCCCTAGCGTCATTCGTCGTGGTTTTGAAAGCCCCCCGGCCGCCTTGTCTGCCGGCAGGACGCCCGGTCAGGTGAGTTCGGCGCGCACCAGTGCGGCGCCGTCGACCATCGCTTTCAGCTTCGCGAGGCTATGCTCGCGGCTGTGGTATTTCATGCCGCAATCGGGTGCGATCCACAGGCGCTCGGCGTCGACGTAGCGCAGCGCCTCGCGAATGCGGGCGGCGACGGTTTCCGGGGTCTCCACCTCTGGAATCGACAGGTCGAGGACGCCGTACATGATCGTCTTGGTCGGCAGTTCGGCGAGGATCGCGGGATCGAGCCCGGGCTGCGCCGCCTCGATCGAGATCACGTCGATATCCGACGCCTCGAGTTCGGCCAGGAAATCATAGGCCTTGGGCTTGGGGCCGGTCGCGCCGGCGCCGTGGTGGACCATCGCATAGCCGAAGCAGATGTGGAGCGCGGTCGTGCCCTCGACGCCATCGAGGGCGCGGTTGATCGCCTCGATCGCATAGTCCTGCGCCGCGTCGGCGCGCGCCTGCAGATAGGGTTCGTCGAGCTGAACGACGTCGACCCCGGCGGCGAACAGGTCCTTGACCTCTGCATTGACGGCGTCGGCATAGTCCATCGCGAGCGCCCGCGCGTCGGGATAATAGCCGTTCTCCGCCTGCTGGGTCATGGTGAAGGGGCCGGGCAGGGTGAGCTTGACCGGTTTGGTCGAATGGCGGCGCAGGAAGGCGGCGTCCTGCGCCTCGATCGGCGCCACGCGGCGGATCGGGCCGGAGACGAGCGGCACCGGATTCGCATTGCCCGTGCGGTCGATCGCGGTGCCGTGCCTTTCGGTGTCGATTCCCGACAGCGCGGTCGCGAGGCGGTTCGAATAGCTTTCGCGGCGCATCTCGCCGTCGCCGACGATGTCGATTCCGGCCTCTTCCTGGTCGCGGATCGCCATCAGCGTCGCGGCTTCCTGGGCGTCGGCGAGCCAGGGGGCCGGAATGCGCCACAGCGTTTCGGCGCGCACGCGCGGCGGCAGGCTGGCCTTCAGCCGTTCGCGATCGATCAGCCAGTCGGGTTGGGGATAGCTTCCGACGATCGTCGTCGGCAATATGGGGCGGTCGAACACGGCTGATCCTCTCGAATTTTTTGGGCTGGCCAAATATTTGCTTAGTATTCTATCTAATTCAAGATCAAACTGAGGTTGGGAGAGCGAAATGATCGACCTGGATGCCATTCGGACGCTGGCCGACATACCGGCGGCGCAGGCGAAAAAGCGCGGGCAGGCGGTCGCGGTGAAATTCGGCGCGCGCGAAACGAGCTTTGCCGAGCTCGACGCGCGGTCGAATCGCGTCGCCCACGCGCTGATCGCGGCGGGGGTGGCGCCGGGCGACCGGGTGTCGGTGCTGACCAAGAATCACGATGGCTGGTATCCGCTCTTTTTCGGCACGGCCCGCGCCCGGGCGTGCCTCGCCCCGATAAACTGCCGCCTTGCAGCCGCCGAGATCGCCTTCATCCTGGGCGATGCGGTGCCGAGGCTGTTGTTCGTCGGCGAGGATTTCTTCGACACCGCGCTTGCGGCGGTCTCCGGCCTTGCGGACAAGCCGCGGCTCGTCGCGCTCTATGGCGCGCATCCGGCCTTCGAACCGTTCGACGCATGGCTGGCCGACGCGCCGGCGACGCCCCCCGTCGACGCGCCGCACCTCTCCGACGATGTGCTCCAGCTCTATACGAGCGGCACGACCGGACGCCCCAAGGGGGTGGTGCTCGCGAACAGGAATTATCGCCGCTTCCTCGAAATGGCGACCGAGGTCGACGGCTTCGCTTATGGCGAGGACGAGACGGTGATGATCGTGATGCCGCTGTTCCACGTCGCGGGGACGAACGTCAGCTTTTCCGGGCTGGCGCAGGGCGGCCGGCTTGTGCTGGTCAAGGATTTCGTGGCCGGCGACGCGATCCGCATGATGACCGACGAGCGCGTCGCGCACGCCTTCCTGGCGCCCGCGATGATCCAGATGATGTTGCAGCAGCCCGAGACGGAAGCCGGCGATTATTCGCAGCTTCGCTCGATCGCCTATGGCGCCTCGCCGATCGCCGAAGATGTGCTGCGCCGTGCGCGCTCAACCTTCGGCTGCGACTTCGTGCAATTCTATGGCATGACCGAAAGCTCCGGCGGCGGGTCGTATCTGTCGCCCGCGGCGCACGATCTTCCGGGCAAGCTGACCTCGTGCGGGCAACCGTGGCCGCAGACCGAGATGGCGATCCTGGATGGCGAAGGGCGGCCGCTCGCCGACGGCGAGATCGGCGAGATCGCGATCCGCGGCGACATCGTGATGAAGGAATATTGGAACCGCGCCGAGGCGACCGCCGAAACCGTGATCGGCGGCTGGCTGCACACCGGCGATGTCGGCTATCGTGACGCCGACGGTTTTTATTTCGTCCACGACCGGATCAAGGACATGATCGTGTCGGGCGGCGAGAATGTCTATCCGGCCGAGGTCGAGAGCGCGATCATGGGCTGCCCCGGCGTTGCCGATGTCGCGGTGATCGGGGTACCCGACGACAGATGGGGCGAGGCGGTGAAGGCGCTGATCGTCCCCGCCGCGGGCGCGCAGGTCGAAGCCGCCGACGTCATCGCCTGGGCGCGCGAGCGCATCGCCGCCTACAAGGCGCCGAAGAGCGTCGAGATCATCGCGGCGCTGCCGCGCAATCCGTCGGGCAAGGTGCTTCGCCGCGAATTGCGCGCGCCCTATTGGGAAGGGCGCGAGCGCGCGGTGGGATAGAAGGCCGCCCTTGCCATCGCGGCGGCTTTTCCCCACATCGGCGGACATGAACGCTCCCAATCCGCCGCTGCGCGCCGCGATCGTGCCCGTCACCGCCTTTCAGCAGAATTGCACGCTGCTGTGGTGCACCGAAACCAACAAGGCGGCTTTCGTCGACCCCGGCGGCGACCTCGACAAGCTGAAGGATGCGGTGAAGCAGACCGGGGTCGAGGTCGAGAAGATCCTGATCACCCACGGGCACATGGACCATTGCGGCCAGGCAGGCGTGCTCGCGAAGGAACTGGGGGTCCCGATCGAGGGCCCGCACGAGGACGACCGCTTCTGGATCGAGCGGCTGGGCGAGGACGGCGCGCGCTTCGGCCTGACGGGCGAGGTGTTCGAGCCCGACCGCTGGCTGGTGGACGGCGACACGGTCACCGTCGGCAACCTCGTCATCGACGTCATCCATTGCCCGGGGCACACGCCGGGTCACGTCGTCTTCCATCACCAGCCCTCGAAGCTGGCGATCGTCGGCGATGTGCTGTTCCAGGGGTCGATCGGGCGCACCGATTTTCCGCGCGGCGACCACCAGCAGCTTTTGGCGTCGATCACGCAGAAGCTGTGGCCGCTCGGCGACGACACGGTGTTCCTGCCGGGGCACGGGCCGCACAGCAGCTTCGCCGCCGAGCGCCGCACCAACCCCTTCGTCAGCGACGAAGCGTTGGCGTAGCGACGCCCCCGCTATTTCGGCGCGACGATTTCGGTTTCCTGGACCTCGGTCGCGACGATGGTCGTGGGGGTGAGGTACACCGCGAGCAGCGCGGCGATCGCGAGGCCCGCCTGCACCAGCATCGTCACGAGGATGCCGACGCCGCGCGCCCAGGTCTTTCCGTCCATGCCGATCGCATGCAGGATGCGCGCGACCAGATAGACCGCGCCGGTCGCCCACAGCCAGATCGACGAGCCGAGGCCGAGTTCGACGAGGGCGAGCAGAATCAGGACGAAGGCGGTGTTCTCGACATAATTGCTGTGCGCGCGCATGCGGCGGATCACGCGTTCGTTGCCGCCATCGCCGACCGAAACCTTTTCCTGTCCGCGCACGCGCCCGACGCGCATCGCGAGCCAGATGTTGAGCAGCGCCGCCCCCGCGGCGATCGTCAGGCTGATCGGCAACATCGTCATTTTCTTTCCCCTCCGTTCGGTCGCGCGCGGCGTCTTGCGCGCGATGGCTGCGCGAGATGTGGCAGCGTTGCCCGGACAGGGCAAGCGATCGAGCAGGGCTTGCCTTTGCGACCAAAAACGCTATAGCCGCGCCCGATCCGGCACCCGACACCATCAGGCGTTGAGGCACCTTCCGGCGGAAGATTTTCCTGCAGAACGAGCGGGAACAGCCTTCGGCGCGGCGGGCGGGCCAGTCGTTCCCCACCAGCGGGGGTGACAAGTCCGGGTTCGCCGATTTGTGATAAACAGTTGAGAATACAGGATATATCATGGCCGTCCCCAAGCGAAAAACATCGCCCTCGAAGCGCGGCATGCGTCGCAGCCACGACGCCCTGAAGGTCGAAGCCTATCAGGAATGCCCGAACTGCGGCGAGCTGAAGCGTCCGCACAACCTCTGCAATGCCTGTGGCCACTACAACGGCCGCGAAGTGGTGTCGGTCGCCTAAGCACTAGCTGGAGGGCGTATCGATGAGCCTGACACCGCGAATCGCGATCGATGCGATGGGCGGTGACGTCGGCGTCCGCGTGATGTGCGCGGGCGCTGCGATGGCGCGCCACCAGCACGACGGCCTCCGCTTCCTGCTCGTCGGCGACGAGACGCGGATCAAGGCGGCGCTCGACAATCACCCGAACCTGCGCGCGGCGTCGGAGATCATCCACACCGACAAGGTGGTGTCGGGCGAGGACAAGCCGAGCCAGGCGCTGCGCAGCGGGCGCGGCAGTTCGATGGGACTCGCGATCGACGCGGTGAAGCGCGGCGACGCCGGCGGCGCGGTGTCGGCGGGCAATACCGGCGCGCTGATGGCGATGGCAAAGCTGGCGCTGCGTACGATGCCCGGCATCGACCGGCCCGCGCTCGCCGCGCTGCTGCCCTCGCTGGGCGACAATGACGTGGTGATGCTCGACCTGGGCGCCAACACCGATTGCGACGCCAACAATCTGGTCCAGTTCGCGGTGATGGGCGCGGCCTATGCGCGCACCGCGATGGGACTCGAGCGGCCGCGCGTCGCGCTGCTCAACATCGGCACCGAAGAGCTGAAGGGTACCGACCAGATTCGCGACGCCGCGGCGATGCTGCGCGGTGCCGACGGCCTGCCGATGGACTTCACCGGCTTCATCGAGGGGGACAAGCTGTCGCGCGGCCACGTCGACGTCGTCGTCCACGACGGCTTTTCGGGCAATATCGCGCTGAAGACGATCGAGGGAACGGCGCGGTTCGTTACCGACCTGCTCCGCCGCGCCTTCACCTCGTCGGTGCGCTCGAAGATCGGGTTCCTGATCTCGCGCCCCGCGACCGACTTGCTGCGTCACCATCTGGACCCCAACAATCATAATGGCGCGGTGTTCCTGGGCCTGAACGGCGTCGTGCTGAAGAGCCACGGCAGCGCCGATGCGAAAGGCGTCGCCAATGCGGTGCATCTTTGCGCCGAGCTTGTCGAAAAGGATATCACGCGCCAGGTGACCGACGACCTTGCCAATTTCCGCCGCGAGAGCGCGGCGTGACGCGCCGCTCGATCCTGGCCGGAACCGGATCGGCGCTGCCGCGCACGCGCGTTTCGAACGCCGAACTGGCGACTCGTGTCGACACCAGCGACGAGTGGATCGTCGAACGCACCGGCATCCGCTTTCGCCACATCGCCGAACCCGACGAGACGACGGGCACGCTGGGCGCCGCGGCGGCGAAAGAGGCGCTGAAGGCCGCGGGACTGGAGCCCGCCGACATCGGGCTGATCATCGTCGCGACCGCGACCCCCGACAACACCTTTCCCGCGACCGCAACCAAGGTCCAGGCGCTGATCGGTGCGCCCGATTGTATCGCGTTCGACGTCGCGGCGGTGTGTTCGGGCTTCCTCTATGCCGTGTCGGTCGCCGATTCGATGCTGCGCACCGGAGCGGCGAAACATGCGCTGGTGATCGGCAGCGAGACGTTCAGCCGCATCCTGGACTGGGACGACCGCACGACGTGCGTGCTGTTCGGCGACGGGGCGGGCGCGGTGGTGCTGTCGGCCGATGACGTCGACGACGACCGCGGCATCCTGGCGACGCGGCTGCACGCCGAGGGTCAATATTGCGACATGCTCTATGTCGACGGCGGACCGTCGACCACGGGCACCGTCGGCCATGTCCGGATGCAGGGCCGCGAAGTGTTCCGTCATGCCGTCACCAACCTGGCAAGCGTGCTGGGCGAAGTCATGGCCGACGTCGGGCTGGCGCCCGAGGCGATCGACTGGATCGTGCCGCACCAGGCGAACAAGCGGATCATCGACGCCACCGCGAAAAAGCTGGGCCTGCCGCCCGAGCGGGTGGTGCTGACCGTCGACCAGCACGCCAACACGTCGGCGGCGTCGGTGCCGCTCGCGCTCGACCTGGCGGTGCGCGACGGCCGTATCAAGCGGGGCGACCTGGTCGTGCTCGAGGCGATGGGCGGCGGCTTTACCTGGGGCGCGGCGGTCCTGCGCGTCTGACCGGGATCGACCGCCGCAAACGCGCCGCCGCTTCAACTCTTCCGTCCATCCATTTCAGTTTGGTGGATTTCTTCGCTTTTGTTACAAAAGCGTCAGGGACTCGTAGCGGTGGGGGACCAGACGAGGCCCGGTTCCGGTTTTCGCTTCAGGAGGGGAAGGGAATATCATGACTGCAGGAACGCTTACCCGTGCCGACATCGCGGCGCGGATCAATCAGCAGGTGGGGCTGTCGCGAAATGAATCGGCGGCGATCGTCGAATCGATTCTCGCGCATATGTCCGATGCGCTGTCGGGCGGTCAGAATGTGAAGATTTCGGGCTTTGGCACCTTCGTGCTGCGCGACAAGGCGCAGCGGATCGGCCGCAATCCCAAGACCGGCATCGAGGTGCCGATCCTGCCGCGCCGCGTGATGACCTTTCGCGCGAGCCAGACGATGCGCGCGCGGGTGGCCGGCGGTTGACCGGGTAGCGGGCCATGTCGAACTCGGGAGAGGGTGACGGCAAGGCGGCTGGCGCGATGCTGGCGATCGGCGAACTGGCGGATCGGATCGGTGTCCCGACGCACGTCCTGCGGTATTGGGAAACGCGCTTTCCGCAACTGAAGCCGCTCCAGCGGTCCGGCCGGCGCCGCTATTACCGCGCCGCGGACGTGGCGCTGGCCGAACGCATCCACCATTTGTTGCACGTCCGGGGCTTTACCGTCGAAGGCGCGCGCAAGGCGTTGGCGGACGGAGGTGGTGACGGCCATTCGGCCGAAGCAATGCCACCGCCGCTCGATACCGCGAGCCCGCCGCAGCCGGCGCTTTCGGGCGTGTCGGTCCAGGCGCTGACGGCGCTGCGACAGCGGCTCGCCGCGGCGCTTGACGCCGCCTGACCGTCAGTCCATCGCGGGCGAAAGCGCAGGGTCGAGGTCGCGCGGGCGGATAAAATCGGCGATCCGCGCCTGTCCCACGTCGAGATCGCGCCAGTCGGCGATGTCGAGTTCGAGCCGCGCGAGCGCCGAGGTCGGCAGCTTTTCCTCCACCTTTGCGCGGTGCGGATCGTCGGTCGAGTCGGGGACGAGCATCAGGATCAGGTCCTCCAGCCCCGGATTATGCCCTGCGATCAGCAGATGCTCCGCGTCGCCGCCGGTGTCGCGAAGCACGTCGATGAGCGTCGCCGCCGACGCCAGGTAGATGCGCCGGTCGAAATGCGGTTCCAGCGCGGCAAGGCCCGCCGCGGGCTGGAAGATATCGAGCGTCTGGGTCACGCGAAGCGCCGGCGAGGCGACGATACGGTCGATCGCGAAACCCTGTCGCTTTGCATATTGGCCCACCAGCTCTGCCCCGCGCTCGCCCCGCCGGTTGATCGGGCGGTCGAAATCGCGCTCGACGGTCGCGTCCCAGCCCGATTTCGCATGGCGCAGGATAGACAAATTCTTCAAGACCGCTCCCCGTTATTCCTCTGAATCGACCGCCTTGTGCCGCAAACTCATGACGGTGAAAAGGCGGCATATGCGCTTTCGCGATGACGGACGTTGGCCGCCGCGACATGGTTCACCACCTCGTCGAGCGGCAGGCGGCGGATCGGTGTGCCGTCCGGAAAGGCGGAGAGCAATCGCGACGGAACCGACGGCGAGAGCATGACGAATTGCCCGAAATCGTCGGTGCGCCGGATCAGGCGGCCGAACGCCTGGCCGATCCGCCCGCGGATGACCATGTCGTCGTAGCGCGCGCCGCCCTGTGCGGCCCGGCGCGCGGCGTGCAGGATCGTCGGGCGCGGCCAGGGCACGCCCTCCATCACCACGAGGCGCAGCGATTCGCCGGGCACGTCGACGCCGTCGCGCAGGGCATCGGTGCCGAGCAGCGAAGCGTGCGGGTCGGCGCGGAAGATATCGACGAGCGTCCCGGTGTCGAGCGGATCGACGTGCTGGGCATAGAGCGGCAGGCCCGCGCGCGCGAGCCGGTCGGCGATGCGGGCGTGGACGATGCGCAGGCGCCGGATCGCGCTGAACAGGCCCAGCGCGCCGCCGCCCGACGCCTCGATCAGCCGGCTATAGGCGCCGGCGAGCGCGGGCAAGTCTCCGCGCGCGATGTCGGTGACGATCAGCACCTCCGACTGGCGGGCATAATCGAACGGGCTGGGCACCGCGAAGTGGCCGACGCTGGCGCCGATGTGGCGCGCGCCGGTGCGGATGTCGGCATCGTCCCAATCGTCGGCGCCGCGTCCGCCGCCGCGCAAGGTGGCCGAGGTGACGAGCACGCCCTGCGCCGGACGGTAGACGGCTTCGGCGACGGGGCGCGCGGGATCGAGCCAGTGGCGGTGGAGCCCGCAATCGAACTCGCGCCCGTCGTACCGGTCGACCGCGAGCCAGTCGACGAAATCGGGGTCGGCGGGACCGCCGACGCGCCCGAGCAGCGACAGCCAGCCGCCGAGCGTGTCGATTCGCGTTCCCAGGCTGTGCCGGGCCCCATCGACGCGCGCGCGCGCCTGACCATCGAGCCAGTCGGGCGGGTCCTCGACGAGAGCATCGAGCCGCTTGCCGAGCGCCATCAGCGGGCGCAGCAACGCCTCGATCGCGTCGCTCGCCCCCGCCGCCGCGGCCACGAGGTCGGGGCCGGGGTCGGCAAGTTCGGTTTCGAGGCCATAGCCGCTGTCGGCACTCTTCGGGTCCGCACTGCGTGCATAGACCTGCCCGCGCGCCGCGGCGAGCAACCGTTCGATCGCGCCCCAGGGCTGATTCTCGGCGAGGCGGCCCAGCCAGCCGTCGCCGGGAAGCTCGCCCGCCGCCTGGATCGCCGCCTGGATCGCCTTGTCGCCCGCCTCGTCATAGCTGGCGACGTCGGCGAGGCGCGCGGCGAGCCCGCGGCGGCGCCCGCGCGACTTGCCTTCAGGGCCGAGGACCCAGCGGCGGATCTCGACCGCTTCCTGTCCGGTCAGCGCGGTGGCGAACATCGAATCTGCGGCATCCCACAGATGATGTCCCTCGTCGAAGATCAGCCGCGTCGCGGGGGCGCCCCCATCCTGAGAATTTGGGCGCGGCCGCGCCACCTGCACCATCGTCAGCGCGTGGTTGGCGATCACGATGTCGGCCTGCGCCGCGGCGCGGGTCGAGCGTTCGATGAAGCATTTGCGGAAATGCGGGCAGCCCGCATAGATACATTCGCCGCGGCGGTCGGTCAGCGCGGTGGTGCCATTGCGGCGAAAGAGCGCGGGGAGCCAGCCGGGCAGGTCGCCGCCGATCATGTCGCCGTCGCGCGTATACGCCGCCCAGCGCGCGACGAGTTGCGCCAGGATCGCGGCGCGGCCCGAAAAACCGCCTTGCAGCGCGTCCTCCAAGTTGAGCAGACAGAGGTAGTTTTCGCGCCCCTTGCGCACCACGACCTTTTCGCGGTGAACCTGCGGGTCGGGGTAGAGGCGTTCGGTTTCGCGCGCCAACTGGCGTTGCAGCGCCTTGGTGAAGGTCGAGATGCAGATGCTGCCTGCGGCCTGGTCGATCCACTGTTTCGCCGGCGCGAGATAGCCGAGGGTCTTGCCGATCCCGGTCCCGGCCTCGGCAACCAGCATTTGCGGCGCATCCTTGCGCTGGCGCGGCGCGAAGATCGTCGCGGCGGTGCGAGCATAGTCGCGCTGGCCCGGACGGCGCTCGGCCCCGTCGCCCGTCAGCCGGTCAAGACGCGCGACGACGTCGTCGGCGTTCAGCGTCACCTGACGCGGCTGCGGGCGCGGGGGCGCTTCCTCCCACTCGGGCAGGCGCGCGAACAGCCAGCGGTCGGATGTCTCGGGCGCGTCGAGGCGCGGCTGGACGAGCGGCGCCCACGGCCAGCGCTGGCGCGCGAGCGACTGAAGACCGTGCCACGCGCCCTCGCGCTCGGGCCAGTCGGGATCGTCGAGCGCGCCGAGCATCGCGGCGGCGGCGCGCGGCAGGAAGGCGGCGACGGCCCCTTCGCTCGTGGGCGGGGCCAGCGCGAGCGCGGCGGCGAGTCCGGCCGGCGTCGGCACCGCGAAGCGCGCGGGATGGAGGAAGGCGAAAAGCTCGAGCAGGTCGAGCCCCGACAGTTCGGGATAGCCGAGCCGGTCGCCGGTCAGCGGCGCGCCGAGCAGCAGGTGCGGCGTTGCCGCGACCGCCGCGATCGCTTCGCCGCGCCCGACGCGCTGCACCCGGCCGGCGGCATCGGACAGCCAGATGCCGACGTGGCTCGCGTGGATCGCGGGAAGGGAGAGCGGATCGGGCGCCATCGCGCCACGCTAGGGACAAAAGGCGAACGCGGCAAGATATCTCGCCGGTATATCCTCTCCTCTAATCCGTTCGTCCTGAGCTTGTCGAAGGACCGTTCTTCGCTTTTGCCAAGGTCGAGATCTTGTCCCAATCTCCTCTGATCAACGCCATTTTCTTCGCGCGGCTCCAACCCTTGATCCGGCGTTCCGCTTCCAAAGCTTCGATGCGGGTTGGGAATTCTTGACTCCAGACCAGCACGACAGAAAGCTTGTCGGCGGTGAAGCCGGCAATCAAGCCGGATTCATGTTCGGCGACACGCCGCTGCAAGTCATCGGTGTGCCCGACATAGAATGCTCCGCCCCGGCAGTGGAGCATATAGGCCCAGAAGCTCATCTC
Organism: uncultured Sphingopyxis sp.; assembly: GCA_964607625.1. Taxonomy (GTDB): domain Bacteria; phylum Pseudomonadota; class Alphaproteobacteria; order Sphingomonadales; family Sphingomonadaceae; genus Sphingopyxis. The sequence continues at coordinate 8,166 of CAZSMB010000023.1, read as the reverse complement.
AGCGGTGTATAAAAAAGGACGGCCCTTCGACAAGCTCAGGGCGAACGGGGTTGGTGGATTCAGTTTAACCCGCGGCGCCCGAAGCCGGCGTGGCGCTGGCTCAGGAAGGCGGGCATCGGGGGCGTCGCGGTCGCTTGGCGGGCGCGTTCGAGGGCGCGGTAGAGCGGGCCGTGCGTGAGATCGTAGGGAAAGCGGACGCCCATGCGGTCGTGTTCGGCCCACATCACCACGGCATAGACGACCTGGCCCGCGAAATGGATTTCGCAGCGTGAGCGTTCGGGAAGGCTCGCCCCGTCGATGCGCGCGCCGCCTTCGGACAGGTCGGCGATCCGGCCCTCGATATGGTTGAGGACGCCGTTCACCGTCACGTCGAGATCGACGGCGGTGCGGCGATACGTGCGCGGGCGGCGGGGCGGCATGCTTGTCATGCGGCGACGCTAGGCCCGACATGGTAAATTTCCGGTAACCATGATCGCGGCGGGCGCGGTGCGCGATTAGGGGTTCGATTCGCTGCCGCATGCGGCTATGGCGCGCGCCATGACCGACATGCACCTCCTCCCGTCGCTGCGCGAACCCGCGCAAACGTCCAAGGCCTGGCCGTTCGAGGAAGCGCGCAAGCTGGTCAAACGCTATCCGCAAGGCAAGCCGGGCGGCGAGCCGGTACTGTTCGAAACGGGCTATGGTCCCTCGGGCCTGCCGCATATCGGCACTTTCAACGAAGTACTGCGTACGACGATGGTCCGGCGCGCCTATGAAACACTCACCGCCAAGGAATCGGGGGCGAGCGCGCCGACGCGCCTCGTGGCATTCAGCGACGACATGGACGGGCTGCGCAAGGTTCCCGACAATGTTCCGCAGCCCGAAATGCTGCGCGAATATCTGGGCAAGCCGCTGACCGCGATCCCCGATCCGTTCGGCAAATATGAAAGTTTCGCCCATCACAACAATGCGATGCTGCGCGAATTCCTCGACCGCTTCGGGTTCGATTACGAGTTCGTCAGTTCGACCGAACGCTATCGCGCGGGCGCGTTCGACGAGGCGCTGAAGACGGTCCTGCGCCACAATCAGGATATTCTGGACATCATGCTGCCGACGCTGCGTGCCGAGCGCGCCGCGACCTATTCGCCGATCCTGCCGGTCAGCCCGAAGTCGGGGATAGTGCTCCAGGTGCCCGTCACCGTCGTCGATGCCGACGCCGGCCTCGTGTCGTTCGAGGATGAGGGAGAGACGATCACGCACAGCATCCTCGGCGGCGGCGCGAAGCTGCAATGGAAGGTCGACTGGGCGATGCGCTGGGTCGCGCTGGGCGTCGATTACGAGATGTACGGCAAGGATCTGACCGACAGCGGCATCCAGTCGGGCAAGATCGCGCGCGCGCTCGGCGGGCGCAAGCCCGAGGGACTGATCTACGAGATGTTCCTCGACGAAAAGGGCGAGAAGATTTCGAAGTCGAAGGGCAACGGCCTGTCGATCGAGCAATGGCTGAGCTATGGCAGCGAGGAAAGCCTGGCCTTTTACGCCTATCGCGAGCCGAAGGCGGCCAAGCAACTCCACATCGGCGTGATCCCGAAGGCGGTCGACGAATATCTGCAGATGCGCGGCACTTACCCGGCACAGGAGCCTGACAAGAAGCTGGGCAACCCCGTGCACCACGTCCATGTCGCGCGCGGCGAGGATGTGCCGGACGCGGTGCTGCCGGTGACCTTTGGGCTGTTGCTCAACCTGGTGGGGGTGATGGGGGCCGATGCGTCGAAGGACCAGATCTGGGGCTATCTGGGCCAGTATGTCGAGGGCGCCGATGCGGCGACCTGGCCCGAACTCGACCGGCTGATCGACAATGCGATGGCGTATAATCGCGACTATGTCGCGCCGACGCTGAAGCGCCGGAAGCCGCAAGGCGGCGAGGGCGCGGCGCTGAAGGCGCTCGACGCCAAGCTCGCGGCGCTGCCCGCCGATGCGTCGGCCGACGATATCCAGAATATCGTGTACGAGATCGGCAAGGACGAAGCCTATGGCTTCGACAATCTGCGCGACTGGTTCCGGGCGCTGTACGAGACGTTGCTCGGGTCGAGCGCCGGGCCGCGCATGGGTAGCTTCATCGCACTGTTCGGGATCGACAATACGCGGCGGCTGATCGCCGAGGCATTGGCATGAGCGACGTGATCGAAATCTTCACCACCGGCGGCACGATAGACAAGGTCTATTTCGACGCGCTGAGCGAATTCCAGATCGGCCCCGCGGCGATCCCAGACATGCTGCGCGAGAATAATGTCCTCGTCCCGCATCGGGTGACGCAGCTGATGCGCAAGGACAGTCTGGAACTGGACGACGCCGACCGCGAGGCGATCCGCGCCGCGGTGGCGGCGAGCGATGCCGCGCATATCCTGGTCACCCACGGCACAGACACGATGGTGACGACGGGGCGCGTGCTCCAGTCGATCCCCGGCAAGACGATCGTGATGACCGGTGCGATGCAGCCCGCGTCGGTGCGCGCGAGCGATGCCGAGTTCAACGTTGGCTTTGCGCTCGCGGCGGTGCAGACGCTGCCGCCCGGCGTCTATGTCGCGATGAACGGGATGATTTTCGACCCCGCGACGACGGTGAAGGACCGCGCGGGCGCGCGTTTCGTCGCCGACGCGTGACCGCTTAGCCCCTTGCCGTGACCTGTCGCAGCACGGCGGCATAGCCCGGCGCGATCGTCATCGATTCGTGCTTGCCGGCGCGGCCGAGCGCGGCGTGGACCTGGGGCAGGCGATAACAGGGCACCCCCATGAACAGATGATGTTCGGCATGGTAATTCACCCAATATGGAGCGACCGTCGCGCGCTCCAGCCAGTTCGCGCGGGTGGTGCGCGCGTGGGTGAAGGGATCGTCGCTGCCCGTCGTCGTACAGGCATGTTCGGCGATGTTGCGGATGCGCAGATAGAGCTGAAAGCTCGTTGCGAGCCCGGCGAGCCAGAGCAGATACGGCGTCCAGCCATAGAGCAGCAGCGAGGTCGACAGCAGCACCGCCTGAACAAGCAGGAAGCGCCCGAACGCGCGCGTCACCGCCATCGCGCCGGCGAGGTCGGCGGTCGGTGACGTCATGCCGTCGTCCGACTGCCTGTTGAACGGCGTCCCCGCGCGGGTGCCGCCGCGCCCGCCCGGGTTATCGCCGCGCAGCATCGCCTTCAGGCCGACGAGCGCGTAGCGGACCTGCGCCGCGCGCTGCTTCGCGAAGGTCCGGCCGGTCAGGTCACGCGCGACCTTGCGCCACAGGCTTGCGCGCGTCGTGGGAAAGGGCTTCGAGAGCGACAGGTCGGGGTCTTCGGCCTGCTGCGTATATTTGTGATGTTGCAGATGATAGGTGCGATAGGCGATCAGGTCCGAACCCGTCGCCGCGCCGGTCAGCCACTGACCGAGGAAATTGTTGATCTTGCGGTTCGGATGCAGCGCGCCGTGCGCGGCGTCGTGCATCAGGATCGCGAGCCCGAGCTGGCGCCCGCCGACAAAGACGATCGCGAGCAACCACGCCACCGGATTGTGCGACCAGGCCGCGACGCCGACGAGCGCGATGCTGACGATCCAGGCATGCGCGACGAGCCAGACCCCGCGCCACCGCGAGGCACGGGTGATCGCCGCCCATTCGGCGCGGTCGAAAAAGCGGTCGGG
>CAZSMB010000023.1:0-4415 GCA_964607625.1 uncultured Sphingopyxis sp. | reverse complement strand
TTTGGACATAAGGATTTGGAAACCCCTTTCTGACAGGGCTGCAACCCGTTGCGAACAGCAGGGAATGCCGGATTTTGGGGGGCAAGGAGACGATATTGCGATCGGTCGCGCGAACGGCGGACGGCGAGGAAACGCTGTTCGATTCGCCGGTCTTTATCGCGCGCCTGCTGCGCGTCGCCCAATTGTGGCATTATGTGCTGATCGCGCGCGTGCTCGCCTTTCTGTCCTTTGCCGTCTTTCCGGGTGTCGCGGGCTTCCTCGCGTCGGGCTGGAGCCTTGCCGCGATGGTCGCGGGCGGGGCGTGCGACCTGGTGCTGACAGTCGCCGGCCAGCTCGTCCGGACCCGCCCCGGCCATGCGGTCCGACGCTTGCGGAGGCCGGCGATGCTGGCGCTGCCGCTGATCGCCCTGGGGACGCTGCTGAGTTCGGCGGTCCTGTTCGCCGCGGTCGCGGTGCCGGAAAAGCGTCAGTATTTCGACGCCTTCACCGCGATCCAGCTGGGCGCGATCCTGGTCGCGGCGTCGGCGTCGTCGATCACGCGACCGGCCTTTTTCGCCTTTGCCGGCGCGACCGCACTGGGCGGCGCGATCGGGATCGCGTCGTGGCCGTTCGCCATCGCCGGGATGATGTTTCTCGGCCTGCTGGTCGTGATGATGCGCGAGGATATCCGGCATCAGCGCCGCGCGACCCGCGCCGGGCGCATTGCGGTGGGCGAACAGCAACGCGCGCTGAACCTCGTGCGCGATTTCGAGCGCGCAGGGCGTGGCTGGTTCTGGGAAACCGACCGTTATGGGCAGCTTGTCTATATCTCGCCGACCATCGCCGCCAAGCTGGAACGCCCGATGCCCGAGCTGCTCGGCCGCCCCTTTACCGATATCATCCGCAAGCGCGTCGGCAAGGAAGACAATGAGGAGCGGACGCTGGGGTTCAGCCTGTCGTCGCGGACGCCGTTCAAGGAGTTGACGGTGCAGGCGGCGGTGCCCGGCGAAGAACGCTGGTGGTCGATTTCGGGCCATCCGATCAGCAATGCGCTGGGCAATTTCCAGGGCTTTCGGGGAAGCGGCACCGACCTGACCGAAAAGAAGAGGTCCGAGCGCGAGATCAACCAGCTTGCCCGATACGACACGCTGACGGGGCTGGCGAACCGCCTCCACATCACCGACCTGCTCGACCGCGCGCTGAAGAATCACATGGGGCAGGCGCAGCCGTGCGCGCTGCTGCTGCTCGACCTCGACCGGTTCAAGGCGGTCAACGATACGCTGGGCCATCCGGTCGGCGACCAGCTGCTCCAGCAGGCCGCGGGACGGCTGACGCAGATCATCGGCGACAAGGGGCAGGTCGGCCGCCTGGGCGGCGACGAATTCCAGATCGTGCTGCCGCAGATCACCCAGCCCGAAAAGCTGGCGAGCATCGCCAATGCGATCATCCTGAGCTTGGCCAAGCCCTTTGCGATCGAGGGCGAGCAAGTGCGGATCGGCTCGTCGGTCGGCATTGCGGTGTCGAACGGCGAGGGGTTGAGCGGGGCAGCGCTGGTGCGCAACGCCGACCTTGCCCTGTATGCCGCAAAAGATGCCGGGCGAGGCGTGTACCGCTTTTATGCCGACGCGATGCACAACCAGGCGAGCGAGCGCAAGGCAATCGAGGACGCGCTGCGCGACGCGCTGGCGAAGGACGAGCTGACGCTGCACTATCAGCCGATCGTCGACGTGGAGCGCGAGAAGATCACAGGCTTCGAGGCCCTGATCCGCTGGCGGCGCGCCGACGGCGGTGTGGTGAGCCCGTCGAAGTTCATCCCGGTCGCGGAGGAATCCAATCTGATCGTCCCGATCGGCGAATGGATCATCCGTACCGCGTGCGATGCGATCGCGCGTCTGGGGCCGGATTATCGCGTCGCGGTCAACGTCTCTCCGCGGCAGTTCGGCAACGAAAAGCTGCCCGCGACGATCCTGAGCGCGGTGTCGGCATCGGGCATCGAGCCCGCGCAGCTCGAACTGGAGATTACCGAGGGCGTGTTCCTGGACGAAAGCCCCGAGAATCTGGCGATGTTCCAGCGGTTGAAGCGCACCGGCGTGCGGCTGGCGCTCGACGATTTCGGCACCGGTTATTCGGCGCTCGGCTATCTGAAGAAGGCGCCGTTCGACAAGATCAAGATCGACCAGAGCTTCGTGCTGGGAGCGGCCGACACGAACAGCATGAACGCGGCGATCATTTCGTCGATCGTCGGCCTTGCCACCGCGCTCGACATGGAAACCACCGCCGAGGGCGTCGAAACGCACGACGACCTGGCGCTCGTCCGCCGCCTCGGATGCAGCCATGTCCAGGGCTATATCTATGGCAAGCCGATGGACCTTGCCGAAGTGCTCGCGCTGATCGCCGAGGATGACGGGCGGGTCGTCGCGCGCGGATACAAGAGCGCCCGCGCGCCGCGGCGGCATATCCTGCGGACGATCGAAGTGACGAGCGGCGGCTATTGCTATGAAGCGATCGTGCGCAATGTCTCGTCGGGCGGCGCGCTGGTCGAAGGGTTGTGGAACGTGCCGGCGGATACGCCGATGACGCTGGCCTTCGGTCCCGGTCTGGTGGTCGAGGCGCGGGCGCGCTGGTCGCACGAAAACCGGGTCGGGGTGCAGTTCGCCGCGGCGGTCGACCTCGACACGCTGATCGGCAAGGGCGATGGGGCGAGGCCCGCCGCCCCGCGCCCCGCGATCGGCCGCGCGGCCTAAGGGGCGGGACCCTAGTCGGCGATCCGGCCGCGCGCCATCACCCAGTCGACCGATTCGAGCGTGGTCACATCCGACAGCGGATCGCCCGACACCGCGATGATGTCGGCCGACAGACCCGGTGCGAGGCGACCGATCTGATCCTCCATCGACAGCAGGCGTGCCGCGACGCTGGTCGCGCTCGCCAGCGCCTCGCGCGGGGTCAGCCCGGCCTTGACGAGCAGCGCGAATTCGCCCGCATTGCGCCCATGTTCGAACACGCCGGCGTCGGTGCCGAACGCGATCGGAACGCCGAGCGCCTTTGCCTTGCCGACCGCCTGCCCGACCTTGCCAAGCGTCATGCGGACCTTTTCCTCGACGGTGGGGGTATAGATTCCCTTGCCGAGCCGCTCGCGCACCCCCTCGAACGCCATCAGCGTCGGGACGAGGTAGGTGCCCTTCGCCTTCATCACCGCGAGTGCCGCGTCGTCGGCGAAGGTGCCATGCTCGATACTATCGATTCCCGCCGCGGCGGCGGCTTCGATACCGCGCGCCCCATGGGCGTGGGCCATGACCTTGAGGCCCAGCGAATGCGCGGTTTCGGCGATGCTTTCCATTTCGGCATTGCTGAAATGCGCGCCGAGGCCGCGGCCCTGTTGCGACAGGACGCCGCCGGTCGCGGTGATCTTGATGACATCGGCGCCGGCGCGCGACGCCTTGCGGACCTTTTCGGCGCATTCGACCGCACCGGTGCAGGTATAGCCCTGGTCGAGGACGGCATGGATATCCTCGCGGAAACCGGTGGTGTCGCCATGACCGCCAATGATCGACAGCGGCGGTCCCGCGGCGACGATCCGCGGGCCTTCGATCAGACCCTCGGCGGTGCCGCGGCGCAGCGAAAAGGCGGTATACTGCGCCGAACCGGCTTCGCGGACCGTGGTGAAGCCCGCCCTGAGCGTCAGCCGCGCATTCTTGGCGCCGACGACGACGCCCCATTCGTCGGGGTCGACCGCGTCGTTGCGGAAGTCGCCGCCCGGATCGCCGGTGAGGTGGACGTGAAGGTCGATCAGGCCGGGAAGCACCGTCTTGTCGCCGAGATCGACGATCTCTGCCCCCGCGGGCGCGGCGGCGCGGCCGGGCGCGATCGACGAAATGCGGTCGTCGATCACGACGATCGTCGACGGACCCTGCGCGGGCTTGTCGGCGTCGGCGATCAGATGGCCGGCATAGATGACGGTCGTTTTGGCCCTGGCGTCGCCCCCGGCGAAGGCGGCCAGCGCCGCGGCGGCGGCGAGCATGAACCCTGTACGCATTGGCTTTCCCCCCTGTTGTCGGCCGCGATGGTGGCGCGTCGGGACAGGGAGGGCAAGGGCATAAAAGAAGGGCCGGCACGGGGCCGGCCCTCCAGTAGGCTTCCGGTAACCGAAAGGAATATTACCAGAAGAAATCGTAGATCACGTCGACCACGCGGCCCGAGTAGACGTCGACGAGGAGCGCGTCGTCATAATAGCGCACCCAGCGATAATTGCCGTAGGCCGGCGGCAGGCGGTAATACCAGGGATCGTTGATCCAGTACCGCTGGCCGTAATAGAGCGACCCAAGCGTGAAGCCGATGCTGAAGCGGGTATAGCCGCGGTTGCGATAGGGCGAATAATAGCGCGGCAGGCGATAATAGCTGCGGTGCGCGTTGCGGTAGTTGCGCCAGTCGTAGCGGCG
>CAZSMB010000022.1:0-25731 GCA_964607625.1 uncultured Sphingopyxis sp. | reverse complement strand
GTGCTTATCGCCACCATGTCCCGGCGAGCGTCGACCATCTGATCCAGCGCGGCGAATTCCTGACCGCCTACACACCCTATCAGCCCGAGATCGCGCAGGGCACGCTGCAGATGCTGTTCGAATTCCAGACGCAGGTCGCGCGGCTGTTCGGAACCGACGTCGCCAATGCGTCGATGTACGACGGCTCGACCGCCTGCTGGGAAGCGATCGTCATGGCACGGCGGATCACCAAGCGCGGCAAGGCCTTGCTGTCGACCGGCCTCCACCCGCATTATCGCAGCGTCGCACGGACGATGGCGAAATACACCCGCGACAGCCTGATCGATGGCGATCCGAGCCTCGAGGCCGGCACCGACTGGCGAGCGATGGCCGACGCGGTCGACAAGGATACGAGCTGCGTCGTCGTCCAGTATCCCGACATTCTGGGCCGCATCGACGACATGACCGCACTTGCCGAAGCCTGCCAGGCGGCGGGGGCGCTGCTGATTGCCGTCGTTACCGAACCTGTTGCGCTCGGCCTGATCAAGTCGCCCGGTGAGATGGGGGCCGACATCGTGGTTGGCGAGGGGCAGTCGCTCGGAGTCGGGCTTCAGTTCGGCGGGCCTTATGTGGGTCTTTTCGCGTGCAAGACCAAATATGTCCGTCAGATGCCGGGACGCCTGTGCGGCGAGACCGTCGATGCACAGGGCAAGCGCGGCTTCGTGCTCACCCTCTCGACCCGCGAACAACATATTCGGCGCGAAAAGGCGACGAGCAATATCTGCACCAATTCGGGGCTTTGTGCGCTCGCCTTCAGCATTCACATGAGCTTGCTCGGCGAAAAGGGGCTACGCCAACTCGCCGCGATCAACCACGCCCGCGCGAAGGCCGCCGCCGCCGAGCTCGCAAAGGTGCCCGGCGTGTCGGTAATGAACGACAGCTTCTTCAACGAATTCACGCTGCGGCTTCCCGCCGAAGCGCGGCCCGTCGTCCACCGGCTAGCGGAACGGGACGTGCTCGGCGGCGTGTCGCTCGGCCGGCTCTACCCCGACAATGACACGCTTGCGAACGGGCTGGTTGTGGCCGTCACCGAAACCGTGACCGAAACGGATATCGCCGCCTTTGCCGCGGCGCTGAAGGAGGTGCTGGCATGACCGCGCTCAACCCCGCCGGCTGGCGTCCCGAAATGAATGTCGCGGGCACCGGCGACGATAGCGTCACCGTCACCGGCAACCGCGCGCTCATGCTCGAAGAGCCGCTGATCTTCGAGATCGGTTCGGCCGACACGACCGGCGTCGATTTCGACGAGGCGTCGCCCGCCGCCGACCTTGGCGGCCTGATGCGCGGCGATCCCATCGGCCTGCCGGGGCTCAGCGAGTCCGAAACGGTACGGCACTACACGCGCCTGTCGCGCCAGAATTACGCGATCGACCTCGGCCTATTCCCGCTCGGCAGTTGCACGATGAAGCATAATCCGCGCCTTAATGAAAAGGTCGCGCGGATGCCGGGTTTCGCCGACGTCCACCCGCTCCAGCCGCAGGAAACGGTGCAAGGCGCGCTCGGCGTCATCAACGAGCTTGCGGTCTGGCTGATAAAGCTTACCGGCATGTACGGCGTCGCCATGTCCCCCAAGGCCGGGGCGCATGGCGAGCTCTGCGGCATTCTCTGCATCAAGGCGGCGCTCGAAGCGCGCGGCGAGGATCGGCGCGTGCTGCTCGTTCCCGAAAGCGCGCATGGGACCAATCCCGCCACCGCCGCCTTCGCGGGTTTCACCGTCGAGGACATTCCGGCGACCAAGGAGGGGCGAGTCGATCTCGAGGCGCTGAAGGCGCGGCTCGGGCCCGACGTCGCCGGCGTGATGATCACCAATCCCAACACGTGTGGGCTGTTCGAGCGCGACATGAAGGCGATCTCCGACGCGGTTCACGCCGTGGGCGGCTACGTCTATTGCGACGGTGCGAATTTCAACGCCATCGTCGGGCGCGTGCGCCCCGGCGATCTGGGCGTCGATGCGATGCACATCAACCTGCACAAGACCTTCTCGACCCCGCACGGCGGCGGCGGGCCGGGCTCGGGTCCGGTCGTGCTCTCCGAAGCGCTCGCGCCCTATGGCCCGATCCCGTACGCCGCACGCTACGCCGACGGCTCGCTCAGGCTGGTCGAAGAGGAAAGCGCGGGCGACGAGCATCCCGACACCTTCGGGCGCATGACCGCCTTCCACGGCCAGATGGGTATGTTCACGCGCGCGCTGACCTATATGCTCAGCCACGGCGCCGACGGGCTCAAGCAGGTTGCCGAGGACGCGGTGCTCAACGCCAACTACGTCCTGCGCAGCCTCGAAGACGTCCTCGACGCGCCCTTTGCCGCGTCGGGCCCGTGCATGCACGAAGCGCTGTTCAGCGACCGCGGGTTCGCCGAGGGCTTCTCGACGCTCGACATCGCCAAGGGGCTGATCGACGAAGGCTTCCACCCGATGACGGTCTATTTCCCGCTCGTCGTCCACGGCGCGATGCTGGTCGAACCGACCGAGACCGAATCGAAGGCGGCTCTCGACCAGTTCATCGCGGCCTTGCGCAGCCTGGCAAGGCGCGCGAAGAATGGCGATCCGGCGCTCAAGTCGGCGCCGCACTTCGCCCCGCGCGCGCGGCTCGACGAAACGCTGGCCGCGCGCAAGCCGATTCTGACGTGGGGTGAAGGCGGCCAATGATCAGGGTTGCCCTCCCGTAACCCGTTTGTGCTGAGCTTGTCGAAGCACCGTTCTTTTCTTTAACGGCGCAAAGAAGGAACGGCCCTTCGACAAGCTCAGGGCGAACGGGATAGGGTAGGGCCGGTTTTGGACCGCCAGGAGAGAGGATCGAATGAGCTGGGAAAGCCTTTATTCGCTGACCAACGGCTGGGCGCTGACCGGCTGGGTCGCGCTTGCCTTCCTGCCGCGCAGTCCGCGCATCCTGTCGGCGATCCTCTATGCCGGGGTCGCGCTCCTCTGCCTGACCTATGCGATACTGCTCGGCGGGCTGACGTTCGGCGGCTGGGATGCCGGCGGTCCGCAGGCGGCAGTCGATTTCACCAGCCTGTCGGGCGTGATGGCGCTGTTCGCGACCAAGGGGGGCACGGTTGTCGGGTGGACGCATTATCTGGCGTTCGACCTGTTCGCCGGCATGTGGATCGCGCGCGACGCCGATCAAAAGGGTTTCAGCCGTATCATTCAGCTGCCCTTTCTGTTCCTGACATTGATGGTCGGGCCGGTCGGCCTGCTCGCGTGGCTCGTGATGCGCGAACGGCGCGCACGGGCGCTGGCAAAAGGAAAGTGAGGCCCGCATGACTCCGGCACCCGCCCCGTCTCCGCTGTTTCAATATCTGATCCCCGGCGCGATTATCCTGCTCGTGCTGGCGCTGCGGCTACGGTCGGTGGGCAAGGCACGGAGGCTGCGTATCGAACGGCTGTGGATCCTGCCGGCGATCTACACATTGCTTGTCGGGTTCATCTTCTGGAGCGTGCCGCCGCACGGGCTTGTCTGGCTGTGGTGCCTGCTCGCGCTCGGGGCTGGCGCCGCGCTCGGCTGGGTGCGCGGCAAGATGATGCACATCGCGGTCGATCCAGAGACGCACGAACTCAGCCAGACCGTTTCGCCTGCGGCGCTGATCTTCCTCGTCATCCTCGTCGTCGTCCGCTCGGCGTCGCGCAACATGGCGACGGACATGGCGGGCCCCGGTCCCGCAGGCCTGATGGCGACGACCGATATATTGATGGCATTTGCGCTCGGCTTCCTGGCGTTCCAGCGCATTGAAATCGCGATCCGCGCCCGCCGCCTGCTAGCGGACGCGCGCGCCCGCCGCCCGTGACCACTCCCTGGTCACCAGGGGACGGCGGCGCCGGTGCAAAGCGTCACGCCCCTGCGACGCTGCGCAACCGCGACGCGATCGCCCCGGTGCTGGCCGAATGGCTGCCCCCCGCTGGCATGATTCTGGAGGTCGCGAGCGGGTCGGGCGAGCACGCCGTCCATTTCGCCGCCGCTTTTCCCCGCCTTCGATGGCAGCCGACCGACCCCGACCCCGACGCGCTCGTCTCCATCGCCGCTTGGAGCGGAGAAGCGGGGCTGGTCAATATCGCGCCGCCGCTCCGGCTCGACGCCGCCGCGCCCGACTGGCCGGTAACCGCCGCCGATGCCTTGCTCTGCGCAAACATGGTGCACATCAGTCCGTGGGCGGCAACGACCGGCCTCTTCGCGGGTGCCCGGCGCGTGCTGCCTGCCGGCGCGCCGCTGATCCTCTACGGTCCCTACGTCGAGCCGGGCGTGCCGACCGCCCCGAGCAATGTCAATTTCGATGCCAGCTTGCGCGCGCGCAATCCCCGATGGGGCCTGCGCGATCTTGACGCAGTGAAGGCGGCCGCCGTCGAAGCGGGTTTCGCCTTCACAGAGCGGCGCGCGATGCCGGCCAATAATCTGATGCTCCTGTTCCACCGCGCCTGATCGCCGCTTTCCCGTTGCGCCCGTGCGCGCATCGCATAAGTTCGCATACGAAGCGTCGCGCTTGCCAAGTCGTCGAGTCTGTTGTTATCAGACTTGAGAAGAGCGCAATGCCGCCGGGAGAGATTTGTATGAGCGATATCGCCGACCTCGTCACCTTCGACGAATTCATCACGCATTGGGCGCGGGAGCGCCCCGATCGCGTCGCGATGCGCGAGGACGATCGCGTGATGAGCTATGCCGACCTCGAAGAGCGCACCGGGCGGGTCGCAAGCGCACTGCTTGCCGCGGGCCTTCGAAAAGGCGATCGCATCGCGTGGATCGGCAAGAACAGCGACCTTTATTTCACCCTCTTCTTCGGCGCTGCGCGCGCTGGCATCGTCATGGCGCCGATCGGCTGGCGCCTGTCGCCGGTCGAATGGGCGTTCATCGTGGGCGACACGCGCGCAAAGATCGTTTTCACCGGCCCCGGTTTCGACGACGCGGCGGGGCAGCTCGCCGGCAAGTTCGATCATGCGCCGCAAATCATCGGCGCCGACGCCGCGCGCGCGATGATCGACGGCGCAGAGCGGGTGACCTTCGATCCGTCGGGTCCCGACGACGCAGTTCTGCAACTCTATACCTCGGGCACGACCGGCAATCCGAAGGGTGCGGTGCTGACCAACACCAATCTCTTTGCACTGCGCAAGAATTCGGCCGACCTCGACATGCCCTATACCCGGTGGGAGGATGACGAGGCGGTGCTCGTCGCGATGCCGTGCGCGCATATCGGCGGCACCGGGCTCGGCATCATGGCGCTCGCCGCGGGACTGCCCGGCGTGATCCTCGCCGAATTCAACCCCGATGGCGTGTTCGACGCCGTCGAGCATCACGGCGTCACCCGCTTCTTCATCGTCCCTGCGGCGCTGCAGATGCTGCTCCTCCACCCGCGCTGCGCGAGCGTCGATTACGGCCGGCTCAAATATATCCTCTATGGCGCCGCTCCGATCCCGCTCGACCTGCTGCGCCAGTGCATCAAGATGTTCGGCGCGCAGTTCATCCAGGCCTATGGGATGACCGAGACGACGGGCACGATCTGCATGCTGCCGCCCGAGGATCACGATCCCGAAGGCAACAAGCGGATGCGCTCGGCGGGCAAGCCGCTGCCCGGCGTCGAAATCCGGATTCTCGGCCCCGACGGCGAAGAGGTGCCGACGGGCGAGGTGGGCGAGGTCGTCACGCGCTCGTCGAACAATATGCAGGGCTATTGGAACCTTCCCGACGCGACCGCGCGGACGATGACCGGGGAGGGCTGGATCCACACCGGCGACGCCGGCTACATGGACGAGGACGGCTATCTCTATATCCACGACCGGATGAAGGACATGATCATCTCCGGCGGGGAGAATGTCTATCCGGCCGAGGTCGAAAGCGCGATCTATGGCCATCCCGCGGTGCAGGAGGTCGCGGTGATCGGCATTCCCGACGCGAAATGGGGCGAGACGGTGAAGGCGGTCGTCGTCGCCAAGCCCGGCATGACGGTCGATGCCGAGGACATCATCGCCTGGGCCCGCGAGCGCATCGCCGCCTTCAAGGCGCCGCGCAGCGTCGATGTGATCGAAGCCCTGCCGCGCAACGCCTCGGGCAAGATCCTGCGCAAGGACCTGCGCGCGCCCTATTGGGAGGGTTACGAGCGGATGGTGAATTGAGGCGCCTTATAAATTCGGTCGTGACGAACGTAGAATCGAGGGCAGGCGGCTCAAATCCTTCCCAAATACAGCCGTTGTAGCTATCCCTTCTGCCGCGCGCGCGCGCGAACGAACCCGTCGCGCGCCGTGCAGCGCGCCAGCCAGTCCTTCGTCGCCTCGCCGAGAAGTTCGTCGGCGCCGAGCGTCGTTGCCAGAAACGCCGCATAGGCGATCGCGATGTCGGCGATGGTGAAGCGTCCGCCGACGAGCCATTCGCGCCCGTCGGCGAGCGTCGCTTCGACGCTCTTGGCTCGGCCGCCGAAGAAGGCCTTATAGTCTTCGACCGCCTGCGCGAGCCGCCGCTCCTCCGGCTCGACGCGCGTGTAGCGGATCATGATCGCGAGCGGAAAGGTCAGCGTCGCGTCGCTGCGGTGGAGCCAGTTGCGCCACGTCCAGTAATCGGGCTCTTCACGCCCTACTTCGAGCGGCGTCCCATCGGCAATGCGTTCGCAGATCGCGGTCGATTCGGTCAGCAGCCGCCCATCCTCGACCCAGCCCGGTACCGTCATCAGCGGATTGATCGCGCGATAGTCGGGGGCAAAGGCGCGGGGAGGGAAGGGCAAGAGCCGCAGGTCGACGTCCAGCCCTGCTTCCTCGGCCGCCCACAGGCATCGCAGCGACCGCGCGTCGGGACAGTGATAAAGGATCGGAAGGTTCGTCATGCGGTCAGATCCTTTCGCCGCTCGATGTGCAGACGGTGTTCGCGCCAGGCGATGAACAGGCCGCTCGCGATGATCAGCGGCGCGCCGACCCACGTCGTGTCGGCCGGGAAGGTACCAAAGAAATACCAGCCGCAGGCGATCGACCAGAGCAGGCTCGAATAATCCATCGGCGTCACTACCGCGACGGGGGCGAGCCGCAGCGCGCCGGTCAGCGACATCTGCACCACCGCGCCGAGCAAACCCAAACCGATCAGCGTCGCCCAGATCGCGGGGCTGTGCGGCGTCATCACGAAAGGCAGCGCGATGGTCAGCGGGACGAGCGAGATCAGGCTGAACCAAAAGACGATCGCCATCGGGCTTTCGGTGCGCGCAAGGTCGCGGACCTGGATCGTGATCAACGCGGTCATGATCGCGCCGCCCAGCGCGATCAGCGTGCCGAGGCCGTGTTCGCCGCTGAAGCCGCTCGCAACCACCGTCGTCGGGTTGAGCACGACGAGCACGCCCAGGAAGCCAACGATCACCGCGCCCCAGCGTTGCCAACCCGTCGGTTCGCCCAGAAAGGCCGCGGCAAAGATCACCGCAAAGATCGGCACCGACAGATTGATCGTCGTGGCTTCCGCCATCGGCAGATAAATCATGCCGCCGAAATTGAGCGCCATGCCGGTGATCCCCATCATCGCGCGGCGCGCATGCGTGCCGGGGCGACTGGTGCGATAGATCGACAGGCCGCCGTGCCGCATCGCCCACAGGATCAGGAGCGGCAGCACGATCACTTGCCGCCAGAACAGGCTTTCGACGATATGCACCCCGTCGGCTGCGGCGGTCTTTACCAGCACGAACATCAGCGACAAGCTCGCCATCGAGAGCAGGCGCAGCGCAATGCCGCCCAGATAATGTTGCTGGAATTCGGAGGGACGGGCAGCGGTCATGCGAGGCAAGCGCATATCAGCCCGGCGATGCTTTGCAAGCTATGCATTGCCCGCCGCAATAAGCGGAACCAGACTGCAATCTGCTTGCCTAATGGTCCCCGTTGCGGCTAAGGGCGCACTCCGGCCTAGGGGTATAGCTCAGCTGGTAGAGCATCGGTCTCCAAAACCGAGGGTCGCGGGTTCGAATCCTGCTGCCCCTGCCATTCCCGTCGATGGGGATGGCGCAGGCCCGGACGCTGCCAGCGCGGCGCCCATATCCCCTTATCGTTTGCGCACGGGCGACCCGCATCCTTCTCCGGATGCGTCAATCGGCAATCGGGCGGATTGCGCAGTCCGAAGCCGGGATGCTAACGCGGAAGGCGAATCTCCGAACGGGACAATCCTGTCTTCGCTCGATAATTTGAAAAGGCCGGAGGAACCGTTTGGCTATGGCAGAGGGTCGAAAGACGCTTGGGGCGGTGATGGCCGGTCTGCGTGCACGCAATGGCTGGACGCTCAAGGAAATGAGCGAACGATGCGGCATTCCGGTATCGACGCTGTCGAAGGTCGAGCACGATCGGCTGTCGCTGACATACGACAAGCTCCAGCAACTCGGCGAGCGCCTCAACCTGAGTATGGCCGACCTGTTCGCCGAACAGGAAGAGGCGCCCGCACCGATCCTTGGGCGCCGCAGCATCGGGGCGATCGACAAGGCGCTGCGCGTCGATACGCCGAACTATGAATATTATTACGTCTGCACCGAATTGCGGCACAAGCGCATGGTGCCGATCATCACGCGCATCCATGCGAAATCGATCGAGGAATTCGGCGAGCTCGTCCGTCACAGCGGAGAAGAGTTCATCTATGTCGTCGAGGGGACGCTGACCGTCCACACCGAATATTACGATCCGATCGAGCTACAGGCGGGCGAGTCCATCTATATCGATTCGGGAATGGGGCACGCCTATGTCTGCGGTCCCGGTTCGACCGAAACGCTTACCGTCGGGGTGATGTCGAGCGCCGACGAAGATTTGTCGCACCTGATCTACGAAGCGCACCATCGCCTGTCGTCCCCGGCAGGCGCGGCGAAAAAGTCGTCCGCCTAGCCGGCCCCATTCGATCGCCGGTGCCGCGCGATCAGCGGCGGCACATATGGCGCAATGCCTGGCCCGGCCGCGCGCCGGTCATCTTGCCGGCACGCAGCACGGGCACCCCGTTGACGATGACGTCGTCGATGCCGGTGGGCGCGGCCAAGGGCTTTTCCCAGCTGGCCCCTTCGGCGACCGTGTCGGCGTCGAAAATGGCGATGTCGGCGCGCAGTCCTTCGCGCAGAACGCCGCGGTCGGTCAGCCCCATGCGCTGCGCCGGCCACGACGTCATCTTTCGCACCGCATCCTCCAGCGTCAGTATTTTCCGTTCGCGAACATAGCGGCCCAAAATGCGCGGAAAGGTGCCATAGGCGCGGGGATGGGGCAGGCCGATCGCATCGACCTCGCCAAAGGTGGCAGCGGCGCCGGCGTCGGTTCCGATGCTGACCCACGGCCTTTGCAGCGCCAGGTCGATATCGCCCTCGTCCATCATGAAGAACAGGCCATAGGCACGATTGGGCAGCGCGCCGAGGACGATGTCCCAAGCGGCGTCGGCGGGGTCCTTGCCCAGCGCCTTGCCGATCGCGACCATACTCTGGCCGCGAAACCGGTCCATCTGTGGATCATAGGCGTTCGCGAGCGTAATATGATCCCAGCCGCCCGACGCTTCGACCAGGTTCGACCAGCCTGGTTGCGATCCGGCTGCTACCTCTCGCTTCAACCGTTCGCGCACTTCGGGATCGCGCAGCTTCTCGAACCCGGCCTTCGCCCCGTCCGCAAAGAGCCGGTTGGGAACGGTGATCTCCAGCCCGGTGCCCCCCGCGGTATAGGGATACAGGTCGGCCGCGATGTCGACGCCGCGCGCCCGCGCTTCGGCGATCCGGTCGAGCGCCCTGGGCATCAACTGGCCGGCGAGCGGCCGATAGGCGGCCTTCAGGTGAAAGATTTCGACCTTGGCGCCGCTGCGTTCCCCGATTGCGATCGCTTCGTCGATCGCGTCGATCAGCTTCGCGCTCTCGTCGCGCATATGCGTGGCGTAAAAGCCGCCGCATTTTCCGGCTTCGGATGCGAGTGCGACAATCTCGTCGGTCGACTGAAAGCTGTTGGGCGGATAGATGAGCGCCGAAGATACGCCGAACGCCCCGTTGTTCATGGCCACCGCGGTTTCGGCTTTCATCGCGGCGAGCTGCGTCGCGGTCGGCGTACCCGCGCCATCGCCCATCACCTTCATGCGCGGCTGGGCGATATTGTAATAGCTGCCGAAATTGATCGCGATGCCGGTCTTTTCCAGACCGTCGAAATAGGCGCCGATGTCGGCGGCCTCGACAGGTGTGCCGCCTTCGCCGCCAATCGCGGTGGTCACGCCCATCCGGACCTTGTTCTCGGCCGCGCCATTCTTGCGCAGCACCTCGCCCGACTGGTCCATCATGTCGATGAAGCCCGGCGCGACGTACCGGCCCGTCGCGTCGATCTCTTCGCGACCCCGCCCGGTGACCCGACCGATGCGGGCGATCCGTCCGCCCTCGATCGCCACGTCGCCCGATACCCACGGATTGCCTGCGCCGTCGAGCAGGCGGCCGCCGCGAATGACGAGGTCATAGGCGGGTTGGGGCGAGGCGGCGCCGAGCAGCAGGACCGCCGCGAACGGCATGAAAATTTTCATCGTCACGTCTCCCCATCGTCGGGACGGGCCGGGCGATCGGGCGCCGCCCGGCCCCACGTCTTCACCAGTTGGCGCCAAGGCTGATCAGGTTGAAGGCGAGCGCCGTCCACAGCAGGAAGAAGCCGGCAATCGCCAGCAACACGCTCCAGAGCCGACCGAACCAGCCACGCGGACCCCGGAAGGCGAGCCAGGCGTTCCAGATGGCGAGACCCAGCAGGCCCGGAAAGACCAGGATACCCAGGATCTGCGCGAACCAGATCAGGCCGGCCGGTGTCACGAACTTTTCGATCATCGTCAGGGCGGCGATCCAGCAACCGATGACGAGGAACGCCAACCATGCGAACAGCCGCACCGCGCGATAGGCCGAGCGATCGCGCCCCGCGAGTGCGAGCGACTGGCCGTAGCGGCGGCGATTGATCGCCCCGACCGGCCAGGCAAGAGCGGTCAGCGCGATGACCGCCAGGCTGGCGATCAACACCGGCATCAGCCAGGCCGTGTCCTTGTAGGCGGGAACGGGGTCCCACACCATGATCGGTGCATAGTCGCCATAGAATATGCGGACGACCTTGCCGTTCTCGACCTTGGCGGCAAAGGTGGCCCGGTCGTACATCGATTGCCAGATGAACGGCTTTACCTCGACCCATTTGCGATCGCCGCCGCCGATCGTCTTGAACGGGGTCGTCAGATTGCCGTCCTTGTCGACACCGATCTTCACCTGCGAAGCGAGGCCCATCATCGCGGCCCAGTTTTCGACCGCGGCGCGGCTGGTGGCATAGGTGCCCGCGACCATCGCGGCATGGTCCCTTGCCGTGGGCAGGGCGACCGGGGCAGCCTGGGGCGCCGGGAAATAGCGGTCCGCGAAATCCTGCACCAACGCTTCGCGGATCGGCCCGACCGCGCCGTCCTTGCCGACGCTGTTCATCGAAATATAAATGCCGGTGTCCTTCGACGGAAAGAGGACGAGATCCGAGTGGAACCACATCGTGTCGCCGCCGTGCGCAATCGCGCTCAACCCGTTGATCTTCTGCTCGTAGAATCCGTGCATCATCCGCGGCAGACCGGGCAGCGGCTCGTTGGCGGGCGAGTGCATCAACCGGGCCGTTTCGGGCTTTAGCAGCGGTCCCCCGTCTTCAAGGTGCGCGATCATGAATTTCGCCATGTCGCCGCCGCTGATCGACGAGCTGCCGGCCGGCGGGACCGATACATATTCGAACGCCTTCGCTTCGCCCGATCCGACCTGGTAGCCCGTGGCCATAAAGGGCTGGAGCGCCTTGGGAAGCGGCTGGCGGAAGGTCGCATACTTCATCCCGAGCGGGGTGAAGATCCGCTGCTCGATATAGTCGTCATAGGGCACACCGGACACGCGCTGGACGATGTAGCCGGCGAGCGCGGTGGCATAGTTGGAATAGGCGGGGGTCGATCCCGGAGCATAAACGCGCGCCGGAACCCATCGCTTCAGCACGGCTTCCAGCGACGGCGGCGGCCCCTTGTCGGTGATCAGGTCGCGGCCCGCCTCCTCGAAGCCCGGGGTGTGCGTCATGATGTTGGTCATCGTGATCGGCTTGCCGTGGAAGGGCGGGATCTTGAAATCGAGATAGGTGTTCACGTCGGCGTCGAGATCGATCTTGCCCGCCTCGACCTGCTGCATCACCGCGGTCCAGGTAAACAGCTTCGATACCGACCCCGGCCGGAACAGCGTCGTCGCCGGATCGACCGGCTTGCGCGAGGCGACGTCGGCATAGCCGAAACCGCGCTGCGTCAGCACCTCGCCGTCCTTGACGATCACGACGACAGCGCCGGCGACATCGCCGCGCGCGAGCGCATAGGGCATGAAGCCGTCGAGCCAGGTGTCGGCATCGTCCCGCGTCAGTGCATGGGCGCTGCCATCGCGGGCGGGACGTGGTGCGGCGGCGGGGCTGCTATCGGCCACGGGTACCGCCACCGGCCCTGTTGCCTGCTGCGCCGCGGTGACGCCGCCGACGAGTGTCAGCGCCGCCGCGGCGACATATTTCCACCATGCCATGACTTTCCCCCTTTTCCTGCTTGTTGGTAAGAGTGCGGGCAGCGGTCAGCGCGGAAGGCTGCTCCGGACCGCCCGCCCCGGGAAGCGGTTGGCCGTGACCTGGCCATCATGCGCCATCACCTGACCGCCGACGAGGACATAGGCGATCCCGGTCGACGCCTGCATCGGCTTTTCGAACGTCGCACGGTCGCGGATCTTGGCGGGGTCGAAGATGGTGATGTCGGCATCGGCCCCCTCTGCGATCCGGCCTTTCCGGGCCATCTGGGGCGACACGGCTTCCAGCCGGCGGGCGGGCATGATCGTCATCTTGGCGATCGCCGCCGGCAGGTCGAGTAGCTTGCGCTCGCGCACATAGCGGCCGAGCACGCGCGAAAAGGTCCCGGCTCCGCGCGGATGCTCGCCTTCGGTCGTCCACGGCATGCCGTCGGAGGCGATCGATACCAGCGGGTCGACGATCGCCTGGTCGACGACTTCCGACGGAATGATGTGGATGACCACCGCCGCTTCGGGCTGCTCCGCCCGGAAGCGGTCGAATGTCTCCTTGGTCAGTCGCTCGCCGGTTGCGGGCCACTGGATATCGCCATAATCGGCTCCGCCGTTGCGCTCCTGCCACCCGTCGGCAAAGAAGTTCGAGCCGATGGCGGTGCTGCCGGCGGTATAGGGATAGGCTTCGGTCGTCACGTCGACCCCGCGCGAGCGCGCGCCCCTTATCAGTTCCAGGATGACCGGGGTGTCGCGCAGTCCCGTCGACGCGACATGGACGATTTGCAGCGACGCACCGGTGGTCGCGGCGTCGGCCAGCACTTCCTGCGCGACGGCGGTCGGCACGCCGCTCGCCTGATCGAGCGGTCTCGACCGGACGTGGACGAAAACCGGCGCCTTCGTCCGTGCCGCAGCCTGAAAGACGCGAAAAATCTCGCGCCGTCCGGCGCCCGGCACATATTCGAGGCCGATGCCATAGCCCAGCGCTCCGGCCGCGACCTCGCGATCGAGCACTTCGACGATCCGGCTTTCCTGCTCGGGAGTCGCCCCCTTTACCAGCATCGCCGGGTCGGCGGTGACCTGGCCCTCTACGGTCGAGCCGCAGCGCTTGTCCGACATGACCTCCAGCCGCGCGCATATGTGCGAGGCCGACGCGCCGAAGTTGATCAGCGCCTTGCCTTCCATTCGGCGATACAGGGCCGAAACCGGGGCGGTGCCGATTTCCATGTCGATTGCGGTGGTAACCCCGTCGAGGAGCTGGAACCGTTCGGCAAGCGGGTCCTGGCCATGCGCGTGCAGGTCGATGAAACCCGGCGCGACGACAAGGCCCTGCGCGTCGATCCGGTGCTTTCCTTCAAGCGCAGCAGTGGAAATCGCCGCAACGGTGCCGCCGTTGATCCCGACGTTGGCAATCTCGTCGCGTCCGCTTGCCGGGTCGATGACCCGACCGCCGGCTATGACGAGGTCATAGTCGGCGGCCGAGGCCACGCCGGGAGCAAGCGTGAAGGCGATCGCAAGGGCCGCGGCGGCCGTCGATAATGTGCGCCGCCGCATCGGTCAGAACTTCGCCTTGGCGCCGACCGAGAAATAGCGCCCGATCGTGTCATAGTTCGGGTTGTTGTAGACCAGCAGCGGCGGATCGCGGTCGAACAGGTTGTTGACGTTGGCAAAGAAGGTGAAATCCTCCGTTGCCTTGAACCGGAGCCCCAGGTCGATGTAGGTCCGGCTCGCAATGTCGTTGTTCAGGATCGACTGTCCGTTCGGGCCGATCTGGGTACTGTACAGGCCGCCGTCGACATAGCGTGCGCGCAGGTCGACCCCGAAGTCGTCGGTCTCATAGCCGACGGTTCCGGTTACCCGCCACTTCGGCGTAGAGAAGTTCGTTTCCCCGCCCACGATGCCGGCGCGATCGGTCGTTCGCACGCCGTCGTCGATCAGCAGTTCGAAAACATGCGTGGCCAGGGCGCGGAGCGAGAGCATGCCGTTGCCCAGCGGCTTGCGGAACGACGCTTCGATATCGATTCCGCGCGTTTTATACTGGGCAAGGTTGCGATTGGTCCGCGAAACGAAATCGATTGCGCCGCTGTCGGTGCGCGCGATCAGGCCGCCGCAGGTCGGGTCGTCCGGCGTCGCGGCGTAGCAGGTGTCGAGGACGTCCTGCGCGAGCAGGGTCACGATGACATTGTCGATCTCGATCTCGTAATAATCGACCGAAAGCCGCAGGCCCGACGCGAAGCTCGGGGAATAGGAGCCGCCGAGCGTCAGCGTGTGCGAGACTTCGGGGGTCAGGTCGGGGTTGCCGCCAACATAGCTGACGACATTGGCTTGCACCGCATTACCGCGATAGGGGTCGGCGACATTGCCGATATTGGTCCCGCGAGCGAGGAAATATTCGCTGATGCTGGGCGAACGGATGTCGCGCGAATAGACGGCGCGCAGCAGCAGATCGTCGACCAGGCGCAGCGTGGTGCCGCCCTTCCACGACCAGATGCCGCCGCTGGTGCTATAGTCCGAATAGCGCGCGGCGCCGTTGATCTCGAGCTTGGCAGCGCCCGGGATGTCGAGCAGCGGCACGTTGATTTCGCCGAACACTTCCTTGACGTCGAACTTGCCGTTGGTCGGGGCATAGTTCAGCGTCGCGAGCGCGCCCGCTTCCGAAAGCGGATCGATATAGTCGGTGGTGAATTTCTCCCAGCGAAAGTCGGTGCCGAAGGCGATGTCGACCGGGCCGGCCCAGGTCGAAAAGGGCTGGCCCTGGATCGCGGCGCCGGCGGCGTCGAGCTTGGTCGTGGTGATCGACTGCCCCGCGCCAAAGGCATAGGCGATGGCCTCGGGCGAGATATTGCCGTTGCCGAGCAGATCGATCGGTGCACATGCGGCATCGTCGTTGGTGGTGTCGGCATCGGCATTCACACGGCACGTCGGCACACCGCCCACAAGCACCGCGTCGATCGCCTTGTTGAATCGCGCCGAAATGCGCTGGTTATAGAGCGACTGGTTGTTGCGCAGCTCGCCGTGGTCATAATAGGCGTTATAGCTCCAGCCACCGCCAAGATTGCCTTCGATCCCGATCGCGCCCTCGATATTGCGGCGGACATAGCGATAGCTCAGATATTTCGCCGACCCGACATCGTCCATGATCCGCCCGAGAACGAAGGGATAGGTGACGCCCGCCGCGGCGAGCTGGTCGCGCGCGGTCTGGGTCAGGAAAGCATTGTCTTCCTGGACGACGACGATAGGGGTTTCCGGGAAGAAGCCATAGTTGGCCGACATGCGGTTATAGCTGCCTTCGACCCAGACCTTGGCGGCGTCGCTGAATTCATAGCTCGCACGGGCGAAGAGGTTGGCGCGCTTGTAGGGCGAACTTACGGCGACATAATCATAGATGTTCTGGCCGCCGCCGCCGACGGTGAACTGACCCACGGTCTCGCTGCCGAGCGGGAAGGGGGCAACCGACCCGTCGGGATTGAAAACAAGATTATAGGGCGCGGCGCCAAGGTTCAGGATCGACCCGCCGTTGTTGATGATGGTGTAGTTGACGTCGCGGGTCAGGACGAGCTGGCCGTCGGCGCGTGTGAATAGCCCGCCTTCCATGTTCGGGCGGCTCTTGCGATCGAAGGCGCCCAGTTCCTGCGTATAGTCGCCGCCGACCATGAAATGACCGCGGTCATCGGCGAAATGCGTTCCCCAGGCCAGGTTGGCGCCATAGCGCTGCGCGTCGCCGCGCGACGATATGCCGCCATCGATGCCGCCTTGCAGGCCGGTCAGGTCGTCCTTCAGGATGATGTTGACGACGCCCGCGACCGCACCGGATCCCCATGCCGCCGAGGCGCCGCCGGTCACGACGTCGACGCGTTCGATCAGCGCCTGCGGAACCGTATTGAGATCGGCCGATCCGTTGAAACGATGGCCGTTGAGCAAGGTCAGCGTCCGGTTCGAGCCCAGGCTGCGCAGGTCAGCGGCAGAGGTCGAGCTGCTGGTGTTGCCCGTCGTGGTCGCGGGGCTGAACGTCGCGCGGAACGCCGGCATGTCGGTCAGGACCTGCGCGATGCTTGGGCGATTGCCCTGTCGCAGTTCGTCTTCGCCTATGACCGTGGTCGGCGTCGGCGCGTCGAAACCCGACCGCTGGATGCGCGATCCGGAGACGACGATCTCGTTTTCCGCGCGGGCGGCTTCGTCTTCCGACGTCTGGGCCGACGCGGGCGAGGTCGCCGCCAACAACGACAACGCGCTTCCCGCATACCAAATTGCACGACTCGCTCTCATGATAGTCCCCTTCATCGGTGGACGGACGCCTCTTCGATGAACCACGCCTCCCTGGCGACGCTGGCGCTTCTTCGTCCCTATTGAACCCGGCGGGATAGGATCATGCCTAAAAAGAAAATTCAATCCTAATCAGGATAAAGATGTCATTTTTATGATAGGTTTTATGGCTTTTTGTTGCAAAACCGATGGTTAAGGCTGCGGGGTCGACACCAAATGATAGGCGACATGGGGCTGGGATGCGAAACCGAGCCGCGGATCGGCGGCATCGCCATAGAATCGCAACTGGTCATAGGGGCCACCTTCGCGGGTTCCCGTCGCCTGTTCATAGAGGTTCGGGCCAATCTGTTCCCATGCGGTCTTTTCGCCGTGGGCTTCGACCAGCACGGCGCGGTCGCCGATCGCCGACAGCTTGATGTCGCCGGCAGGGTCGGCGGGTTGGCTATAGTCGCGCCGGTTCGAACGATAGGAACCGAGCGGCGGGCGTTCCGCGGCCCCCGTCCAGCGTTTTACCGGTTGTTGGGGGAACAGCCGGCCGATGATCGCGTCGCTGAGTTCGGTGCGCGCGCCATAGCTGCCCTGGCCGCCGGTATAGGATACGAAAAAGCCGAACCCCTTCTCGGGTGCCAGCAGGAGGTACGAGTGGAAGTCCATCGTATTGCCGCCATGACCCACGAGCCGGGGACCCGCTTCGCGCGCGACCATGAAGCCGTGGGCCATGCCGGGGAGGCCCGGCGTGTTCGCCACCGAATCGCTTTCGAGCAGCGCGACCGACTCGGGGGTCAGGATGCGTTTGCCGTCCAGGCTGCCGTTGCCCAGGATCGCCAGCATGAAGCGCGCCATGTCGGGGGCGGTCGATGCCGCCGAACCCGCCGGCATGATCTTGTCATAGCGTTCATAGGGCTTGGGCTTGAACCGGCCGTCGACGAAGTCATAGCCTAGCGCCATATGCGCCGCATTCTCCCCGCTCAGCGGTTCGACGAAGGTCGTGTGCGTCATGCCGAGCGGCTGGAATATATGCCTGGTCACATAGTCGGGAAATGCCTCGCCCGAAACGCGTTCGACGATATAGCCCGCCAGCGACGCGCCATAGTTCGAATAGGACACTTCGGTTCCCGGCGCCCATAGCCGCTCGGGCATGTGTGTCTTCAGGAACGATTGATAGGTTTCGGGCTTCGCCCATTCCGCTTCGTCATAGCGCAGGTCGCTCATCCCCGGCGTGTGCGAAAACAGGTCGCGCACCCGGACCGGCTGGCCCTCGAAGGGCGGGATGGTGAAATCGATATAGGTGTTCACGTCGGCGTCGAGGTCGACCTTGCCAGCCTCGACCTGCTGCATCAGGCTGGTCCAGGTAATCAGCTTGGACACCGAACCGGGGCGGAATAGCGTCGTCTGGCCGTCGACCTTCACGCCCTTGGCGATGTCGGCGAAGCCATAGCCGCGCGTGAAGAGGACCTTGCCCTCGTGGACGACGGTGACGACTGCGCCCGCGACTTCGCGGGTGGCCAGTTGCTGCGCAAGCACCCCGTCGATGAAATCATCAAGTCCCGCCAGGCGTCCGGCATCGATTGCGACGGTGGTGGTGGGCGTCTGAGGCGCCGCGATGGCAGGAACGCCGCTGAGCGACACGCCTATCGAAAGCGCGATGGCAAAGCGTGACACGCCGCGAGAAGTGGAAAAAATTTTCATAATAGGCACCATTTCTCTTTACAGGATGATTTCATCATCCACAATCGCGGGCGTAAATCAACCAAGATAGGGGTGGCTCATGCAGAAAAATTCCCACTTGTCGCGTCGCGCGATGCTGACGCGGGGCGCAGCGCTGGCCGCAACGGCCTTTCCGATGGTCAACTTCGGCTTGTCGCAGGCGCATGCCGCCTCGCCGCGGCGCTTTGCAACGCGAGTCGTCGACCTGGTGCGCGAGGCGACGGTCATCGACATGCTGGCACCCCTGACGCTCGATTTCCGCCCGAAGGTGTTTGCCGAGCCGATCGGCGAGCAATGGGCAGCCGATTTTCGCGCGAGCGGAATCACGGGCTTTCACAATTCGGTCGGGATCGGCGGCCCCGATGCTTATGAAAACACGCTGAGCTTCCTGCTCGCCTGGACCGGCTTCACCGCCCGGAACCCGCATGTGTTCGAAGGCGTAGGCCGCGCGGCGGACCTCGATCGCGCCAAGGCCGACGGCAAATGCGCGGTCATCATGGGGCTCCAGAACAGCGATCATTTCCGCACCGCAGCCGACGTGAAAACCTTCTACCAGCTCGGCCAGCGTGTGTCGCAGCTTACCTATAACAGCCAGAATCTCATCGGCGCGGGGTGCACCGACCGCATCGATGGCGGTCTGTCCGACTATGGCGTCCAGATCGTCGCGGAGATGAACAAGGTCGGCATGCTCGTCGACACCTCGCATTGCGGCGACAAGACGACACTCGATGCGATCGCGGCGGCCGAAGGTCCGATCGCGATCACGCACAGCAATGTGCGCGCGCTCAACAACCACCCGCGCACCAAGACCGACGAGGCGATCAGGGCGCTTGGCGCGAAGGGCGGGGTGATGGGCATTACGGGGGTGCGCAACTTCCTGACCGCGAAGGAGCCGACGACGGTTGCGAACATCGTCGACCAGATCGACCACGTCGGAAAGCTGATCGGCTTCGACAAGGTCGGCATCGGGTCCGACGCCGACCTTTACGGCTATGACGATATGGAGCCCAAGGCCTATGCCCAGCTCAAGGCGGCGTACAAGGGCAGCTATGCCTTTCGCGACAAGATCGACACCGACGGTTTCGACGATCCGCTCAAATTTTACAGCCTGACCGAAGAGATGGTGCGGCGCGGCTATTCGGACGAGCAGGTTCACGGCGTCCTTGGTGCCAACTTTCGCCGCCTGCTGGGGCAGGTCTGGAAATAGGGGGCCATGAAATCAGGGAGAGAAACGCAATGAAAACGGGCATTACAATCATCGGGGCGATGCTGGCGGCGCTCGCCGTGCCCGCCTGGGCGGACGATGCCGCGATCGCCGCGGCGATCGACCGGGCGGCGGAGCAGGCGGTTGCGGCGGGGGAAAGTCCCGGCTTGCAGGTCGCGGTCTACAAGGATGGCAAGCCGCTTCTCGTCAAGGGCTATGGTCTGGGCAATATCGAGCTCGGCACGCAGGTCGGCAACGACAGCGTGTTCCGCATCGGGTCGGTGACGAAGCAGTTCACCGCCGCCGCGCTGCTCAAGCTTCAGGAAGAGGGCAAGCTGTCGCTCGACGATCCTCTTTCGGATTATTACCCCGACTATCCGCGCGCCGCCGACGTCACGCTCAAGCAGATGCTGCATCACACCTCGGGCATCCATAGCTATACCGACGACGAGAGCTTTCTGGCGCAAGCGGCGCTGACGAAGACGACCGACGAATGGATCGCCTATTTCGCAAAGATGCCCAAGCATCAGGATTTCGAGCCGGGGACCGACTGGTATTACAGCAACACCGCCTATTTCCTGCTCGGCGGCATCGTCGAAAAGGTAGAGGGCAAGCCGCTTGCGGACGTACTCGAGACGCGCTTCTTCGGACCGTTGAAGCTCGACCACACCGCGCTCGACGACGAGCGCGCGATCGTACCGGGCCGCGTCGCCGGATATGAAGGCGAGCCCGGAAAATATCGCAACGCCGCGCCGATCTCGATGACGATTCCCGGCGGCGCAGGCGCGATGCGGTCGACCGCCGACGATCTGGCGCACTGGAACGCCGCACTGTTCGGCGGCAAGGTACTGGCGCCGGCCTCCTTTGCGGCGATGACCGCGCCCGGGCGGTTGAACAGCGGGGCGACCAGTGGCACGGCTATGGCGAAGGCGGAGGGGATGCCCGCCGGCGAATATGGCTATGCGCTGTTCCTGTCGGATATGGAGGGGCATCGTAAGGTTGCGCACGGCGGCGGCATCTTCGGTTTCAACAGTTCGCTGTCCGAATTTCCCGATGACCATGTCACCGTTGCGGTGATCGCCAATTCGATCGGCAAGGATCTGGGCGCGCGCATGGTGGCACAGCGGATCGAGCGCATCGCGCTTGAGCTTCCGCCGCAACCGGCCGAAGATCCCGCCGCGAAGAAATAAGGAACATCGCGATGACCCTTTTCCGATCGACGTCCCGTTTCGCCCGCTCGCTTCTCCTCGCCTCGGCGATCGCCGGCCTGTCGGCGGCGGCTGCAACCGCCGAACCCGATATCGCGGCCGATGTGCTGATTCGCGGCGGCACCATTTATGACGGTGGCGGGGGCAGCCCCTATGTCGGCGATGTGTTGATTCGCGGCGACCGCATTGTCGCCGTCACGCACGGTGCCTCGGGCGCCAGCGCCGGGACGACGGTCGACGCCACGGGGCTCGCGGTGGCGCCCGGCTTCATCAACATGCTCAGTTGGGCGACCGAATCGCTTTTGCTCGACGGGCGGGGCATGTCGGACCTCAAGCAGGGCGTGACGCTGGAGGTGATGGGCGAAGGCTGGTCGATGGGTCCGATGACGCCCGAAATGAAGGCACTGGCGGTGCAGCGACAGGGCGATTTCAAATATGCGATTCCCTGGACGACGCTGGGCAATTATCTCGATTATCTCGCGGACAAGGGGATCTCCCCCAATATCGCGTCGTTCGTCGGCGCCGGAACGGTGCGCGTCAATGTCCTCGGCGAAGGCGATGTCGACCCCGATGCGGAGCAACTCGACCGGATGCGCGGCCTTGTGCATCAGGCGATGCAGGAGGGCGCGATGGGGGTCGGCTCGGCGCTGATCTATGCGCCCAATGCCTATGCGGAGACCCCCGAACTCGTCGCGCTGGCGACCGAAGCCGCGCGCTGCGGTGGCATGTATATCAGCCATATGCGCTCCGAAGGGGACCATATCGAGGAGGCGGTCGACGAACTGATCGAAATCAGCCGCAAGAGCGGCGCTCCGGCAGAAATCTATCATCTGAAATTCGGCGGCAAGGCGAACTGGGGCAAATATGACGCGATCATCGCCAAGGTCGAAGCGGCTCGCAAGGCTGGTCAACGGATCACGGCCGATATGTACACCTATACCGCCGGCGCGACGGGGCTCGACGCGGCCATGCCGACCTGGGTGCAGGCTGGCGGCTACGAACAATGGGCCGAGCGCCTCAAGGACCCGAAGGTCCGCGCCCGGGTGATTGCCGAAATGAAGGCGCCGGGCAAGGATTGGGAAAATCTGTACAATGCAGCGGGAACGCCTGACAATCTGCTGTTGCTCGCATTCAAAAATCCGGACTTGCGCCAATATACCGGCAAGACGCTGGGCGAGGTGGCAAAGCTGCGCGGCACCTCGCCGGAGGAAACCGCGATCGACTTGGTGATCGAGGATGGCAGCCGGGTCGGGACCGCCTATTTCCTGATGAGTGAGGACAATGTCCGCAAGGCGGTCGACCTGCCGTGGATGTCGTTCGGGTCGGACGAGGAGGCGGCGGCGCCCGAAGGCCTGTTCCTCAACGCCAGGCACCATCCGCGCGCCTATGGCAATGTCGCGCGCCTGCTCGGCAAATATGTCCGCGATGAAAAGGCGACGACGCTGCAGAGCGCGATCCGGCGCCTGACCAGTCTGCCTGCCGGCAATCTGGGCATACGCGACCGGGGCTCGCTCAAATCGGGCTATTATGCCGATGTCGTGCTGTTCGATCCGGCAACCGTCCAGGATCATGCGACCTTCGAGACGCCCGACCGGTACGCGACGGGGGTGCGCGACGTGTTCGTCAACGGGGTTCAGGTGATCAAGGACGGGGCCCATAGCGGTGCGACGCCCGGCCGTGTCGTGCGGGGCCCCGGCTGGACCGGCTGGCCCGGTGGCGGCGCGTGCGCCGGTTAGCGATTCAGGGACGCCGATCGACCGTGCGCCTGGCCCCTATGGTCCGGCCAGGCGTTGGGTGATACGGCTTCAGCTTTCGAAGCGGCGGATGCTTTCAAGATCGCCGGGCGCGAGCGGCGGGGCGAACCATATGCCGGCGCGATCGCCGCGCGACCAGCGGACGACGCCGCGGCGCTTGATGTCGCCGCTCAGCACGAGCAGCAACTCGGCGCCGGTTTCGATCGCGCCTTCGTGGATGATGCCCGCACCGTTCTGCGACAGGTTTTCGATCTCGACGTCATGGTCGCCATCGTCAGTGACCGCGACGGCGCGGCCGTGCACGGGAAGGCGCGGGGGGCGATAGTCGCCCGATTGCCGTTCCGCGGCCAGATGGCGCAGGATTTCGAGGGCATCGACGGGCTCGTTGAACTCGACCCCGCATCGTCCGTCGCGCGCCCAGACCACTTTGCCGGTCAGCACGATTGCGTCGGACAGCGCGATCTGCAGCGGCTCGCCGGTCGTGACATCGACCGTCGTCGCCAGCATCATGCCGTTGTTCGATATGTTGCGTACGCGCCACAGGCCCGCATCGCTTTCACGCGCGATCTTGGCGATACGGAACACCGTGCAATGGCGGTTTGCTTCGCGCCGGTCGTCGCCCAGCGCCGCGGAATCCAGGGGGACGCTGTTGGGCGCATTGGGGATATTCATAGGCTTCTCCTCATCGCTGCGTACCCAGGTGAGTCCGTAGAGACCTATGTAATTTACGGACATTTTTTACGTTATTAAGCCGATTCTGTCGATATTTTATTATTTATGAAGGGGGTAGTTTAACGTTTCGTTTAGTCTTCCATTTATTGACCCGATTACGGATGCTTGGCCGCGATGGCGACCGTCTGCTGGCGGGTCTGGATATAGGGGCGATTGCGTATCGATCCGGGGCACCTGTCCGGCGCCCCGCCGCGGCGCGTTGGGGGCGGCCGGGCGCAAGGCTTTGCTTGCCAAGCCATCGGCGGACGGCTAAAGGCCGCTTTCACTCGGACAGATGCGCCGTTTTCCTCCGCCTTTCACCGGCCCGGCCGGGGAGGGTGGGCGGACTATTGCCCGAAACGCGCTTGACGCGGCAGGGACGGCAACCCATCTGGCCTTCGAATTGAACGCACAAGGACAGGACGATCGACATGGCCAGGCCCAAGATTGGCGAATTCGTCAACCAGGTGAAGACCGAGGCCGGCAAGATCGTGTGGCCGACCGGCCGCGAAACGGTGCAGACGACGATCATGGTGCTGATCATGACGACGATCCTCGCCTTCTTCTTCCTTGGCGTCGACACGGTTTTCAACGCGATCGTCAACTGGTTGACGTCGCTCGCGCGCTGATACGGCGCGGTTACAGGCATTTTTCCAGGGACAGGACACAAATGGCGCGCTGGTACATCATTCACGCCTATTCGGGTTTCGAGAACAAGGTTCGCGATTCGGTGATCTCCGAAGCCGAACGCATGGGCCTCAGCGACTTCGTCGAGGCGGTCGAAGTGCCGGTGGAGACCGTCACCGAAGTCAAGCGCGGCAAGAAGGTTCAGGCCGAGCGGAAATTCTTCCCCGGCTATGTTCTCGCCAAGCTGACGATGAGCGACGACGTCTATCACCTCGTCAAGAACACACCGAAGGTCACGGGCTTCCTCGGGTCGTCGGGAAAACCGCAGCCGATCAGCGAGGCCGAAGCCGCGCGCATCCTCAATAGCAAGGAAGAGGCCGCGGCGCGTCCGAAGACCGAGATCCGCGTCGATTACGAGATCGGCGACCAGGTCAAGGTGCTCGAGGGACCGTTCGCCAGCTTCAACGGCGTCGTCGAGGAACTCGATTTCGACAAGGCGCGCGTCAAGGTGTCGGTGTCGATCTTCGGTCGCGCGACCCCCGTCGAGCTCGATTTCGAGCAGGTCGAACGCATGAAGTGACGACCCTGCCGGTCGTCATTCCCGGAACGGATAGGAACCGCTAATGAGCCTCTCTCCGGCAGAGATTCAGGCTCGCATCGCGCGCGCGCAAGAGATCAATGCGAGCGTCGATGTCGCAAAGGTCGTGGGCGCAGTGGCGCGGCTGTTCACGCTCGATCCCGTTCCGGGTCTCGAGGACGAGTTCACCTTTCCCGCGCTCCCCACGACCTCGCGCCAGCGCATCTTCGGCGGGCAGGTGATCGCGCAGGCGATGGTCGCTGCCGCGCGCACCGTCGATGCCGACAAGGACGTTCATTCGCTCCACGCCTATTTCCTGCGCGGCGGCGACGAGACCAAGCCGCTCCATTTCCGCGTCCACCGCGACTTCGACGGCCGCAGCTTTGCGAACCGCCGCGTCGTCGTGCGGCAGGACGGCAAGGTGATCTTCAACCTCACCGCGTCGTTCCAGCGTCCGTCGCCCGGCCTTGCGCACCAGGTGCCGATGCCCGACCTCATGCCGCCCGAGGAATGCCGCGATTTTCTGGAAACCATCGCCGCCGACCCCGGCGTGTCCGAGGAATCCTTTGCCCATATGGCGCGGCGCCGGCCGTTCGAACTGCGCAATCATCGCCCGGCTGCCGACGCGCAGGCGACCCAGCACTACCAGTGGTTCCGCATCGCGGCGCCGGTCGGCGACGATCCGCTGATCCACCGCGCCTTCCTGGCCTTTGCCTCCGACATGGGTCTGCTGTCCTCGGCGATGTTGCCGCACGGGCTTAACTGGTCGACTCCGGGGCTGTTCTCGACCAGCCTCGATCATGCGATGTGGTTCCACGCCGACATCCGCGTCGACGAATGGTTCGTCTATGTGATGGACAGCGACTGGTCGGGCGGCAGCCGCGGGATCAACCGCGGCTCGATCTATCGCCAGGACGGCACGCTGATCGCCTCGACGGTGCAGGAAGGCCTGCTGCGCTACGACCCGGCCGGCTGAGCCCGCCAAAAAGCTTGCGTTTCGGCCGCGTTGGAGCTAACGGCGCCGCTTCGCATCGGACAAGGGTGCGATTCCGCGCGGGAGGAGGGCCGATAACCCTCCGCTGGACCGCTTATTTTGAGGTCTTTCCCCTTGGGTAAGGACCGATAGAAAGAAAGGAGGCCATCATGGCCAAGAAGATCAGCGGCTATATCAAGCTGCAG
>CAZSMB010000021.1:15873-27032 GCA_964607625.1 uncultured Sphingopyxis sp. | reverse complement strand
GGCAAGGGCGACTATGTCATCCTCGACATCGACAGCCACGCCTCGATCTATGACGGGTGCAAGATGGGCGACGCCGAGATCGTCGCCTTTCGCCACAACGACATCGAAGCACTCGAAAAGCGGCTGAGGCGCCTGCCCGCCGACGCCGGCAAGCTCGTCGTGCTCGAAGGCGTCTATTCGATGCTCGGCGACGTCGCACCGCTGAAGGAGATGGTCCGCGTCTCCAAGGAAGCGGGCGCGATGGTGCTGGTCGACGAAGCGCATTCGATGGGCTTCATCGGCGAACATGGCCGCGGCGTCGCCGAGGCGCAGGGCGTGATCGACGATGTCGACTTCATCATCGGTACCTTTTCGAAGAGCGTCGGCACCGTCGGTGGATTCTGTGTTTCGAACCATCCGAAGTTCGAGATCATGCGCCTCGTCTGCCGTCCCTATGTCTTCACCGCCTCGCTGCCGCCCAGCGTGGTCGCGACCGCCGCGACGAGCATCCGCAAGCTGATGCACGGGAGCAACAAGCGCGCGCATCTGTGGGAAAATTCCAGGATGCTCCACAAGGGCCTGAAGGATCTGGGCTTCACGCTCGGCACCGACGAGCCGCAGTCGGCGATCATCGCCGTGATCATGCCCGATCTCGAGAAGGGCGCGATGATGTGGGAGGCGCTGCTGGAGGAAGGGCTTTACGTCAACCTCGCACGGCCACCGGCGACCCCCGCGAACATGACGCTGCTGCGCTGTTCGCTGTGCGCCGAACATTCGTCCGATCAGGTCGGCGAGATCCTGGCGCGCTTCGAACGCGCGGGCACGCGGGTCGGCATCATCGGCTGAGCCGCTCCGGCTGCCGGACCAGCCGATTCCTTTTCGCGGCGAATCGACCGCGGCGGCGGCCGCCAGGCCCTTCGCGCCTTTCCGCCGCGCGCGAATGCCGGTAAGACGAACCGGTGTTTGAACGGGACAGCGACACCGAGAACGAGGGCCGGCGACAACGGCTGCGCTTCTGGCTGACCGCCGGGGTCGGGGCGATCCTGGTCGGCGTCGTGACCGCGCTCGTCCTGCTGCTGATGCGCGCGAACGACAATTACGACCGTTCGCTCGGCTGGCAGGCGCACAGCCTGGAAGTCATCTCGCAGACCCGATCGCTCGACGCGGCGCTGGCGCGCGCCGAGGCCGCGCTCGGACGCTTTGCGGTCGGGTTGCAGAAAGAAGATGGCCGCATCTATCAGCAGCAATGGGGCGTCGCGATGCAATATCTCGCCCTGTTGCAGCGCAATGTGCGCGACAATCCGCCGCAAGCGGAACTGGTCGAAAAACTGACCGGCGAACTCGAACGGCGCGGCGAACAGCTCGGCGATGCGGCGCTCAGCGCCAATTACAACCAGACCGTCGCCGCCATCTCCAAATATAATGCCGCGGGCCACGACCCGGCGCTGGGGCGGATCGACAAATTGCTGACCCAGCTGATCCGCGACGAGCGTGCCTTGCTCGCGCAACGCAACCGCGTCGCGGCGTCGGACCGGGCCAGCCTGAACCAGGCAATCCTGATGTTCTCGCTGCTCGGCGCCGCGGCCGCGGTGATCGCGATCGCCGCGACCTTTTCGCTGCTGCGCGCCGAAAGCGAACGCCGCCTGGCGCGGCGCGAGCAATTCGCCGAGAGCGAGCGAGCGAGCGAACTCGAGGCCGCCGTCGAGGCACGCACCGCCGAGTTGGAGGAAGCCAATGCGGCGCTGCGCAGCGAGATGGGCGAGCGCGAGACCGCCGAAGCGCGGCTGCGCCAGGCGCAGAAGATGGAAGCGGTCGGACAGCTCACCGGCGGCATCGCGCACGATTTCAACAATATGCTCGCAGTCGTCGTCGGCGGCCTGGAACTGGCGCAACGGTGGCTGACCGAAGCGCCCGACAAGGCGCAGCGGCACATCCACAACGCGCTCGACGGCGCCAATCGTGCCGCCGACCTGACCCGCCGCCTGCTGACCTTTGCGCGCGCCGAGCCCGCACGTCCCGAAATGACCGACATCGACGCGTGCATCCGCGGCTTTTCGGAACTGATGGGGCGCACGATCGGCGACCGCATTGCGCTGACCCTCGACCTTCATGCCGAAGGGCTGCATTGCCGGATCGACCGGCAGCAATTCGAAAATGCGCTGCTCAACCTCGCGGTCAACGCGCGCGACGCGATGGAGGGCCACGGGGCGCTGACGATCCGCACCCTCGCCGACGACGAGGACGAAACCGCGGCCCTCGCGGTGCAGGTGATCGATACGGGATGCGGCATGTCGCCCGATGTGCTCGAGCGCGTCTTCGATCCCTTTTACACCACCAAGCCCGCCGGACAGGGCACCGGGCTCGGCATGAGCCAGGTCTTTGCGTTCTGCCGGCAGTCGGGGGGCGAGGTCCAGATCAGTTCGGCCGAGGGCGAGGGGACGCGCGTCGCGATGCTGCTGCCCGTGGCCCGGCCGGCGGCGGCCGCAGCCGCAAGCGGCGCCGAAGCCGAAGACCGGCCGGCCGTTCCGGTCGAGGCGCTCAACATATTAGTGGTCGAGGACGACCGCCGCGTGCTGGCCGCAACCGTCGATGCGGTAATCGAGCTGGGCCATGCCGCCGTCGCCTGTGCCGACCCGCTGGAGGCGGAGGCGATCGTCGCCGACCACGGCGGCTTCGACCTGATCCTGTCCGACGTGCTGATGCCCGAGCTGACCGGGCCCGAGATGGTGGCGCGATTGAAGGCGCGCTGGCCCGACCTGTCGGTGCTGTTCGTTACCGGATATGCCGGAGACGCGAGCGAAATCGCAAGTTTCGGCGACCATGACGTGCTGCGCAAGCCCTTCACCCTGGCCGCGCTCGACCAGGCGATCCGCCGCTGCGGCGACGCGCGTGCCGAGATGCGGGTCGCGGGCTAGCGCGGGATCAGCGGATCGCGCCGCTCTTGACGAGGCGCGGCACCAGCGTCAGCGCGGCGACCAGCGGCCAGCGGCGTTGCCAGGGCTTGATCTCGATCTTCGTCCCCGCGTGGCGGTTGATCTTCCAGGCAAGATAATCGATGCCGCCGGCATAGGTCAGGCTGGCCTTGGCAAGGCGCACGATGCTGAGCAGCTTGCCCTCGATCCGGCGGCGCGCCCAGCCGCCGCTCGCCGCCTCGGCCGAAATCGCCGCGATCGCCGGAACGCCAAATCGTTCGTAGCGGTCCGGGTCGGCGTCGACGACCGATTGCGCGCGATTGCCCCGTTCGGCGCGCAGCTCGACCGAATAGGTAAGCGCGAAGGCCCGGCGCCACCAGTCGAGCAGCGCCTCGCCGTCGCGGCGCCCCGCCGCCGCGAGCAGGGCCGGGGCCGCCCGCGACACCGCGGCGATCGCGCGATCGCGTGCCGTGTCGTCGACCGCCCAGACAAGCCGCGACGGTTGCGCGAAGCGCGCCCAGACCGAAACGTTGCGCGTTTCGGGCCCGTTCAGCCGATCGAAGTCGCCTTCGCTCAACACCGCATATTTGGCGATCAGCCCGTCATGTTCGAAGGGAAAGACATTGGGCGGGATCAGGCGGTTGGCGACGGCGAGCCAGCCCTTGTCATAGGCATCGCCGTAATCGGACACGATCAGGTAGAAATCGAGCATCAAACCGTCGAGCGACCCCGCGCGCAGGCAGCTGCCGTAAAAGAGCACCGCGCGCGCGCTGCCCGGATACCGGTCTGCAATCGCGCGCGCCATCGCGGCGACGCGCGGGTCGATGGGCGTCGACATCTCGTCGCGAACCAGGTCTGTCAGGGGCGTCATGGCGTCCACGGCTGCGGCCCCCGTCAGGCCGCGAGGCGAAGGAAGGGCACCGGCTGGGTCGATGTCAGGATAATCGGCTTGCCACCCTGGGCCTCGAAAATCTCGCCATCGAGGATGACGTTCGAACGGTTGCCCTCGATGCGGATCTCGTCACCCTGCTGAAAATGCACGCCCGCCAGCTCGCGCTGTCCCAGCGTCCCGCGCCAGGTCGCGCCGAGCATGCGAAAGAGCGCCCCGACGCTGCTTTCGGTCGCAAGCAGCTTCATATGTCCGGCGGTTCCCGGCCTGTCGGCGGTGCGGATCGAGAGCAGCAGCTTTTCGAGCGTCGTCACGATGAGCAGCGAGAACTTGCCCTTGAGTTCGCCCTGCCGGATCAGCGAGA
Organism: uncultured Sphingopyxis sp.; assembly: GCA_964607625.1. Classification (GTDB taxonomy): domain Bacteria; phylum Pseudomonadota; class Alphaproteobacteria; order Sphingomonadales; family Sphingomonadaceae; genus Sphingopyxis. The sequence continues at coordinate 22,888 of CAZSMB010000021.1, read as the reverse complement.
CGGTCATCGGTTCGGGCTTGGGCGGCAGGCGCCCGCCGCCGAGCCCGAACAGGATCGAGACGAGCGCAAGCATCGCGGCCAGGAAATGCGACACCCCGTTCGGAAGGCCGAGCGGATAGATGCGGTGCCGGCAATAGAGCATGATGTCGGCAAGATAGGCGCCGCCGAGGAACATGCCGAGCACGGGCCGTTCGCCGCCGCTGTCGAGCGCGATAAGCTGGCGTTCGATCACATGGTCGTCGAGCCCGCCGCTTTCGACCAGCTCGACAACGCGCTCGAGTGCCTTGATCGGGTCACCCTCGGCGCCGAGATCGAGCGCGATCAAATTGGTCTTGCCGTTCGGCAGCACCGCCACCGGCGGCGGCGAGCCCCCGAAATGACCGCCCGAATAAAGCTCGGTCAAAGCCGCCTGGACGGTGCCGTCGCCGCCGTTGATCGCAACGACGCGGGGGCTGACCATCGCGATGGTGCGAATCGCTTCGCCGATCTGGTCGACATGCTCGACCTCGTAATGGAAGATATCGGGATGCGCGGCGCAATATTCCCGGACCCTCGGCAGGAGCGCCCGGTTCCCCGTCGAACGGGGGTTGGAAAGAAGCGCGACGCTGGCCATTGCCCTCCCTAGTCCGGCTTAGTCGACCGGCTCGAACGAAAGCCCGCTGATATAGTTCAGCGTAACCGGCACCCGCTTCGTCGTGCTGCCTACCGCGAAGCTCACTTCGCCAAGCTTCGGTTTCCGCTTGAAGATGAAATCCGTGACCTTCATGTCCGGATTGCCCGACAGGCCGCCGCCATCGCTGCGGTCCGACTTGCCATTGCCGTTCAGGTCATGGCGCACCGAAATGACGTAGTTGCCCGGCTGCTTGACCGGCACGCAAACCTGCATCGCACCCGAACCCGAAACCGGCACGTCGATACGATCGAGCCATTTGCGCTTTTCGAGATAGCTCTTGTCGGCGTTATAGACCTGGACGCGCAGCGTCCCCGTGTGCGCCTTGAAACCGCGCACATCGACCAGCACCGCCGTCGCATTCTTGTTGCACAGATGAGCCGCCGGACCCAGCGTTGCGCCCTGCGCCGCGACGGGCGCGATCAGCGCTCCGGCAGCACCGGCGGCGAGTATCCCGGCGAAAAACATTTTCGACATGACCTCAATACCTCCAGAGGTTATAGCCACGCCAACCGCGCGAAAGCGCAAGCCGACATGGGTCCCTGTCGCCCTTGAATCGGCATATCGGAAACCTTTGCGGCCAAATCATGGTGATGGGGCGACGAAAGCTTGAACAGACTACCCGCCATCGACCGCTACATCGCGCGTCTCATCTTCTTTCCCATGCTCGGCACGCTCGTCCTTTCGGCGATGCTGCTGGTGCTGGAAAAGATGCTGCGCCTGTTCGATTTCGTCGCGACGGAGGGTGGCCCGGTCAGCGTCGTGTGGCGGATGCTCGCCAACCTGATCCCTGAATATCTCTCGCTCGGCATCCCGATCGGGCTGATGCTCGGTATCCTGCTGGCCTTTCGCCGGCTCGCGACGTCGAGCGAGCTCGACGTCCTGCGGGGCGTCGGAATGAGCTTCGGGCGCCTGATGCGCATGCCCTATCTGTTCGCCTTCGCCCTTGCCCTGCTCAATCTTGCGATCGTCGGCTTCATCCAGCCCTATGCGCGCTATGCCTATGAGGGATTGCAGTTCGAATTGCGGTCGGGCGCGCTCGGCGCGTCGATAAAGGTCGGAGAATTCACGAAGCTTGGCAGCCGGATGACGTTGCGCATCGAACAAAGTTTCGACGACGGGCGATCCTTGCGCGGAATTTTCGTGCGCGGCGAGAATGACGACGGGCAGGCGGTGTCGGCGACCGCGGCGCAAGGACAGTTCCTGGCGACCGACGATCCGAACACGATCATCCTGCGGCTGACCAAGGGCGTGCTGATCCATGAATCGCCGAAATTCCCGGTGCCGCGCGTCCTGACCTTCGACAACCACGACCTGCCGATCCCGCTGCCCAAGATCGAGGCCTTCCGCACCCGCGGCGGCGGCGACCGCGAGTTGACGATTCCCGAGCTGTTCGTGGTCGGGCGTGACAAGACCGAACCGCTGGCGACCCGGCTCGAAACGCGTGCCAACTTTCACTTCCGCATCGTCGAGGTCGCGTCGATGTTCCTGATCCCGCTGCTCGCGGTCGCGCTGGCGATCCCGCCCAAGCGCTCGACGTCGGCGCTCGGTGTCTTCCTGTCGATCGTCATCCTGGTGACCCAGCACAAGATCAACCAATATGCGGAGGATATGGGCGCGCGCGGCACGGTCGATCCGGTCATCGCGCTGTGGGTGCCCTTCCTGCTCTTCGCGGCGCTGGCGGTCTGGATGTATTATACGCTCGCCCACGTCCCCGGCGGCCAGCCGATCGGTGCGCTGGAGCGCGTCGCCGCCAAGGCGGGGCAGCGGGTCAAGGCGCTGTTCCGCGTCTTCCAGCGCAAACAGAAAATCGCCTGATGCACCAGCTCCATTTCTTTCCGTCGCGCACGATGGCGCTCTATATGGGCCGGCTGTTCTTCGTCCGCACCTTTGCGATCCTGTTCGCGCTGGTCGTGATCCTCCAGACGCTCGACCTGCTTGGCGAAAGCGGCAAGATCCTGGCGGTCGCGGGCAATGGCGACGCCGACGTGTGGCGCTATGTCGGGCTGCGCGTCCCGCAGATCATCGAAACCTTCCTGCCCTTTTCGGTCTTGCTCGGCACGATCCTGACGCTGATCACGCTCAACCAGAACAGCGAGGTGATCGCGATGAAGGCCGCGGGCATGTCGGCGCACCAGGTCCTCGCGCCGCTGTTCCTCGCCGCGCTGCTGGTCGCCGCGGTCAGCTTCGGCTTCAACGAGCGCATCGTCGCGCGCGCGACCGCAGCACTGACCGCGTGGCAAAAAGTCGAATATGCCCAGGTCCCCAAGGATAGCGGGGTGCGGTCGAACATCTGGGTGCGCGAAGGCGACGACCTGATCAACGCGCAGACCGTCGAAACCGGGGGCCCGGCCATCGTCCTGCGCGGCGTCAAGATCTATGAACGCACCGGCGGCATATTATCCTCGATCCTGTCCGCCGACACCGGCCGCGCGGTCGAGGGCGGGTGGCAATTGACCAATGCGAAACGCTTCCTCCGCCGCTCGGGCACCGTCGAGGCGTTGGGGACGATCATTGCCGCAAAGGGCGTGCGCCCCGACCAATTCACTCTGGCACAGGTCGACGGCGACGAACTGCCGTTCCTGCAGCTGCGGAGCGCGATCGCCGAGCTCGAGGCCGCAGGCCGCCCGGTCAATTCGCTGAAGGGCGTGCTGTGGCACAAGATTTCGGGACCGCTGTCGGCGATATTGATGCCGCTGCTCGGCGCCGTGGCGGCATTCGGCCTCGCACGGTCGGGCAAGCTGTTCGTGCGCGCGATCCTGGGCATGGCGCTGGGTTTCGCCTATTTCGTCGCCGACAATTTCGCGCTCGCGATGGGCGACCTTGGCGCTTACTCGCCCTTTCTGGCGGCGTGGGGGCCGTTCATCCTCTTCGCGCTGATCGGCGAGATGATCCTGATCCGGACCGAGGAATAATTCAGGCCGCCGCGCCCCGCGCCGAGCCCGCGACGAGGTTCGCGACGAGCCCTGGCAGGCTGCGATAATTGGCCTTGTGATATTGCGAATCGGTGGGCAGCGCGTCCTGAAGGCGGCGGTGCGCTTCGGGCAGCGCATGATAGGGTACGCCGGGAAGCAGGTGGTGCAGCGCATGATAGCGCAGGCCCACCGGCGCCCAGATTTCGGGGAGCAGGCCCGGCGGCGGGACATTGACGCTGTCGAGGAACTGCGCGGTCACGGTCAGCACCTCGCCGTCATTTTCCCACAGATGCGCAACGAGCGTGCGGATCTGGTTGAGCACGATGCTCGCCGAGGCGATGCCGCCGAAGACGAGCAGCGCGCGCAGCGGCACCCAGCCGAAGAGGCCGGCAACGATCAGCAGCGTCGACCACGCCCACGCGCCGCCTTCCTGCCACGCCCATTGCCGGCGAAATTCGCCCTCGGGCGGCTTGCGCCGGAACAACGGGTTGATGATCAAGCCCGAATAGCGTTCGCGCACCAGCCGGCGCAGCGGCGGGAACAGGAAGGACAGCGGCGTGAGCACCGCATAGCGAAAGACCAGCGCGAGCGGCGCAAAGGCGGCCGCGACGACGAACAACGGCACCGTCCACGGCTTCATCAGCGCGAGCGGCAGATATTCGGGATCCTCGACCGTGCCATATTTGGTCCGGTTGTGGTGCAGGCTGTGAATGCCTTCGTACATGAACGAAGGGATCAGCAGCGGCACCCCGACGAGCATGTTCCACACCAGGCGAAAGCCCGGCAGCGCATTCTTGCGGATATGCGTGATTTCGTGGATGAAGCTGCCCGCGCGATAGAGGGCGAGCACCGCGACCAGCGCGGCACCGAGCATCCAGCCGGTCGACGGGGCGAGGATCGCGGCCGCGACACCGGCATAGCCGACGAACGCCGAAGCCAGGAAATCGGTCCAATAAATGCGCGCGCTGGGCGCGACGAGGTCGCGGGTCAGTTCGGACGCGGCGCGGATCATCGCCATATCGTCGGCGATCGCCGACTTCGGCGTCTTGACCGTCGGCGACGCGGGGGGCGTCGCGGCGCGATCGGCGGGGGGAGTCATCGTCGTCATATCGGGCTTTTCACCATGATTTCGTGGCAGCAAAATGGCCGAATGCGGGTCGCCAGCGCCGCATCAATGCCGTAATGCGCGTCCACCAAATATAGGTGATTTCAACTAGGAAACCAGAGATGGCCGCACACGCCCAGGGTCCCGTCAGCATCATTCCGGTCAAGACAAAGGCCGATAAACGCGAATTCGTCGAGCTCGCCTTTCGCCTGAACCGAGGCGATCCGGCCTGGGTGCCGCCGCTGAAAGGAGAGGCGTTCGACCTGTTGACCCCCGGCAAGAATCCGTGGTTCGAACATGGCAGGGCGCAATTGTTCCTCGCGCGGCGCGACGGGCGCACCGTCGGGCGCATTTCGGCGCATATCGACGAGCTCGCGCTGGCCCAGCCCGCCGAACAGGGCATGGGGCCGGGAACGGGAAACTGGGGGCTGCTCGAGGCGGAGGACGAAGGCATCGCCCAGGCGCTGCTCGCGCGCGCCGAGGCCTGGCTGCGCGACCAGGGCATGACGCGTTCGCTAGGGCCGCTGTCGATCTCGATCTGGGACGAACCCGGCCTGCTCGTCGAGGGTTTCGATACGCCGCCGACGATCATGCTCGGGCACAACAGCGCGCTCTATCGCCCGTGGGTCGAGAGTGCCGGCTATCGTCCGGTCAAGACGTTGCTCAACTATTCGGTGCCGATCGCCGACGGCTTCCCGCCGATCGTCAACCGCATCGTCGCGGCGGGCGAGAAGAATGAGCGCATCCGCATCCGCAAGGTCGACAAGCGCAGGTTCGACGCCGAGGCGCGGCTGATCATGGGCATATTGAACGACGCCTGGTCGGACAATTGGGGTTTCGTCCCGCTCACCGACAGCGAGATCGCCTTCGTCGGCAAAAAGCTGAAAGCCTTGGTGTTCGAGGATTTGATCCGCGTCGCCGAACTCGATGGCGAGCCCGTCGCCTTCATGATCGTGCTGCCGAACATCAACGAGTTGCTGATCGACATGGACGGTTCGCTCCTGCCGTTTGGCTGGGCGCGGCTGCTGTGGTGGCTCAGGAAACCGAAGAGCCGCACCCTGCGCGTGCCGTTGATGGGCGTGGTCAAGAATTTGCAGAACAGCCGCATGGCGAGCACCCTCGCCTTTATGATGATCGAATTCATCCGCCGCGATGCGGTGGTGGAATATGGCTCGGAATATGGCGACATCGGCTGGGTTCTCGACGACAATCAGGGGATGATCGCGGTCGCGAAGGCGATCGAGGCGACCGAGAATCGCGTCTATCGCATCTATGACAAGCCTTTGACCTGAGGCCTTTTCGCGGCGAAGCGCAAGCACGCGGCGCCGCTGGGACAGCTTTGCGACAAATCGCCGCCAGCCTGTTATCCCGAACAGGAAAGGCGGCATTCATGGCGATCCAGTATCTGGCGGCGAACCGCTTCGGCCTGGGCCGCCGTTTCGACGATGCGCCCTCCGCCGGCCATCCGCGCGACGCGCTGCTTCGCCAGCTCGACCAATTCGACCCCGCCCCGCCCGCGATCGCCGCGCTCGCCAGCCGCGCGGAAATCGCGGAGGCTTACGTCGATTATCGCGAGGACCGCGCCGCGGCACGGCGCCCTGCCAAGACCGGCATGGCCGCGGATGACGGGGCGATGGACGCGGCGATCGATCGGCAACGGCTGTCGCGATCGGCGATCCGCGATCATTATATCGCGGCGACCAATGCCCGCCTCGCTTCGGCGGTCGACACCGGCACCCCCTTCCCCGAACGGCTGTCGCATTTCTGGGCCAATCATTTCGCCGTTTCGACCGACAAGCTGCCGGTGATCGGCTTTGCCGGAAATTACGAGTTCGAGGCGATCCGCCCGAACATCATGGGCAATTTTTCGGACCTGCTGATCGCGGCGGTGCGTCATCCGGCCATGCTTCTCTATCTCGATCAGGCGCAAAGCTTCGGCCCCGAAAGCCCGGTCGCCGCGCGCATCCGCAGGCGGGGCGGCAAGCAGGGTCCGGGTCTCAACGAGAATCTGGCGCGCGAGATCATGGAACTGCACACGCTCGGTGTCCGCACCGGCTATACGCAGGCCGATGTGATCGCCTTTGCCAAGGCGCTGACCGGGCTGACCGTCGCCGGGCTCGGCCGCGGCGCGGGACAGCGGTTGATGCCCGCCGATGCACGCCCCGGCGACACCGTGTTCATCGACCGGCTGCACGAGCCGGGCGGGCAGACCATCCTTGGTCGCCGGTACGACCAGCCCGGCGCCGCACAGGCCGAGGCCGTGCTGCGCGATCTGGCGGTACACCCCGCGACCGCACACCATATCGCGACCAAACTGGCGCGCCA
>CAZSMB010000021.1:0-15773 GCA_964607625.1 uncultured Sphingopyxis sp. | reverse complement strand
GGTGTGGCGGCCGGGATCGCCCGCGGGTTACGACGACCTGGTTGCCACCTGGGCCGGATCGGCGGCGCTGATGCAGCGCGTCGAGCTGGCCAGCCGCGTCGCGGGACGAGTCGGCGACCGGGCCGACGCGCGCGCGCTCGCCACGCTTTTGCTGGCCGATGCGCTGACCCCGGCAACGGGACAGGCGATCGCGCGCACCGACAGCCCCGGCCAGGGACTCGCGATGCTGTTCGCCACCCCGACCTTCTTGCGGAGATAGCCGATGATCCTCCCGCGCCGTTCGATCCTCTTCACCGGGCTGACCGCCGCCGCCGCGAGCGCCTTGCCGCGCGTCGCCTTCGCAGCCGCCGGAACGCCGAAGCGCCTCGTCTTCGTCATCCAGCGCGGCGCTGCCGACGGGCTCGCGATCGTCGCGCCGACCGGCGATCCCGACTATGCAGCCGCACGGGGCGCGCTGGCCGAGGAGGAGAGCGGTGGCGAACTGAACCCGTTCTTTACCTTGCATCCCGCGCTGTCCGGGAGCGCGGCGCTGTACGCGTCCGGGCAGGCGCATTTCGCGCACGCGGTTGCCACCGCCTATCGCGACCGGTCGCATTTCGACGGACAGAACATGCTCGAAGGGGGCGGGTCCCGTCCCTATGCGCGCAAGGACGGCTGGGTCGGGCGCCTGCTCACCCTGTTACCGCCCGCCGAGCGCGAGGCGCTGGCCATCGCCCCCGCCGTGCCGCTGGCGCTCCGCGGCGACCTTCCCGTCGGAACCTATGCGCCGAGCCGATTGCCGCAGCCCGACGCCGACCTTCTCGCCCGCCTTTCGGCGCTCTATGCCGAAGATCCGCTGCTGCACCCCCTGTGGGACAGCGCGGTCAGGACACAGGAGCTGGCGAGCGATATCGGAGGCAACAACGGCCGCAACGGGGCCGACCTGGGCCAGCTTGCCGCGTCGCTGATGACGCCGGCGGGCGGCGCCCGCGTGATGATGCTCGAAACCGGCGGCTGGGACACCCACAGCGGTCAGCGCGGTCGGCTGTCGGCGCAGCTTCGCGGGCTCGACCAGCTCGTCGGGGGCCTGTGCGAAGGCCTGGGGCCGACGTGGAACGATACGCTGGTGATCGTCGCGACCGAATTCGGACGCACGGTCGCGGTCAATGGCACCGGCGGCACCGATCACGGGACCGGATCGGTCGCGCTCTTCTTTGGCGGCAAGCTGAACGACGGCGGCCAGGTGTCCGCCGACTGGCCCGGCCTGGCGCCCGCGGCGCGGCTCGATGGGCGCGACCTCAAGCCGACGCGTAGTCTGGAAAGCGTGATCGCGGGCGCCGTAGCGCACCATTATGCCCTCGACCCCGCGCGGGTGGCCGCGACGCTCTATCCCGACGCCTGACCGCTAGCGATCAGCGGAATCGCGCCCAGGTCGGCGCATGGTCGCTCGCCTTTTCGCGTCCGCGATGATCCTTGTCGACCTGGGCGTCGATCAGCCGGTCCGCCATCGCCGGGCTCAACAGCAAATGATCGATCCGAAAGCCGTGGTCGCGTTGCCACGCCCCCGCCTGATAGTCCCAAAAGGTCCAGACATGCCCCGCAGGGTGCCGGCTGCGCAGCGCGTCGGTCCAGCCGTCGCCGAGGATGCGAAACCAGGCATCGCGCGATTCGGGCTGCATCAGCGCGTCGTCGGCCATCGCGCGTGGGTCCCACACGTCGTCGTCGTGCGGGATGACATTATAGTCGCCGGCCAGAACCGCGGGAATTTCGGCGGCAAGCAGCGCCTGCGCACGCTCGCGTAGCCGCGCCATCCAGCGCAGCTTGTAATCGAACTTGGGACCGGGCTGTGGATTGCCGTTGGGCAGATAGATCGACGCGACGCGCACCCCGAGCGCATCGGCCTCCAGATAGCGCGACTGTTCGTCCTCGTCCTCGCCTGCGAGCCCGCGCTGGATTTCGATCGGCTCGGCGCCGCGCGCCAGGATCGCGACGCCGTTGAATCCCTTTTGTCCGTGGTAGAGCGCGCCATAGCCCGCGGCCTCGATCTCCTTGGTGGGGATCGTCTCGTCGCTCGATTTCAGTTCCTGAAGGCAGGCGATGTCGGGCTGCGTTTCCTCGAGCCATTCGACGAGCCGCGGCAGGCGCGCCTTGACGCCGTTGATATTGAAGGTCGCGATTTTCATCCGCCCCCTATGACAGGAAGCGAAAGCCTAAGAAAGGCGTCAGATCGCGAAGCTGGAGCCGCAGCCGCATCCCGCGGCGGCATTGGGGTTTTCAACCTTGAACGAGGACCCGCCGAGCGAGTCGACAAAGTCGACCGTCGAGCCGCGGACGAGGTCGATGCTCACCGGATCGACGACCAGTTTCACCCCGTCGGTTTCGGCAACGATATCGTCCGCATCGATACCCTCGGTCAGCTCGAACCGATAGGTGAAGCCCGAACAGCCGCCGCCGTCGACGGCAAGGCGCAAAGCCGGCTCGGCATCGTCGCCCTTGCGCGTCGCGATCCAGCGAACGCGGGCGGCCGCGGCGGGCGACAGGGCGATTTCGGACAGCTGCTGTTCCATATCCGCAAGATAGGGGGTCGCACCCCAAATGAAAAGGGCGCCTCGGCCGCCGGCCGGAGGACGCCCCCTCCTCTCCGATCTCGTGTGAGGCTTTAGTCTTCGGGGCCGCCCATCGCCATCTTGGCCTCCTCGCCGGACAAGGCGGCGATCGCCATCTGGTCCGAGCGGACGAACGGCAGCGGGTTGACCGGCGAGCCTTCGATACGGACTTCGTAATGCAGGTGGTTGCCGGTCGAGCGGCCGGTCGACCCGACGTAACCGATGATATCGCCCTTCTTCACCTGTTCGCCCGAATGGACGACGAAGCGCGACATATGGCCGTACCGGGTCTGAATCTCGTTGCCGTGATTGATTTCGACATAATTGCCATAGCCACCCAGGCGCTGGGCACGGCCGATGATCCCGTCGGCCGTGGCATAGATCGGCGTGCCATAGGGTGCGGGAATGTCGATGCCGTTGTGACGCGCGACCCGGCCGGTGATCGGATGGACGCGCATGCCATAGGAGGAGGACAGCGACATTTTTTCGATGGGACGGCGCGACGGAACCGCGACGCCGAGTGATGCCGTCAAACCCGTGTCGAGGCGCTTCCACGCCTGGAAGACCGCCCGCGCTTCATTGTCTTCGCCGATCGACGGCGCGATGCCGGGATCGAAACTGTCGTCATCGGGTTCGTCAGGGACGACCACGCCGGCGTCGGCATTGTCTTCGACGGCATGCGCAACCTGGGCGGTCAGCCCCGTCGTCGCCATTGCACAAAAAAGGAATCCGAGACGGAACTTCTGCGTCCAGCTTGCGTTTCGCACGTATCGACCCCGCTATTCGCCATGTCGCCGGTGGGTGGTTTGCACGCCGCCGGTGCCGGTTGTTCATCGTGGATGGGATAATTCCCTGCCCGCGACCGTTGGTGCATGGGCAAAGGTTACGAAGCAATAACCGCGTAGTATTCTTGCGTTAAACCGGCATCGCGGCGCGCCGAGTCGTTGAATGGCGCCTTCAAACTCCCCCGAAATCGCGATTTTACGAGGGTTTGCCATGTCGCCTGCGGTTCGACCCGCCGTTCGTCGCACAGCCACTCGAACCAGCGCGTCCCCGCGCTCACATGGCGGATTTCGTCGGCGTAGATGCGATCGAGGATCCTGGCCGACGATTCGTCGCCGACGCTGCGAAAGCGCGCGACCGTCGCCGGGGTGACATCGAGCCCGCGCGCTTCCAGCACCATCGGGACTATTGCGAGCCGTGCCAGCGCGTCGTCGGCGGTCGCCTCCGCCGCCTCCCACAATCCGGCATGAGCGGGCAGCGCGCCGTAATGGCTGCCGAGCGCGCGCAGCCGGCGGTCGAGCAGGGCGAAATGCATCGCCTCGTCGGCCGCCACGCCCAGCCAGTCATCGACGAAAGCGCGCGGGAAGCCGCCGCCGAAACGCCCGACGAGGTCGACCGCAAGGTCGATCGCGACGAATTCGATATGCGCGAGCGCATGGATCATGGCGATCCGTCCGCGCTCCGACCCGCCCTTGCGCCGCCGCGGCATCTGTGCCGGGGCGAGCAACTCCGGGGCTGCCGGCCACGCCGGCCGGTCGGGCATGGCGGCGTCGCAGCTATGCGCGATCTCGCCGCGTCGCCACGCCCGCGCAAGCGCGCGCGCGGCGCGGCGCTTGTCCTGCGGATCGCGGGTCAGCAGGACCGCGCGCGCGGCGTCTCCCAGCCTCGTCATCGCCTAAAGCGCCTTCGCAGCCTCCAGGACGGCGTCGGCATGGCCTTTCACGCGCACCTTGCGCCATTCCTTCGCCAACGTGCCGTCGGCGCCGAACAGGAAGGTCGAGCGTTCTATGCCCATATAGGTGCGCCCGTAATTCTTCTTTTCCACCCATGTGCCGAATGCCTCGCAGACCGCGCCGTTCTCGTCGGACGCGAGGCGCACGGTCAGCCCATATTTGTCGCGAAACTTGCACAGCTTCGCCGGCGCGTCGCGCGACACGGCGATCACATGCGCGCCCAGATGTGCGAAATCGGGCGCCAGGCGCGTGAAGTCCTGCGCCTCGACGGTGCATCCGGGCGTGTCGGCCTTCGGATAGAAATAGACCACCAGCGGTGCGCCCGTCAGGCTGGCGAGATCGATCGTCGCCCCGTCGGCGTCGGCGACCTGCACCGGGGGAATCGCATCCCCGGGGGCGATTGCGCTCATGCTTCACTCTCCTGCTGTTCGTCGCGGGGCCGAATCGCGGCCCACCAGTCCGCGACCTCCTGCCGCGCCGCGTCGTGCGCTGCAAGCAGCGCGGGCCAATCGTCGCATCCGCACGCCGCGGCGACAAGTTGCCGCGCCGGCGCGGTCGACGGATCGCCTTCGGGGGCGGTCAAGCGGAGCATGACGAGGATGCGCGTCAGCAGGTCCTGCGCCGCGACCACCGGCGGCGGTGCGAGCCCCGCCGCGACGAGACAGGCGAGCGCGGTGGGGATGTGCGGGTCGTGACAGCGGCCCGATTCGAGCTGGACCACCTGCATCGCGAACTCCAGATCGACGAGGCCGCCGGCCCCGCCCTTTACGTCGAGCGCGCCTGCGGCGGGCTTGTGGGCGGCGATTTTCGCCCGCATCCCCGCGGCGTCACGCGCCACCCCGTCGCCGCGCGACCCGGCCAGAACATCGCCGATAACCCGCCCGACCGCACTCCGTGCCGCGTCGCTGCCATAGACCGGCCGCGCGCGCAGCAGCGCCATATGCTCCCACGTCCAGGCTTCTTCGCGCTGATAGCGTTCGAAACTGTCGACCGTGACGACAAGCGGCCCCTGCGCACCCTGCGGCCGCAGCCGCACATCGATGTCATAGAGTTTTCCGGCTGCGGTCGGCACCGACAGCGCACCGGTCACCCGCTGGGCAAGGCGGTTGTAATAGGTCGTCGCGCCAAGCGGACGCGAGCCGTCCGATTCGGCAAGGTGGTCGCCGGTGAACAGGTAGATAAGGTCGAGGTCCGAGGCGTGGGTAAGTGCCTGCCCGCCGAATCGCCCGAGGGCCAGAATCACGAGTTCGCTGTCCGGTACGCGGCCGTGCGACTCGACGAATTCGGCAACGGTCGCGTCGGCGAGCACTTGCAGTGCTGCTTCGGCGAGGTCCGAATAGCCGCGCGCAATCACCAGCGGGTCGGCGCTGCCCGCGACGAGCTGCGCGCCATAGGCGAAGCGCCGCTCGCCGACGCGATCGCGCACGCGGTCCAGCACCCGTTCGTAATCGAGCCCCGCCAGCCCGGGCGCCCATTCGGCGATCAGCTCGGGCTGGCTTGCCGGCGCGTCGAAAGCCCGCGCATCGATCAGGCCGTCGATCAGCTCGACCCGCGCGCCGAGGGCGGTGGCCAGGGTCGGCGCCAGCGACAGGATGCGCGTCGCGACCCTTGCAAGCGCGGGTTGCGCGGCGAGCAAATGGAAGAAATTGACCGCGCTGGGCAGCCCCGCCACCAGCTTGTCGAAGCGCAGCAGCGCGCCAGCGGGGTCGGGTGCGGCGCCCAGCGCCTTCATCAGTTCGGGAAGCACCGTCTCCAGCGCCTCGAGCGCGGCCGGGCTGCGCAGCGCGCGCAGCGTCCCACCGCGCCATTCGGCGATGGTGCGCAGGGCGGCGTCGGGCGGATCGAATCCCAGGCCCGCGAGCCTCGCGGCAAGCTCCTTCTCCTCGCGCGGCAGCCCCGAGGGCGCCGCGCGATCGGCAACCAGCGCATCGTAACAGGTGCCGACATCGTCCACCACCGGACGCAGGCTGTCGAGCAGCGCGGCACCGTCGGCTTCGCCATCGAGCCGGGCAATCGCATCGAGCGCCGCCGCCTGCACGGGAAGGCTGTGCGTCTGCTGGTCCTCGATCATCTGCAGCCGATGCTCGATCCGGCGCAGCGTCGCATAATGGCTCGACAGGCGGGTCGAGATGCCGGTGTCGATCCGCCCGGCGGCGGCAAGCGCCGCAAGCGCGTCGACCGTCGCGGGCACCCGCAACGCCGGATCGCGACCGCCATAGATCAGCTGGTGGACCTGCGCGAAAAACTCGATCTCGCGAATGCCGCCGCGACCGCGCTTGAGGTCGTAGCCGGGTCCGAAGGCCTGCCCCTGCGCGAAATGGTCGCGGATGCGGTCGCTCATCGCGCCGATTTCGCCAAGCTGGCGGAAGTCGAGGCTGCGACGCCAGATGAACGGCTGGATTGCAGTCAGAAAGCGGGTTCCTAGCGCGCGGTCCCCCGCCGACGCGCGGCTGCGGATGAACGCCGCCTGTTCCCAGGCGAGCGCTTCGGATTCATAATAGGAGATGGCGGCGTTCACCGGCAGCACGATCGGTGTCACTTCGGGATGCGGGCGCAGTCGCAGGTCGACGCGCAGCACATGACCGTCGGCGGTGCGCGCCGAGAGGATTTCGACGAAGCGCCGCGCGATCCGTACCGCCGCCTCGTCGGGGTCGTCGCGCTCGCGGCGCGGCAGCGTTTCGGGATCGAAGATCAGGATCGGATCGATGTCCGACGAATAGTTGAGCTCGAAACTGCCGAGCTTGCCGAGCGCGATCACGGCGAGTCCGCGCGGTTCGGCGTCGGGGACGCGCTCCGCGAACGCCGCCGCGAGCGCCAGATCGCATGCGGCATCCGCGAAATCGGACAACAGGCGCGTGGTCGTGGCCACGTCATGCTCGCCCGACAGGTCCCCGAGCGCCAGCAGCAGCGCGATCCGGCCGCGCCATCGGCGCAGCGCCGGCATGATGTCGTCGTCGACGGCCGGCGGCGCCACCTCGGCCATCGCGGCATCGGCGCCGTCGGCAAGGAAGCGCGCCACGTCGGCCGGATGAAGTTCGGCAAGGCGGGCCAGGAAGGGGGCATGAACGGTCAGCCGGTCGAAGGCCGACTGACGGGTGGCGGGTGGCGGGCTCATCGCAGCCCGCTATCGCCCGCACCGCGAGCCTTTACAAGATCCGCGCTGCCCGCTTGCCGGCAAAGGATGCGGGGACAGGTCGGCATATCCGCTTGACGGTTGCTGAAATTGATATAATTGCGATATCGTATTTATATCGGAGGGTGTCATGAGTGATTCGAACCTGAGTGCTGCGCTCAATCCGACGCGCGAAGTGCGCGCCGCGACCGCGAGCGGATATCTGATGCTGTTCGTGTGGCTGGCCCTGCTCGGTCTCGCGCTGTGGGCGGGGATCAGCAACGGCACCGCTGCCTATCAGGTGGCGTGGAAATGGGTGGTCGTCGTCGTCTCGGCGGTGATCGGCACGCTCGTTCTGGCAGGCTTCTACCTGATCAATCCCAACGAGGCCGCCGCGATCCAGCTCTTCGGCAGCTACAAGGGCACCGACCGCGCGACCGGGCTGCGCTGGGTGCTGCCGTGGCTGACACGCAAGAAGATCGCGGTGCGCGCGAACAACATCATTTCGGAGAAGATCAAGGTCAACGACCTTCGCGGCAACCCGATCGAAATGGCGGCACAGGTCGTGTGGCGCGTCACCGACACCGCGCAAGCGCTGTTCGACGTCGACGATTACAAGGAATTCGTGATCGCGCAGATCGAGGCGGCGGTGCGCGCGATCGGGTCGCGATATCCCTATGACGATATCGAGGACCAGGAAATCACGCTGCGCGGCAACCATGACGAAATTGGCGTCGAGTTGAAAAAGGCGCTGATCGAACGGCTCGCGGTCGCGGGGATCACCGTCGACGAATGCGGCCTGACCCACCTCGCCTATGCACAGGAAATTGCCGGGGCGATGCTCCGCCGCCAACAGGCCGAAGCGGTGATCGGCGCGCGCAAGAAACTGGTCGAGGGCGCGGTGACGATGGTCGAGATGGCGCTCAACCATTTGTCGGAAAAGGATGTCGTCCACCTCGACGACGAACGCCGCGCGACGATGGTGTCGAACCTGATGGTCGTGCTGTGCAGCGAGCGCGACACCCAGCCGGTCGTCAACGCCGGAACGCTCTATTGAACTGAGATATCCGTTCGTGTCGAGCGAAGTCCGGACATCCGTCGTGGCCATAGGCTCTCGCGGCATCTCGACATCGCTCGATGCGAACGGGAAGTGAGGTTGGTTACTCATGCCCGCGCCCGCCAAGAAGGCCTTTGCCCTCCGCCTCGATCCCGCGCTCTACGGGGCGATCGAGCGCGCGGCGGCGGCCGACCTGCGCAGCGCCAATGCCGAGATCGAAGTGCTGCTGCGCGAGGCGCTCGCCCGCCGCGGCGTGAAGCTCGAGCCGCCGTCCCCGCCCAGGCGCGGACGGCCACCCGGAGGAGGAAAAAGATGATCCGCAAGGCTGTCCTTGGCGCGGTGTTGGCGTTTACCCCGATCCCCGGCTCCGTTGCCGCCGCGCCGGTCTCTGTCGACATGACGGTGCCGGGTCCGCAGGGTCCGCTGGCCGGCACGCTGCTTGCCGCCGATCCGGCCGATGCGCCCGTGGTGCTCATCCTGCCCGGGTCGGGCCCGACCGATCGCGACGGCAATAGTCCGATGGGTCTGCACCCGAACAGCTATCGCCTGCTCGCCGAAGCCTTGGCGGCCAAGGGAGTTTCTGCGGCGAGGATCGACAAACGCGGCATGTTCGCAAGCAAGGATGCCATTGCCGACGCGAACAAGGTGACGCTCGCCGCCTATGCCGAGGATGCGCGAAAATGGGTTCGCGCCCTCGCCGACAGGAGCGGGGCCCGATGCGTCTGGATCGCCGGGCACAGCGAAGGCGGTCTCGTCGCGCTGGCCGCCGCGCAGGATCCGCTCGTCTGCGGCCTCGTCCTGATCGCGACCCCCGGCCGGTCGCTCGATGCCGTGATCCGCGAACAGCTTGCGGCCAATCCGGCGAACGCTCCGCTGCTGGCCGATGCCGACACCGCGCTGGATGCCCTCGCTCGCGGCGATCATGCAGACGTGTCGGGGATGCACCCGGCCTTGGCCAACGGTCTTTTCAACCCGGCGGTCCAGGATTTCCTGATCGACCTGATCGCCCATCTGCCCGCTCCGATGATCGCCGCGGTCGACAAACCGATCCTGATCGCAAGCGGCGGCAGCGACCTGCAAGTCTCGGTCGCCGATGCCGACGCCCTGGCTGCCGCCCAGCCGAAAGCCGCGCGCATCCGGATCGACGGCATGTCGCACACGCTGAAACATGTCGAGGGCGAAGGGCGCGCCGCCAACATGGCAACCTACACCGACCCCGACAAACCGATTGAGCCTCGCCTGGTCACGGCGATCGCCGATTTCATCGACACCCATCGCGGGAAGGAATAGACCGATGCTGCATCTGTTTCTCGACGACCGTCCCTGGTTTCGCGCCAAGGCCCGTGGCTATGGCACCGGCTTGCCAATCGCGTGGCAGGGGTGGGTCATGCTCGCCGCCCACGTTGCGTTGATCATGGGGCTGGTGACGCTGCTTAGCGGCCACCCGCTGGTCGCGACGATCCTGGTGGTGCTCGCCGCATTGGCGCCGATGCCGCTCTATCGCAAGCGCACCGAGGGCGGGTGGCACTGGCGATGGGGCGGCGGCTCCGGCGAGCCGCGCGGCGGCCGGGGACGGCGCAAATAATCCGTCCGGTTCGCAGGATCGGCGCATTATCCACCGACTTTGCCGCAGACAGCTTCGCAGCCTGCTTGCCCGCCCACCGCTTGATGGTTAAGGGCGGTCCATGACCGCCGAAACCCCTGCCCCCGTCCGCATCGCCCCTTCGATCCTGAGCGCCGATTTCGCCGCGCTGGGGCAGGAGGTGCGCGCGATCGAAGCGGCCGGGGCCGACTGGGTGCATATCGACGTGATGGACGGCCATTTCGTGCCGAACCTGACGATCGGTCCCGCGGTAGTGAAGGCGCTGCGCCCGCATTCCACCCTGCCCTTCGACGTCCATCTGATGATCAGCCCGGTCGACGGCTTCCTCGACGCCTTTGCCGCCGCGGGCGCCGACATCATCACCGTTCATCCCGAAGCCGGACCGCATATCCACCGCAGCGTTCAGCACATCAAGTCGCTCGGCAAGCAGGCGGGTGTGTCGCTCAATCCCGCGACGCCGGCCAAGATGCTCGACTATCTGATCGACGACATCGACCTTGTCCTGGTGATGAGCGTAAATCCCGGCTTCGGCGGGCAGAGCTTCATCGCGAGCCAGCTTCGCAAGATCGAGGCGGTGCGCAAGATGATCGACAAGTCGGGCCGCGACATCCGGCTGGAGGTCGATGGCGGGATCGATGCGGCGACCGCGCCGCAAGCGATCGCAGCGGGCGCCGACGTGCTCGTTGCCGGAACCGCGACCTTCAAGGGCGGGCCCGACGCCTATGCCGGCAACATCCGGCGCCTGCGCGGCGCCTGACATGGGCGAAGGGCGCCCCTTGACCGCGGCCCCGGCCGACCCGCTGCCCGAGACGGCGGGCGACGGCGCGCCGCTCGACGATACGATCGAGCCCGGCAAGAGGCTGATCCGCCTGCCCGCCGAAAAGGGGCTGTCGCTTGGCGACCGTATCGCCAACCACATCACCCGGCTGACCTGGCGCACCCCGCTCCACGCCTTTCGCCTGAAGGGACGCTTCCCGCTCAAGCTGCTGGGCGTTCCCGAAGATCCGGTGCCCGGCGACGTGCGCGCGGGCACCGCGATCCGCGCCGGGCATTTCCTCCACCGCGGGCTGAAACTGCCGATCGGCGACCTCGATTTCGCCGCGCTGGCGGTCGCGCCGACCTTTGCCGATTATCTGCACAGCTTCGCCTGGCTGCGCGACCTCGCCGCCGCGGGCACGCGGGCCGAGACCGCGCCTATCGCCGAGGCGATGGTCCGCCAGTGGCTCGCCGTGCATGGCGAAACGGTTAGCGAGCCAGCGTGGAGCGCCGAAAACAGCGGCTGGCGCATCCTGTTCTGGGCCGCCCACGCGCCGCTGATCCTCTCGTCGAGCGATCTCATCTATCGCTCGGCGGTGCTCAACCACCTCGCGCGCGCCGCACGCCACCTCGACCGCGTCGCCGACAAGACGCGCCCCGGGGTCGGCCAGCTCGTCGCGTGGGTCGGCATCGTCGCCGCGTCGCTGCTAATGCCCGGCGGCGAACCGCGGCAGGTTTTCGGCGAGGCGGGGTTGCGCAAGGTACTCGAAACCAGCTTCTATGCCGACGGCGGCAATATCTCGCGCTCGCCGCAGGCGCAGCTCGACGCGATCATGGCGCTGTCGATGCTCGCGCGCGCCTATGACATGCGGCGCATCGACCTGCCCCCCTTCGTGCAGGAAGTTCTCGATCGCACCGTTCCCGCGCTGCTCGGCCTGACGCACAGCGACGGCGGCATGGGAAGCTGGCAGGGCAGCGGCGCCACCGACGCCGCGGTCATCGACGCGATCGTCGAGGCGAGCCGCGTGCGGACCCGCCCGCTCAAGCAGGCGCGCGACTGGGGCTATCAGCGGCTGGTCGCGAACAAGGTCGTCGTGCTGGCCGACGCCGCACCGCCGCCGATCGCGCGCGTGACCGAAGCCGGATGCGCCTCGACCCTCGCCTTCGAACTGTCCGATGGCGGCGAACGCATCGTCGTCAATTGCGGCGGCGCGGCGCTGACCGGTGCGACGATCCCCGCCGATCTTGCGCGTGGCCTGCGCACCACCGCGGCGCATTCGACGCTGACGATCGCCGACAGCAATTCGACCGCGATCCTGCCAAGCGGCGCGCTCGGCAAGGGGGTGACCGAGGTCGAACTCGACCGACGCGAGACGCCGCAGGGCAGCCGGCTCGAGATGAGCCACGACGGCTATGCGCGGCGCCACGGGCTGATTCACCGCCGACTGCTCATCCTGTCCCCCAACGGCCGCGAGCTTCGCGGCGAGGACATGCTGCTCCCCGCCCCGCGCAGCCGGCGCAAGGCGGAAAAGGCGTTCACACTGCGCTTTCACCTCGGGCGGACAATCTCGGCGAGCCTGACCGCCGACAAACTGGGCGCGCTGCTGCGGATCGCCGGCGGCCCGTTGTGGCAGTTCCGCACCTCCGAAGGGACGCTCGAGGTCGAAGAAAGCCTGTGGGTCGACGGCGAGGGCCGGCCGCACCCGAGCGAGCAGTTGGTCGTCACCGGCGTGGCGCCGGCGGGCGGCGCGAGCATCGGGTGGCTGTTCAAACATATCGGCTGACGGGGCCGCAGAGCTGCGGCGGCTGTTTCATATGGTTTCGCACGAAGCCACAAAGATGTCTTCACGTCCGTTCGTGCTGAGCTTGTCGAAGCACCGTCTTTCTCGCAACCCGGAAGAAAAGAACGGCCCTTCGACAAGCTCAGGGCGAACGGAGTTGAGAGATTTCTTCTTGGCTTCGTGCGAAACAAAATTCCGACGCGCGCGCGACAGGCCGGCGCTTTGCCATGACAGTTTGATGACGAACAAGTGACGGAAATGTTAGGGGATTGACCCCGATCCGCTTTGCTGGGACTGGCGCGCCACAGGGTCGGCGTTGCCGGGAACAGGGGATTCAGCATGAACCGTATCGCGTCGATAGGTTGGAGCGCAACCATCGCAAGCGCCGCCTTGCTCGGCGGCTGCGCGCCCGCGGAGCCCGTGATCATGGGCCTGCCCCCCGCGCCCGTGACGGCAAGCGGAGAGACGCAACCGGTCGGGACCAGCAAGGCCGACGCCGCCGACGACCCGGCGATCTGGGTCGATCCCGCGAACCCGGGCCGCGCGCTGATCATCGCGACCGACAAGAAGGCGGGCCTCCACGTCTATGACCTTTCCGGCAGGGACCTTGCGTTCAGCGAGGGCGGGCTGGTGAACAATGTCGATGTCGCGGGCGACATCATCGTCGCAAGCGACCGCAACGACGGGGTCAACGCACATCTGGCGGTTTTCCGCCTCGATCCCGCGACGCCCGCGATCGCGGCGCTCGGACGGGCCAGCGCGGGATCGGGCGAAGCCTATGGCCTGTGCCTCAAGCGCAGCGCGCTCGGCGCGCCGATTACCGCGGCGCTGATCGTCAAGGACGGCACCGTCCGTGTGGGCACGCTGACGCTGGCCGAGGGCGCCGAGCCCGCATTCGCCGTTCAGTGGGAGTATAAGATCCCGACCCAGTCCGAAGGCTGTGTGTTCGATGGCGACACGCTCTATGTCGGCGAGGAGGATGCGGGCATCTGGCGGTTGACGCCGGGCAGCGGCGGTGTCGATGCAAGCCTGGTCGCACCGGTCGACAACCAGCGCCTTGTCGCCGACGTCGAGGGTCTTGCGACGATCGATCACAAGGGCCGTCGCTATCTGATCGCGTCGAGCCAGGGCGATAACGCCTATGCGGTGTTTCGCCTGCCGGCGATGGATTATGTCGGCCGTTTTGCGGTCGCCGCCGGCGAATTCGGCGCGACGAGCGAGACCGATGGCATCGAAGCGGTCGCGGGCAATTTCGGCGCCGCCTATCCCGACGGCCTCTTCATCGCGCAGGATGGCGACAACGCCCCGAATGCGCAGAATTTCAAGATCGTCCGCTGGGATCGCATCGCGGCCGAGCTGGGGCTGTAAGAGATTCGCGCAGAGGGCGCAGATAACGCAGAGAAAATGGTTCACACGGAGACGCGGAGAACGCGGAGGAAGAAGAGTTTGGCGGCTTCGTCGCCCTTATTTTCTCTTCGTTCTCTGCGCCTCCGCGCGCATATTTCCCTTCTCCGCGCCTCCGCGTCTCCGCGTGAACCTTCAAACGGTTGCCCAAACGCCGCCACGCGCTTAGGGGAGCCGCGACTTTCCCGTCTCGCAAAAGGCCGCTTTCCCATGACCGATCTCGTCCCCGTCCGCCGCGCGCTTCTGTCCGTCAGCGACAAGGCGGGGCTTCCCGATCTGGCTGCCGCGCTCACCCGCCACGGCGTCGAACTGGTTTCGACCGGCGGCACGGCCAAGGCGTTGCGCGAGGCGGGGCATGACGTGCTCGACGTCGCCGACCTGACCGGTTTCCCCGAGATGATGGACGGGCGCGTCAAGACGCTGCACCCGACCGTCCACGGCGGCATCCTGGCGGTGCGCGACGACGCGACGCATGTCGCCGCGATGGAGGCGCACGGCATCGGCGGCATCGACCTGGTCGTCGTCAATCTCTATCCTTTTGCCGCGACGGTGGCGAAGGGCGCAGCACGCGACGAGATTATCGAGAATATCGATATCGGCGGGCCCGCGATGGTGCGTTCGGCAGCGAAGAACCACGCTTTCGTCGGCATCGTCACCGAGCCCGAAGACTATGCCGCGGTGATCGAGGAGTTGGACGCGAACGGCGGCGCGACCAGCCTCGCCCTGCGCAAGCGGCTCGCCGCGACCGCCTTTGCCCATACCGCGACTTATGACGGGATGATCGCGAGCTGGTTCGCCTTCGCCGACCAGGGCAAGCTCTTCCCCGACACGCTGCCGCTCACCGCGAAACTCGCGAGCGAACTGCGCTATGGCGAAAATCCGCATCAGAAGGCGGCGCTTTACCTGCCCGCCGGTCCCGCAGCGCGCGGCATCGCGCAGGCCGAACAGGTGCAGGGCAAGGAACTGAGCTACAACAATATCAACGACGCCGATGCGGCGCTCGATCTCGTCGCCGAATTCCGCGAGGCCGGGCCGACCTGCGTGATCGTCAAGCACGCCAATCCGTGCGGCGTTGCGACCGCTGGCAGCCTCGCCGAAGCATGGACCGAAGCGCTGGCGTGCGACAGCGTATCGGCCTTTGGCGGCATCGTCGCGCTCAACCGGCCGCTCGACGGCGCGACGGCCGAGGCGATCGCGAGCATCTTTACCGAGGTCGTCGTCGCCCCCGACGCCGATGCCGACGCGCGCGCGATCTTTGCGAAGAAAAAGAACCTGCGCCTGCTGCTCACCGGCGAGCTGCCCGATCCGGTGCGCGGCGGCCTCGCGATGAAGACGATCACCGGAGGCTGGCTCGCGCAGACCCGCGACAATGGCCGCATCACCCGCGACGAGTTGAAGGTCGTGACGACGCGCGCGCCGAGCGAGGAGGAACTCGCCGATGCGCTGTTCGCGTGGACCGTCGCCAAGCATGTGAAATCGAACGCGATCGTCTATGCCAAGGGCGGCGCGACCGCAGGGATCGGCGCGGGTCAGATGAACCGCCGCGATTCGTCGCGCATCGCCGCGGTGCGCGCGCGCGAAGCCGCCGAAGCCGCGGGCTGGGCGCAGCCCCGCACCGTCGGCAGCGCGGTCGCGAGCGATGCCTTCTTCCCCTTCGCCGACGGCTTGCTCGCCGCCGCCGAAGCCGGCGCAACCTGCGTAATCCAGCCGGGCGGATCGATTCGCGACGACGAGGTGAT